>NZ_JBNINT010000002.1:0-224726 GCF_050510895.1 Pannonibacter phragmitetus | reverse complement strand
GCTGTCCCCCGGCTTCAGCCAGGCATCGATCGCCGCCTTCTCGCCCGGCTCCAGCAGGCTTTCGCCGATGCCGGGAATGCTGACGAGCGTGGCATAAAGGTCGATGAAGGTGGCATCCGCCGGGCCTTCCTCCGGGCGCTCTGCGGCGCGCTGGTCCGGCAGGGCGGCAAAGGCGGCATTGACCTGCGCGACGTCCAGCGACAGGCGGCGGATGGTGCCGTCTCCGGTCTGGGTCAGCCAGTCGTCCGCGGCTTTCACGTTAGGATCAATGACACGCTGCGGGCCTGTAGCGGGGCGTTCCGCGGAAAGCCCGCCAAGTCCGAGGCTGCGCGCTACCTTGATGCTGGCGCGCACGACGGAATCGTCGATCACCATCACCGTGACGGTTGCGCCCGAAATGATCTTGAGGTCGTGGCTGGAGCCGCCGGACGCGGCTTCCTTTGCAATGTCGAGACCCTTGTAGCCCTCGATCAGCTCCACCATTCGCGCTTCGGGAATGCCGACGAGAACGATGGGCTCGGAGTGCTTCAGCAGCTTCACGCCCTTCAGCAGCCCGTCGGTGCCGATGGCGGCCATCACATGGATGGGCTTGCCGGAATAGCCTGTGGTGCTGGTGAAATCCGAGGTGACAAAGGCATAGGCCACTGTCTTGCCGCCGCTCAGAACATCGGCAACCGGCAGACCGGAGTGAATGGCACCATAGCCCTCGGCCCCCTCGACAAGGCTCGCGGCGGGAACCTGCGGCAGGAACCGGGACAGATGGGAGGGGGCGGCCTGCTGGGCGCTGGCCATGGCGGGCAGCAACAAGGCTGCACACAAGAGGAGCAGAAGGCGGATCATGTGCCTGTCCTTGGAGGTGCCCGCGCGGAGGCGCTCCCCGGACAAGCCTCTGTCCGGGGGCTGCGTGACCTTGCAAGGCGTGGGAGCTTGGGAGGGGAAGAAGGAGAGAGGCTCCGGCAGTCCGGTCTGCGGCTGGCTGCGAGCACAGGGTGCAATCGGCGCAATCTCCGGTGCAGCAGCTCTTTTTCTGCGGTGCTTCGGCAACGTTGCCTGCCGCATCCAGATAGACCGTCCGGCTTGCGCCATCCGCGCTGCAGATGACGATCTGCATCACACCGGCGGCAGTTCCTGTATCAGGCATTCCGGCATGCGCCGCCGCCATCCCGCTCGCTGTCCCTGTAAAAACAAGCAGGCAAGCCAGAAGGATCGACAACAAGGAATGGTGCAGCCGGTTGAACATGGCCGCGAGGAAACCACGGCGGACCGCTGTCTTCTTTGATGCTGATCAATATGAATGACAAAAGTCAATTCAGTTGAGAATTTCAAATAGTGGTGTGACGCAACAGATGGCGGCAGGAACTCTATGCAGGCAGAGCGCTTCCGGGGTCATCCGTAAGTGACACGGCGCAATAGAAGCTCCAGGGGGCCGTGGCCAAAGACACGCGCGAATGCTGATGTCAAAACCATGGACAGAACCGTTAGGCCAAGGGAGAGCGGCAGCAATGCCATCTGGCCAAGTGTGCCAAACAGGCCAAGGCCATATCCGCCAAACACAAGCCCGGCCAGAACGCCCTGCAGGACATAACAGGTGAGCGAGTTTCTGCCCGCGAGAATGAGGAAGCCTGGAAGTCTGATCCTGTCAGCTGCCATCAGGATCATCCCGAGCCAGGCAAGCGCCAGCACCGGACCGCCGAGGGCG
The DNA here is from genome assembly GCF_050510895.1 of Pannonibacter phragmitetus. Taxonomy (GTDB): domain Bacteria; phylum Pseudomonadota; class Alphaproteobacteria; order Rhizobiales; family Stappiaceae; genus Pannonibacter; species Pannonibacter phragmitetus_B. Next base: position 223,027 of record NZ_JBNINT010000002.1, on the reverse strand, counting down.
AGGCCGCTTAGGCCCGCGAGCGTCAAGGCAGGTGGCAAAACGTCCGAATGAAGGCCCAGCACATAGCCGCTGTTCAGGACAAGACCTGCGGCCAGAAGAAGCGGTACTGCGCGTTTTAACCTGGCAGCGGTCAAGTTGCCCGTCTCAAAGAAACCGGTCCTTGCTGCCGTTATTCCTGCCAGGAAGGCGGCCAGTGCAAGGTGCCCCTGGAAAAGAACCAGAAAACCGAAGCTGTCTGGCCAGTCCCGCCAACGGGCGTGAACCGCCTCGATGAAGCTGCCGCCAAGGTTTGGGGTGTCCGGGGGAACAACGGAGCCTTGCAGCATGAGCCCAAGAAGAATGAGGCACCCTGCGGCAACCGGGACAAGTCCGGCAGCCAGCATCAGAAGACTGCGGGTGGGCAGAGGTCTGGCGGCCCATGCCACAAGCCCGAGCAAGGCATAGAGCAGCAGTATATCTCCGGTGAAAACCAGCGTGGCATGCAGCATGCCAAGGACTGCAAGACACGCCAGCCGCCGGCTGAACCGCCGGGCGAAAGATGCGCCTTTCTGGTTTGCAGCCCGGAACTGGATCTCTATTCCCCAACCGAAAATGAAAGAGAAAAGCAGAAAGAACTTTGCCTGGAACAGCAGCTCCACCAGAACCACTGCGATCCGGTCGATACCATCTGCCGGCAGGTATAGGGTGGCGTCCGCCGGGAGCGCCAGGAATGGCAGGTTGACCACCGCGATGCCGAACAGGGCAATCGCCCGTACCATGTCGACTGCCTGATTGCGCTCTGCCGCCATTGGGCTATGATCTCCATTGAGCACTTGCTCAACTTATATTGAGCGAGCGCTCAATCTGTCAAGGAGTTCCGAATGACTGCCATGGGCAAGCGCAGCCGTATTCTGTCTGCTACCGCCGAACTGCTGATGGAGCAGGGGCTTTTGGCAGTGCAGACCAGGATGGTGACAGAGCGTGCCGGTGTCGGGACTGGTTTGCTGAACCACTATTTCCGCTGGCCGGACTTGAGGGCGCAGGCCTGGGCCGCAATTTTTGACGCTGTGGCGGCAGATCTGCACCGGGAGGGCGAGAGTGCGGCGGAAGCTCTGGAGCGGTTTATGAGCGAGAGTTTTTGCCGGAAGCCCGGCCCTTTTGGCGCTTGTGGATCGAGGCAGAGTCTCTTGCAGTGAAAGATGCTCCGCTGGCCGAAGCGCTGTCCGCAGCGCGGGTACGCTTGCGCCAGGGGCTTGCAGACATTTTGCTCAGCGGCTCGGCGGATGCCTCGTGGCACCTGAGCAACCCACGCGCCACCGCTCTGCGGCTTGAGGCGCTCCGCGACGGTCTGGCGGGGCTGCTGCTGGCCGGCGATCCCGAACTTGATCCGGACAGCGCAGAGGAACACCTGCGCAGCGCATTCAGGCGGGAAGCGGAGAGATTAGCTGCCACCTGAATACGCTGGAGCAAGCACGAGCCGGTAATGGACCTGCCGCTCAGCCGCGCAGGATGGCTTCGGCTTCGATTTCCACCTTGTAGTCGCCGATGAGTTTGGCCACTGCCAGCAGGGTGTTGGCGGGTTTGATGGGGCCGAAGATGCGGCCATGGGCGCGGGAGACTGGCAGGGCGTCGTTTGGGTCGGTGAGGTAGACGCGGGTGCGCACCACATCCTCGGCGCTGGCGCCAAGGGCTGTCAGTGCGGCAAGGATCTTGTCGAGGATATAGGTCGTCTGCGCTGCGGCATCGCCCGGCGCCACCGGGCGGCTGCTGCCGGCGGTGGCGGTGGTGCCGGAAACCAGAATGCGGTCACCGATGCGCTGCGCCCTGCAATAGCCCGCGATATCCTCCCACTCCGATCCGGTCAGCACCCGCGTGGCGCCGGGGCGGTGGGGCACGGCCTCCGTCGTATTGGCCAGCGGCATCTGGTCGAGATGGTGGCTGAGATCGCCCGAGGCGGTGAGGAACGGCGGCTTGCGGTATTCATCGCCGCAGTCGCCCGGAACGGCCTGCATTTGCGCGAAAGCCTCTGCAAGCTTGCCATGATCCTCCGCATCAAGGGCAAAGGAGAAGAGCTTGAGGTTGCCATCCGTGTGCATGGCCTCGCCCAGCCTTGCGCCGATGATCACGCCCGCCACCTGCCGCTGCTCCAGCACCCAGCGGGTTGCGACGTTGGAGATGGAAACCCCGTGCCGGTCCGCGATCTGGCGGGCGGTGGACAGCAGGGTCTGGAAGGCATCCCAGCCGCCGGTCACGTCGATGAAGCGCTTGTACTTCATCTTGCTCCAGTCATTGATGTCCAGCGGCTCGCGCTGACCCAGCCACTTGTCCGACAGGAAGCCGCCGCAGAGCGTGCCATAGCCGAAGAGATGCACCCCATGCGTGGCGCAAACTTCCGCCAGCGGCCCGGCGGCGCGCCTGTCCACCAGCGAGAAGGAAACCTGATTGGTCAGCAGCGGCACCCCGTCGGCCAGTGCCAGATGCAGATGGGCCGCATCGAAATTGGTGACGCCGATGCCGTCGATCAGCCCTTCCTGCTGCAACTTCGCCAGCTCGTGCAGCGCGTCCAGCCAGCCGGGGTGCTCGAAGCTCCACCAGTGGAATTGCAGCAGATCGACGCTGGCTACTCCCAGCCGGTCCAGCCGCTCCTGCACGCCGGCGCGGACAATCTCCGCCGTCATCGGCCCCGGCTCCGGGCACCATTTGGTGAAGGCAAGCGGACGGGGGCTTTTGCCGGCGTGGCGGGACAGCATCCGGCCTGCCAGAATTTCCGAGGTGCCGTAATGGTCGGCCATGTCGAAGGTGTCGAAGCCCTGCCGCACATAGGCGTCCAGCCAGTCCGCGCCGGTCTCCGGGTCGATGGCGCCGCTCTTGCGCTCGATATCGGCCACCTGCCACAGCCCCGTCAGCGCCCGGCTGATCTCAAGGCGGGGCGACAGGCGGAAGCGGTCGGGGCGGGAAACGGTTTCGGTCATCGGCTGGCTCTCGGGTTTGGCGGCTACTGGATGCACTGATCGTGCTGGGCGAGGTTCAGGGTTTTGGAAAGGGCTGCAGTCTGGGTGACTGGGCAGTGCGTCTCAGCCCTCTCCCCCTCAAAGGGGGAGAGGGGTGCTGCGGCAAAACGAAGGCCCAATCCCTGAATGTCTTCGGGCCGGACGCCTGAACCCGGCCGCTGGCGGGGTGGGAGGTGCGGGTCATGCGGAAGGAATGATCACGCGGAAGCTGCGCTCGATGTCGTTGACGAGGGCGGCCTTTGCCGCTTCCCGGTCCCCGGCCTTCAGCGCGGCGATGATTTCCTCGTGGTGCTTGTGCTCGGGCATGCGCAGGGCGTCTTCGCTCTTGATGATGAGGTTCAGATAGGCGCCGTATTGCACCCAGAGCCCCTCCACCAGCGGCACCAGCACTTCGGACTGGCTGGCGCGGTAGAGGGTGAAGTGGAAATCGTAATTCTGCTTCAGATCCGGAACGGTTCGGTCCGGCGCGGGCGGGGCGTGGAGCACGGCTTCCAGCTCTGCCACGGTCTGCGCCGTCATGCGGTCCATGGCAAGGTCCAGCACCAGCGTTTCCAGCGCCAGCCGCGCCCGCTTGAGATCCTGCATCCGGTTTGCATCAAAGGGCGGCACCTGCAGCGTGCGGCTGGGGGTATCGACCAGCGCGCCTTCGGCCACAAGGCGGCGCACCGCTTCGCGCACTGGCGTCATCGAGGTGCCCAGCTGTTCGGCAAGGTCGCGCAGGCTGACGGTATCGCCTGGCGCAAATCCGCCGCTGGTGAAGGCATCGCGCAGGGCGAAATAGACGTTTTCCCGCAGTTTCGACTGGTCGATCCGCGCAATGCGTGGTGCGGTCATGGTGCTGTCCCGGCGTGCTGCCTGCATGTTGAACCTGCCTGAAGTTTAACCACCTTAGGCTGATTGACAATCGGAATATCCCAAACCTATGATCAAATATCACAGATAACAAGCCTCCTTCAAAGGAGCCTTCCAGATGAGCGTGAGCCGGACATGAGTGCGGATGAGACAGCGAACAGGGAAGACGGCTTCTGGCTCTACGACCTGAAAGTCGAGACCGTGCTGGGCGGGCGCACCCCCGTCTGCCGCCATGTTGAGGGCGAGGCCTTCACCGTGGAAGGCGAGGCGCTGGTGTTCGGCGCCGGGCAGCGCGTTTCCATGTATGCGCTGGCCGCGCTTCTGCCGCTGCTGCCGGCCAAGCAGCGCGACACCCACGCCAATGACTGGATGTCCACCGACGCGGAGATTGCCTGCCCCGACCCCCATTGCGGAGGCCGGTTCCGCGTGACCCGGCTTGGCAAGCGGTACTTCCGCCACAGCGAAACCACCGGCCTGCCTGAGGCCCGCGACACCCCATACTGGAAAAAGGCCGAGGGAGGCCCTGCCGAATGACCGCCGCTGAAACCGCAGACCTGCGCCCCGGCCACCGCATTTCCCGCGTCATCAAGGGCGGCTGGCAGCTTGCCGGCGACCATGGCCCGGTGGAGCGCGAGGCGGCCATTGCCGATATGGAAGCCTTCCTCGATGCGGGCATCACCACCTTCGACTGCGCCGACATCTACACCGGCGTGGAGGAGATGATCGGCAACTTCATCGCGGATGTGCGCCGCCGCAGGGGCGCGGAGGTGGCTGACCGGGTGATCGTGCACACCAAGCTGGTGCCGGACCTCTCCCGCCTTGCCGATATCCGCCCGGACGAGGTGGAAGCCATCATCGACCGCTCGCTGAAGCGGCTTCAGATCGAGCGGCTGCATCTGGTGCAGTTCTTCTGGTGGGATCTGAGCATCGGCAACGCGGTGTCCGCGCTGGAGGTGCTCAAGCGCTGCCAGGAGAAGGGCAAAATCGCAAACCTTGGCACCACCAACTGGAACGAGGCGCAGATGAGCCTCTTCACCGGTGCAGGCTTTGATGTGGTCTCGGCACAGGTGCAATATTCCGTTCTCGACCGGCGCCCCGCCGGGGATTTCTCGAACTGGGCGCGCGAACATGATGTGCAGCTGCTGTGCTACGGCACGCTGGCGGGCGGGTTCCTGACGGAAAACTGGCTGGGCCAGGCCGATCCGGGCTTTGCCTTCGAAAACCGCTCGCTGATCAAGTACCGGCTCATCATTGACGAGTTCGGCTCCTGGGACCTGTTCCAGACGCTGCTCTCCACCCTGAAGGCGGTGGGGAGCGGCATGGTGTGTCCCTCTCCAGCGTTGCCACCCGCTGGGTGCTGGATCAGCCGCAGGTGGCGGCGGGCATCGTCGGGGCGCGCTATGCGCGGCATCTGCCCAAGACGATGGAAGTCTTCGGCTTCCAGCTGGACGAGGCGGACCGGGCGGCGATCGGCGCGGTGCTGGCGCAGGCGGGCGGGCCGCAGGGGCCGGTCTATGGTCTTGAGGGCGACCGCACCAGCCGCCATGGCCGCATCATGAAGTACAATCTCAACACCAAGCCTGATGATCAGGTGCTGGCGGCGGCCCATGGCTGAGGTGCTGCTGTCCACCAAGGGCCTGACCCGCGACTTCAACGGCTTCCGCGCCGTGGACAGCGTATCGCTGGACATCCGGGCGGGAACCATCACCGGCCTCATCGGGCCGAACGGGGCGGGCAAGTCCACCCTGTTCAACCTGCTCACCGGCACGCTGAAGCCCACCTCCGGCACGGTAACGCTGGCGGGCAGGGATGTGACCGGCCTTGCGCCCGATGCCCTGTTCCGCAAGGGGCTGGGGCGCACGTTCCAGATCCCGCGCCCCTTTGCGCGCATGAGCGTGCTGGAAAACGTGATGATGGCCCCGCCCGCCCAGACGGGGAAAGCCTCTTCGGCCCGCTCTTCGCCTCTGGCCGTGTCGCCGCGCAGGAGCGGCGCAACCGGGAGCGGGCGATGGAGGTGCTGGAGTTCGTGACGCTGGCAAAGCTGGCCGATCATCCGGCGGGCAAGATTTCCGGCGGGCAGATGAAGCTGCTGGAACTGGCGCGGGTGCTGATGGGCGATCCCGCCATCATCCTGCTGGACGAACCGGCGGCAGGCGTCAACCCGACGCTGACCGGCGTTCTCATCGAAAAGATCGAGGAGCTGAACCGCCAGGGCAAGACCTTCGTCATCATCGAGCATGACATGGACTTCATCATGCGCCACTGCGATCCCGTCATCGCGCTTGCCGAGGGCAAGGTGGTGTTCGAGGGCACGGCGAAGGAAGCGCAGGCCAATCCGGTGCTGCTGGATGCCTATCTGGGGAGCATGGCCGATGCCTGACGTTACCCGACCAGATCAAGCGGCAGGGCCTGACGATGGCGAACTCGTCATCCGCGGGCTTTTCGCCGGCTATGTTCCCGATCTGCCGATCCTGAAGGACGTGGCGCTGACGGCGGAGGCCTGCAAGGTCACCGTCATCATCGGCCCCAATGGCGCGGGCAAATCGACGCTGATCAAGGCGGTGGCCGGGCTGGTGCCGGTCAGCGGCGGCAGCGTGCGCTACCGGGGGCAGGACATCACGGGGCTGCGGCCCGACCGGATGGCCGGTCACGGCATCGCCTATGTGCCGCAGACGGACAACATCTTCCGCACGCTGACCATCCGCCAGAACCTGGAACTGGCGCTGCGCAATGCAGGCAGCGCGGCGAAGGCGCGGCTGGACGAGCTGTTCACCCGCTTTCCTCCGCTCGCCGCCAAGCAGAAGGAGCGGGCTGGGGCCTTGTCCGGCGGGCAGCGGCAGTTTCTGGCCGTCGCCATGGCGCTGGCGGTGAAGCCCTCGCTCGTTCTCATGGACGAGCCTTCCGCCGGGCTGTCGCCCAAGGCGGCGGAAGAGGTGCTGGCGCTGGCAAAGGATCTGACGCAGCAGGGTGTCACCATCCTGCTGGTGGAGCAGAACGTGAAGCAGGCGCTGCGCATTGCCGATCACTGCTACATCCTCGCCGACGGGCGCAACCAGCTTGACGGGGCCGCAGAGGCCCTGCGGGCGGACCCGGTGGTGGGGGAAATCTATCTCGGCGGCAAGAGGTTGAGGGCATCATGATCCAGGCGCTCGTGGACGGAATTCTCGTCGGATCGGTGCTGTCGCTGGGCGCCATCGGCCTCACCATGGTGATGCACATGCTGCGCTTTGCCAACTTCGCCCACGCGGAGCTGCTGACCATCGGCGCCTATGTGGCGCTGGTCTTCGACCGGTTGTTTCAGGCGATCCATGGCCCGCTGGGGCAGAAGCTGGCGCCGCTGTCGCTCACGCTCTCCCTGCTGCTGGCCATGGTGCTGGCGATGGCGGTTACGGCGGCAAGCGCGGTGCTGATCGACCGGCTGATCTTCCGCCGGGTGCGGGAGAAGGGCGGCGAGCTGTCCATGGTCTTCGCCTCCTTTGGCGTGGCGCTGATCGTGCGCAGCGTCATCGGCCTCAGCTTCGGCCTGCATACGGAGCTTTACTCCAAGGGCATCGCCTTTGCCGTGGTGCTGAGCCGTAATCCGCTGCTGATGATCAAGCCGGATCAGGTCTTCGTCCTCTGCGCAACGCTCCTGGTGATGGCGGTGCTGCATCTGGTGCTGACGCGCACCACCTTCGGCTTTGCGCTGCGGGCGGTGGCGGAAAACCCGTCGCTGGCACAGGTCAACGGCATTTCGCTGAAGCGCATGGTGACGCTGATCTGGGTCATCGGCGGCGGTCTGGCGGCGCTGGCCGGGGTGTTCTACGGCATGACCAACCACCTCTCGCCGGTGATGGGCCGCGACATGGTGCTGCCGGTCTTTGCGGCGGCAATTGCCGGGGGCATCGGCAGCATTCACGGGGCGGCGATTGGCGGCTTTCTGGTCGGCATTGCCTCCAGCCTTGCGCTGCTGATCGTGCCCTCGGGCTATTCGCCCTCCATGCCCTTCCTCATCATTCTGGCGGTGCTGCTGGTCCGCCCCAACGGTCTTTTCGGCGAGGCACGGTCATGATCGGGGTCATCTCCTATCTCGTCTTCTTCACGACGCTGGCCTCCATTCTCGCCATCGCGGTGATGGGCCTCAATCTGCAATGGGGCAACACGGGGCTGTTCAACGGCGGCGTGGCGGCCTTCTTCGGGGCAGGGGCCTATGCCACGCTGATCCTCGGCGGCCTGCCGCAGGACGATCATCTGGGCGGCTTTGCCCTGCCGTATCTTCTGGCGCTAGCGGGCGGCGTGGGTGCGGCGGCGCTGCTGGCCTGGGTGGCCGGTGTGCTGACGCTGAAGCTGCGCCATGATTATCTGGCCATCGCCACCTTCGGCATTGCGGTGGCCTTTGAAAACGTCATGCGCAATGCGGAATGGCTGAGCGGCGGGGCCAAGGGCGTGCGCGGCTTCGAGCGGCCCCTGCGCGGCCTTCTGGGCGATGGCTTCACCTACAACCTTGCCTATCTCGCCTTTGTTCTGGCGCTGCTGGTGCTGGTCTATCTGATGCTGGAGCGGCTGACGGCCTCGCCCTTCGGGCGGCTGCTGCGCGCCATCCGCGAGGATGAGGAGGCAGCCCGCTCGCTCGGCAAGCAGCCGTCGCGGGTGCGCCTCACCGCCTTTGTCACCGGTTCGGCCATCATGGGGCTGGCGGGCGGGCTTTACGGCACCTTCTATGCCTTCGTCAGCCCGCAGGATGTGCTGCCGACGCTGACGTTCCAGATCTGGGCCATGCTGATCGTCGGCGGGGCGGGCAACAACCGGGGCGCCATCGCCGGAGCCTTCCTCATCTGGACCGCATGGACAGCCAGCGGCTGGGCCCTGTCCCGTTTCGCGCCCGCCGAGGCGCAACTCTATACCGGCTCCATTCAGTTCATCCTGATCGGGCTGGTCATCGTCGGCATGCTGCTCTGGCGCCCGCAGGGCTCTTCGCGGAGCGGCTGACCGTATCGCAATCGGGAAAACCCGGGCAGTAAACAGAGGGGATTGAAATGACGATGAAGCGGAGTTTGCAGCGGGCAGGCCTCGGTCTGGCCCTCGGAATGGGCGCTCTGGCCGCCCCGCAATTTGCCGGCGATGCGGCAGCGCAGGCCTGCACCCGCAAGATCGGCGCGGTGCTGCCGATCTCCGTGGACTGGGGCCGCCCCATTGCCGAGACGGCGAAATTCGTGGTCGAGCAGGTGAACGAAGCTGGCGGCGTGCAGGGCTGCCAGATCGACATGGTGCTGCGCGATGACCAGACCGACCCGAAGGTTGGCGTCGATGCCGCCAAGGCACTGGTGGATATTGATCAGGTGCCGGTGCTGCTGGGCTCCGTGTCGAGCGGCGTTTCCATGCCCATCCTCACCTCCGTCACCGTGCCGGGCAAGGTGATGCAGATGTCCTGCTGCTCGTCCTCCTCGGCCTTCACCAAGCTGGCGGAAGAGGGCAAGACGGACGGCCTGTGGTTCCGCACCTTCGCCACTTCCGGCGTTCAGGCGGCCGTGGGCGCCATGGTCGCCCGCGACAAGGGCTACAAGTCCGTTGCCGTGCTCTACAAGAACGACGACTGGGGCCAGGACATTGGCCGCATCGTTGCCGCCAACCTCGAAAAACTCGGCATCAAGGTGACGGGTGTGGTCGCCATCAACGACGCTCAGCCCTCCTTCCGCGCCGAAGTGACCGAAGCGCTCTCCGGCGAGCCGGAAGCGGTCTATCTGGCGCTCTACCCCACCGAAGGCACGGCGGTGGTGCGCGAATGGCTGTCGCTGGGCGGCACGCAGAACATGATCCTCGCCAACTCGCTGAAGTCCGATGACTTCCGCAACAATGTCGGCCTTGAATATCTGGCCAACGCGTCGGGCACGGACACGGCCTCGCCGCGCACCGAGTCGGCGGCGGCCTTCGTCACCCGCTATCAGGAGAAATTCGGCAGCCAGCCCAACGGCCCCGGCCTTGCCAACAGCTATGACGCGGCGATGATCGCCCTGCTGGCGATGGAAGCGGCCGGCAAGGACGCCAAGGGCCCCGAAATTGCCGCAGCGGTGGCCAAGGTCACTGACCCGGCAGGCACGCCCGTCACGGCAGATGGCGCAGGCTTCGCGGAAGCCAAGAAGATCCTCGCAGGCGGCGGCACCGTGCTCTACCAGGGCGCAACCGGCAACGTGAAGTTCGACAAGAACGGCGATGTTTCCGCCCCGGCGGTCATCTGGAACTTCACCGCCGAAGGCACGAAGGAAGAAAAGTACATCCCGCTGGAAGAAGTAGACGCCTTCATCGCCTCGGTTCAGTAACCGCGAAACGGCGCAAAAAGACACAAGGCCGCAGGCATCACCCCTGCGGCCTTTTTGTTATCCGGCCATGATCGCGGTGAGTTCTGCGCGGTGGCGGATCATGGCGGTGTGGAGGGCCTTGTCGCGGTGGAGCGCGGCGGCGGCTTCCGGCTGCGGGGTGAAAACCCGCATGGCGAAGCGCATCGCCTCTCCCGCCTTATGGACAGAGGGGAAGGCCCCGGCGGCCACAGCGGCATGCAGGGCGGTGCCGAGCAGCACGGCATCGCAATGCGCCGGTACATGCACGCTTGCGCCGGTGGCATCGGCATGAAGCTGGGCCAGCAGCGCGTGCCCGGCAAAGCCGCCGCCGAGCAGAAGCCGCTCCGGCCTGCCTGCGTCAGTGGGCTGATGGTCCAGAATATGGCTGATGCCGCAGGCGAGAGCGACGCAGCTGCGCCAGTAGAGCCGCAGCAGGCCCTCTTCGGACGTGTCCAGATCCAGCCCCGAGAGGCTGGCCGTCAGGCGCGGATCGGAGACCGGCGAACGGGTGCCGTGGATATCCGGCAGCACGGTGATGGGCAGGCCGAAATCCCGGCCTTCGCTTTGCAGCCGCGCTCCGATGGCATCCAGAATGGCCCGGTGCCGCGCCTGCGAGGGTTCGCCGCCGCTGGGGTGTGTCTTCAGCACATGGTCGAGAAAGGCACCGGAGGCCGACTGTCCTGATTCCAGCAGATACAGCCCCGGAATGGCCGCGCCCTCGAAACCGCCCCAGCAGCCGGGGCCGGAAACGGGCGCCTGCGTGAGCCGGATGATGCAGCTGGATGTGCCTGCGATGAAGGCCGCTTCCTGCGCAAGGGGCGCCTGCGGCCGTTCTCCGGCGGCAAAAAGGCCGAGCGCGCCCGCATAGGCATCGATCAGCCCCGGCGCCACGAGGCAGGCGGTGGTGAGCCCGAGCGCTTCCGCCGCTTCCGCCGAGAGACGCGCCACCGGCTGGTGGACGGGATGAGAGTGCAGCGGCAGGCCTGCGCGCTCCATGAGATCCTCAAGGCCCGCCTTTGCCAGAAAGTCCTGCGGCGGCGCACCGGGTGTTTCCGCCGTGTAGCCCCATTTGGAGGCCATGGGCGAATGGCTGCGCGCGGTGGAGCCTGTGGCCCGCCAGGTCAGGTAGTCGGAAAGATCGAAGATGAGGCCAGCCTTGCGCCAGATCTCCGGCATATGCCGCTTCAGCCAAAGCAGCTTGGGGATCTGCATTTCCACCGAAAGCCTGCCGCCGAAACGGGCCAGCAGCGGATCTTCTATGGCGTTGCAATGGTCCGTTTCCGCGATGGCGCGGTGGTCCATCCACAGAATGGTGTCGCGGGTTGCAGCGCCCGTGGTGGAGATGGAAAGCGGCTGGCCCTGTGTGTCCCGCACCACCAGCGAGCAGGTGGCGTCGAAGCCGATGGCGAGAATATCTGCGCCCGCAAGACCGGCCTCGCCGAGGGCGGCGCGCACCGCACGGCAGACGGCGGACCAGATCTCCCCGCTGTCCTGTTCCATGTGCCGGGGTTGGGGTGTGTGCAGCGACACTGGCACAACGCAGCGGGCAGCTTGCCGTCCGCGAAGATCGAACACACCGGCACGCGCGCTTCCCGTGCCAACGTCCACGGCCAAGATGTGGTCAGGCATCCGTTATGTCTTCCGGTCTCCTCGCTGGGAGCACAAACTGAAGCAATTCCCGCATGCCGTCAAACCGCGCATCGGGCTTCAGGTCCTTCAGCGCGGCGGTGTAGGAGGCGTGACGGGTGTGCGCCCCGCCGGTGAAGGCAATCACGCCCATGCCTGCGGCCTGCGCGGCCATGATCCCGGCGGGGCTGTCCTCGATGACCAGACAGTCAGCGGGCTCCACATCCATGGCCGCCGCTGCGTGCAGGAAGAGATCCGGCGCGGGCTTGCCGTTCTCAACCATCGTGGCGCTGAAGATATGCGGCGCAAGCCCGTCGAGGAGGCCGGTGAGGGAGAGCGAGAACTCGATGCGCTCGCGCTGGCTGGACGAGGCGACACAGCAGGCGATGCCACTGTCTTTCAGCGCCCCGATCAGCGCCGCCACCCCGGCGATGGGCTGAAGCTCCTGCCGGAAGCGGTCATAGAGCACCTCGCGCATCCGGTTGAGGAACGGCGGATCAATCTCCACGCCGAATTCTGCGGCGACGGTTTCGCTCAGCGAGCCAAGGCTGCGCCCCAGAAACCGGCGGGCAGCGCCATCCGCATCAAGGCTGATGCCCTTTTCCGCAAGGGCCTCGATCAGCACGTCGAGTGCAATGGCCTCGCTGTCGACAAGCACGCCGTCACAATCGAAAATCACCAGCCGGATCTGCTGCTTGGTCATGGATACTCAGCTCGCAAGGGTTCCATTCAGATAGCGCCGCAACGTATCTGCCGTGCCATGCGCCCGCAAGCTGACCAGCGCCTCGCCAAAGCGCTGGCGGAAGCGGCTGTCCGTGCCGACGGGGCCGAAGATATCGGCAAGGCCGGTGAAGGCGTCCGGGTCCGTGCGTGAGGCAAGGGCTGCGGCATGCAGCCGGTCTGCGGCCGGGTCATTGAAGGCAATCGGCTTGCCACCATCGCTGGTGCCCTCGAAATAGCGGCACCACAGGGCGGAGACGAGGGCAAGGCCCTGCACATCAAGCCCTTGTGCCAGACGGTCCGCTGTCGAAGGCAGGATGAACTTCGGCTGCCGGTTCGATCCGTCCTGCGCGAGGCGGGGGATGGTGTCGCCGATCTTAGGGTTCGAGAAGCGGCTCTCGATCAGCGCGAAATAATCCTCAAGGCGGGTGTCCGGCACGGGCGGCACCACGGGGATGATTTCCTCATGCTCCAGCTTGGCAAGGAAGCTGCGGATCAGCGGGTTTTCCATGGCCTCATGCACGAAATGGATGTCCATCAGTGCCGCCGGATAGGCAATCGCCGCGTGGCCGCCGTTGAGGATCCTGAGCTTCATCAGCTCGTAAGGCGCCACATCGGGCACGAAGGTGACGCCCGCCAGCTCCAGTGCCGGGCGGCCCAGCGGGAACCGGTCCTCCAGCACCCATTGCTTGAAGCCCTCGCAGAACACCGGCCAGCCGTCTTCGATGCGGTAGGCCTCCGCTGTCATGCGGATCTCCCGCTCGCCCGTGGCCGGGGTGATGCGGTCCACCATGGAATTGGGGAAGGCGACATTGGCGTGGATCCAGTCTGCGAAAGCCGGATCGGAGAGGCGCGCCAGCCCGCAGACGGTGGCCTCCGTCACCTCGCCATTGCCGGGGATGTTGTCGCAGCACATGACGGTGAATGGGGGAATGCCCGCCGCCCGACGCGCCTTCAGCCCGGCGATGATCAGCCCGAACACGGTCTGCGGATGCTCCGGGTCCTTTGCGTCGGCGATGATGGCCGGATGGGCGGCATCGAACTTCCCCGTCGCCGGGTCGATGAAATAGCCCCTTCGGTGATCGTCATGGAGACGATCCGGATCTGCGGGGAGGCCAGTGTGTCGATGATGCGGGCAAAGTCCGGTGCGGTGATCATGTCCAGCATCGGCCCGGTGACGGTGGCGCCGGAGCGGTCTGCGTCCTGCTCGACCACGGTGGTGAGGAAATCCTGCCCCTTCAGCACCTCGTGCATGCGCCGGTCGGAGGGCATGACCCCGGCGCCGATGATGCCCCAGCCGAGATCCCGGCCCGTGTTGAACAGCTCGTGCAGATAGACCGCCATATGGGCGCGGTGAAAGTTGCCGGTGCCGAAATGCAGGATGCCGGGCGCGAGGTCTTCGCGGCGGTAGGCGGGCAGGGCGGCCCGGCCCTTGAGGCTGGCGAGCGTTGCGAGTGAGAGCTTCGTCGTCATGAGTGCAGTCCTTGACTGGCGGGGGAGGGCGGGAGGGCCGTGCGGCCCTCAGCTCATCCAGTTGCCGCCGTCCACATTGTAGGTCTGGGCGAGGATGTAGGCGGCCTCGGGCGAGGCGAGGAACACCGCCATGCCGGTCAGGTCTTCCGCCCGGCCCATGCGGCCGAAGGGCACGGCCTCGCCCACCAGCTTCTTCTTCTCGCCAAGCGGCCGGTTCTCGTATTTCGCAAACAGGGCATCGACCCCGTCCCAGTGCTCGCCATCAACGACACCGGGGGCGATGGCATTGACGTTGATGCCATGCTTGATGAGGTCGAGCCCGGCAGATTGCGTCAGCGAGATGATCGCGGCCTTGGTGGCGCAATAGACGGCGACCAGCGGCTCGCCGCGCCGGCCGGCCTGGCTGGCCATGTTGATGATCCTGCCGCCCTTGCCGCGCGCAATCATCGACTTCGCGGCGGCCTGCAGCATGAACAGCGTGCCGGCCACGTTGATTGCGAAAAGCCGGTCATAGCTTTCCCGCGTGATCTCCGTGATGGGGGCCAGATCGAACAGGGCGGCGTTGTTGATGAGGATATCCAGCCCGCCCTGCCGCTCCTCGACTGTGCGCACGGCGGCATCGATCGAGGCCTGATCGGTGACATCGAGCTTCACCGCATAGGCGGCGCTGCCGATTTCCGCGGCGGTTTCGGTGGCGCGGAGAAAGTCGATGTCGGCAATGGCAACGGTTGCGCCCTCGCGCACATAGGCTTCGGCAAAGGCCCGGCCGATGCCCCGCGCCGATCCGGTGATCAGGGCGGACTTGCCCTCCAGTCTGCCGCTCATTGGGCCTGTCCTTCGCCGTTGAACCTGTGCAGGCGGGTGAGATCCGGCGTCACGTAGACGGTGTCGCCATGGCGGACGGGAAATTCGCCGCCGGTGCGGGTGGTGATGGTGCCCGCGCCCTCCACCTCCACATGCAGGAAGGTGTCGGAGCCCAGATGCTCGGCCACCGTGACCTTGCCCTGCCACAGCCCGCTGTCGAGCGACAGGGTGACGTGCTCCGGCCGGATGCCGATGGTGTGGGCCCCATGCTCAGCGGCGGTGGGGCCGCTGATCAGGTTCATCTTCGGCGAGCCGATGAAGCCGGCGACGAAGAGATTGGCGGGGCTGCGGTACAGCTCCAGCGGCGAGCCCACCTGTTCGATGCGGCCCTTGTTCAGCACCACGATCTTGTCGGCCATGGTCATGGCCTCCACCTGGTCGTGGGTGACATAGATCGAGGTGGCCTTCAGCTTCTGGTGCAGCTCGGTGATTTCCAGCCGCATGGCAACGCGCAGCGCCGCATCGAGGTTGGACAGCGGCTCGTCAAACAGGAAGCAGCGCGGATTGCGCACGATGGCGCGGCCAATGGCGACGCGCTGGCGCTGGCCGCCGGACAGCTGGCCGGGACGGCGCTCCAGATAATCGGTGAGATTGAGGATGCGCGCGGCTTCCTCCACCTTGCGCTTGATTTCCGCCGGATCGGCTTTCGCCATCTTCAGCGGAAAGCCGATGTTGGAGCGCACGCTCATGTGCGGATAAAGCGCGTAGGACTGGAACACCATCGCCAGGCCGCGCTGCGCGGGCGGGGTGTGGGTCTGGTCCTTGCCGTCGATGAGGATGCGCCCGCCGGAGGCGTCCTCAAGGCCTGCGATCAGCCGCAGCAGCGTGGACTTGCCGCAGCCGGACGGGCCGACAAAGACCACGAACTCGCCATCGTTGATCTCAAGGTCGATCCCCGGAATGACGGCATGTTCGCCGAAGGACTTGGAAAGCTGTTCGAGTTTGATGCTGCCCATCAGCGGGGTTCCTTACTTGACGGCGCCAAAGGTGAGACCGCGCACGAGCTGCTTCTGGCTGAACCAGCCGAGGATCACGATCGGCGCGATGGCCATGGTCGAGGCGGCGGAAAGCTTTGCCCAGAACAGGCCTTGCGGACTGGAGAAGGAGGCGATGAAGGCCGTGAGCGGTGCCGCGTTGGCTGTGGTCAGCCGGATCGTCCAGAAGGCTTCGTTCCAGGCCAGGATGATGTTGAGCAGCAGCGTCGAGGCGATGCCCGGCAGGGCCATGGGCGTGAGCACATGGACAATCTCGTTGAAGAGCGAGGCTCCGTCCATGCGCGCCGCTTCCAGGATTTCGCCCGGGATCTCGCGGAAATAGGTGTAGAGCATCCAGATGACGATCGGCAGGTTGATCAGCGTCAGCATCACGGTGAGGCCGGTGCGCGTGTCGAGCAGGCCGAAGTCGCGGAACAGCAGATAGATCGGCACCAGCACGGCGACGGCCGGCATCATCTTGGTGGAAAGCATCCACATCAGGATGTCCTTGGTGCGCTTTGTCGGCGAAAACGCCATGGCCCATGCGGCGGGAATGCCGACGAGAAGCGCCAGCACCGTCGAGCCCGCGGCCAGCACCACCGAATTGAGGAAGGGCTTGATGTAATCGCGCTGGGTCTGCACCGTGACGTAGTTCTCCAGCGTGAAGCTGGGGATCAGGCTGAAGCCCCGGATCGCCTCGGTCTCGGTCTTGAGGCTGGTGATCAGCGTGTAGAGGATGGGGAAGAAGATCACGAGTGCCACCGTCCAGGCGATGAGCGTGACCGTGATCTTGCGGCGGGTGCTGGTGGCGCGGGCCATAATGCGTGTCTCCTTACCGGTCCAGGTTCTTGCCGGCGGCGCGCATCAGGAAGATGGCGACGATGTTGGCGAGGATGACGGCGGTGATGCCTCCCGCTGATGCGCCGCCCACGTCGTAGCCGAGCAGCGCCGTGCGGTAGATCAGGAAGGCAAGGTTGGTCGAGGCATAGCCCGGCCCGCCATTGGTGGTGACGAGGATCTCGGCATAGACGCTGAGCAGGAAGATCGTCTCGATCAGGATCACCACGGTGATGGCGCGGGCCAGATGCGGCAGCGTCAGATAGATGAACTGGTTGAAGGCATTCGCCCCGTCCATCTCCGCCGCTTCCTTCTGCTCCGCATCCAGCGACTGCAGCGCGGTGAGCAGGATCAGCGTTGCGAAGGGCAGCCACTGCCAGGCGACAATGATGATGATCGACAGCAGCGGATATTGCGCAAACCAGTCCACCGGATCGAGCCCCAGCGCCCGGTTGATATCCGCCAGCACGCCGTAGCCTGGATGCATGATCATGTTCTTCCACACCAGCGCAGCCACCGGCGGCATGACGAAGAAGGGCGAGATCACCAGAATGCGGACAATGCCCTGTCCGAACATGGGCTGATCCAGCAGCAGCGCCAGCAGCAGGCCGCCCGTGATGGTGATGAGCAGCGCGCCGCCGACGATCAGCAGCGTGTTCCAGACGGACTGGAAGAAGGCCGGGTCCGTGTAGAAATAGCGGTAGTTGAACAGCCCGGCGAAGCTGACATTGGCCGGGTTCAGCAGATTGTAGTTCTGGAACGAGAACCACAGCGTCATCGCCAGCGGCACGATCATCCAGATCAGCAGCAGCCCGACGGAGGGTGCCATCATCAGACGTGCCAGTGTGCGTGTGTTCTGAGTAGCCATGATGAAATCTTGCCCTGATGAGCGCTGCGCCAGAGGCCGCAAGGACCCGGGAAGCCCCGCCCGGACCCCTCATGAGAGGCCCGGACGGGGAGGTGGAGGATGGGGCCTGGCCTGTCTTGTTAATCTCTGCGGCCAGTGTTTTTTACGGCTGCAAGGAGGAGGTCAGTTCTCTCCTTTTGCCGCAGCGTCCCTCTCCCCCTTGAGGGGGAGATGTCTGCGTCAGCAGACAGAGGGGGTCGCAGCGCTTCAGAAAGACACTACCTCTCATACAAGCGGACAGTCAGTTACTCCCCTCTGCCCCCTGCCGGGGGCATCTCCCCCTCAAGGGGGAGAGGAGTTGGTGCCTCACCGGCAGTCCGGAGAAAACACTGCCCCGGAGAGCCTCTTTCCTTGCTCCCCACCAGAGGCAAAGGCGGCGGCTTTCTCTCCACGGCAGGGCCTCTCAGCCTCCCCTCCCCTCAAGGGGAGGGGGACTGAAAGGCCGTGCCGCAAGGCTGAAGCCTCACTGCGGTCACGTGGCAGCCCCTCCGCTGCTTACTTGATGTAGCCGCCGCGGGTCATTTCGCGGACGGTCATGGTCTGGGCCTGGGCGAGCGCGTCATCGACGGACATCTGGCCGGCCAGTGCTGCCGCGAAGAGCTGGCCCACCGAGGTGCCGAGGCTCTGGAACTCGGGAATGGCCACGAACTGCACGCCCACATAAGGCACCGGCTTGACAGTGGGGTTCTTCGGGTCGGCGGCGTTGATGGAGTCCAGCGTCATCTTCGCAAAGGGCGCTGCGGCCTGGTACTCGGCATTCTCATAAAGCGAGGTGCGGGTGCCAGGGGGAACGTTGGCCCAGCCTTCCTTCGAGGCGACAAGTTCCAGATAGGCCTTGCTGGTTGCCCAGGCGACGAACTTTTCCGCCGCTTCCGCCTTCTGTGTGCCAGCCGGGATGGCGAGGTTCCAGGCCCAGAGCCAGTTGCCGCGCTTGCCAAGGCCCGTATCAGGCGCCAGTGCAAAGCCCACCTTGTCAGCGACGGTGGAATCCTGCGGGTTCGTTACGAAGGAGGCGGCGACGGTGGCGTCGATCCACATGCCGCACTTGCCCTGCTGGAACAGCGCCAGATTTTCGTTGAAGCCGTTGGAGGATGCGCCCTGCGGCCCGGCGTCATTCATCAGCTTCACATAGAAGTCGAGGGTGTTCTTCCATTCCGGCTGGTCGAACTGCGGCTGCCAGTTCTCGTCAAACCAGCGGGCACCGAAGGCGTTGGCCGTGGCCGTCAGGAAGGCCATGTTCTCGCCCCACCCCGCCTTGCCGCGCAGGCAGATGCCGTTGATGCCATTGGCCCGGTCGGTCATCTTGCGCGCCGCATCGGCGATGAAGTCCCAGGTGGGGGCGTCCGGCATGGTCAGCCCGGCCTTTTCCATCAGGTCCTTGCGGTACATGACGAAGAGCTCTCGCCATAGAAGGGCGCGGCATAGAGCTTGCCGTCCTCGCCCGTCAGGCCCGAGCGGATGGCCGGCAGGAGGTCGTCCACGTCATAGTCCGCGCCGAGGTTGTCCAGCGGCAGCAGCCAGCCCTGCTTCGTCCAGATCGGCACCTCATAGGTGCCGATGGTCATGATGTCATACTGCCCGCCTTTGGTGGCGATGTCGGTGGTGACACGCTCGCGCAGGACGTTCTCCTCCAGCGTCACCCACTGGACCTCAATGTCCGGATTCTGCGCCGTGAATTCGGAGGTGAGGCCCTGCATGCGGATCATGTCGCCGTTGTTGACCGTCGCAATCGTCAGGGTTTCGGCCGAGGCCATGCCGGCAAGGGCCAGCAGCGAGCCCGCGCCCAGCAGAATCGTCTTCAAGTGCATGTCTTCCTCCCAGAAGAAAATGAGCATTCGCCTTGCTCGTGAGCAATTACTCACTTTGAGCGCACAAAATGTCAATCCGGATTCCATGCTGCGATGCCGCAAGGATCAGGCAGGCAATTGATATTGTTTATGAAAAAATCTTACGTTCGGGAAAGAAGGTGCCGGGCGGCCTCTTCATCGGTGATGAGGCTGTTGATATGCCCGCCCCGCACGGCGGCGAGGATCGCCGCATGCTTGCGCTTGCCGCGCGCGATGCCGGTGACGGTTGAGGTCTGGCGCGAGGGGATTTCGAGGCTGGCGACCCGTTCGTTGACCGGGTGATCCAGCAGCTTGCCATCCGCGCCAAAGATCCAGCCACAGATCTCGCCCGCTGCACCCGCCTGCAGGATGTCTTCCATCTCCTGCGGTTTCAGGAAGCCATCGACCAGCAGCGGCGCGCTCATGTTCATCTCGCCGATGCCGACGAACGTGACATTGCTGCATTGACCGAGGGCGATGGTCGGAGCGACGAGCGGCTGGCTGTGCAGCAGCTTGCGTTCTGCCGGAGAGGAAACGATCACCGGCAGCGGCATGGGGAAGTGCGGCGCCTTCACCGCATCGGCCATGGAAAAGATGACGTTGAAATAGGCGGCCGAGCCATCCGGGCTGATGTTGCCGGTGAGTGAGACGATCTTGTGCTGCGGGCATTCCAAGGGCGGCAGCTGGTCGATCACGGCGCGCAGGGTCCGCCCCGTGCCCATGGCAATGACAAGCGGGTCGCTCTGCTTCAGCCAGCGCTCCAGCTGGGCAGCACCAGCCTCGGCAACGCCGACTGTGGCCGATTCCGAGGCCGGATCGGTGGGCACGATCTCCACATCCTTGAGGCCCCAGCGCGCCTTCACCGCCTCGGCCAGTTCCAGGCAGGCGGCGATGGGGTGGTCGAGGCGCACCTTGATCAGCCGTTCGGCAACCGACAGTGACACCAGCCGCTGCGCGCTCTGGCGCGAGATGCCCATGGCGGCGGCGATTTCGTCCTGGGTGCGGCCCGCGACGTAATAAAGCCAGCCGGCCCTTGCCGCATCATCCAGCCTTGTCTGCCCTTCGCCACGTTTCGCCATGGAAGCTCTTCCCCGTACTCTGGCGACAGTGCTGCCAATTTTGCCCGCCGCTGTCAAATCGGGCGCTTGCGCGGAGGATGGTACAGAACGGTATCGTTGGAGTGTGTAAGCGCTGTAAAGATACCTTTCTGTATCTTTTCTACGTGTTCAGCCTCAATGCTACAGAAAGGTATCATCTTGTGGTGCTCAGCTCATGATGCTACAGATGTGTAGCAGATTGGTGAGGTGCAGATGGCATTGTCTCCGGCAGAAGAGCGGCTGGCACGAGAGTTTGGCGCGGCCATCCGGGCGCGGCGCAAGGCGCTGGGGCATACACAGGCGGATCTTGCGGGCATGATCGGCACCAACCGCCGCTTCATCAGCGAGCTGGAGCGGGGCAAGGGCACCAGCCACCTTGGCCCTGCGCTGGCGGCCGCCGAGGCGCTTGGCCTGCGCGTCAACGCCCTGATGACAGGCCCGCTGCAAACCTCCCCCAGTCCGCTTCCGCCCTTGTGAGGAGCTGAGCCTTGCAGCTTTTTTACGAGCGCCACCTGGCAGGCAGCATCATGGAGCGGGACGGCAGCGCGCCGGTCTTCTGCTATGATCCGGACTGGCTGGCGCAGCCCTGGGCCTTTCCGTTGTCCGTGTCGATGCCCTTGCGGGCAGAGCCTTACGGCTGGCCGGTTTTGGGGCCGTGGCTTCTCAACCTGCTGCCGGAAGACGCTGATGCGGTGCGGATGATGGCCCGCATTCTGGATGTGCCGCACACGGATGTGCTGGCGCTGCTGGAGCGCGCGGGGCGCGACACCTCCGGTGCCTTCTCCTTCGCCGGGCGGGGCCTGACCACCTGCGAGGTGCGGGAAACCGGCTCCGAAGCGGATCTGGAGCGGATCATCTCGGAGCTGCCCCGCAAGCCGTTTCTGGCCGGTGAGGATGGGGTGTCCATGTCACTCGCGGGGGTGCAGACCAAGCTGTCCGTGCGCGTGCTGGAGGATGGGCGCCTCGCCATTCCGCTCAATGGCACCGCTTCAAGCCATATCCTGAAGCCGGACAGTTCCCGCCTCTGGGGCAATGTGCAGAACGAAGCCTTCTGCCTGACGCTGGCACGCCTTGCCGGTCTTGAGGCCAGCGAAGTGACCACGGGCCGGGCGGGAGAGCGGACCTATCTTCTGGTCCGCCGGTATGACCGTCTGGCGCAAGGGAGCACCTGCGGCGGCTGCATCAGGAGGATTTCTGTCAGGCGCTCGGCCTGCCGCCCTCCGCCAAGTATCAGCACAGTCAGGCACCGGGGCCGAAGGGCAGCTTTGCGGCGATGATGGACCGGCTGCGCGCCGCCGGGGGCGGCGCGGATGTGTTGCGGCTGTGGGATGCCATGGTCTTCAACGTGCTTGCCTGCAACACCGATGCGCACATGAAGAACTACTCCCTCATGATCGGTCCGGACGCGGTGGCGCTGGCGCCGCTTTATGACGTGCTTTGTGCGCAGGTCTGGGACGGCATCACGGAAAACCTCGCCCTCGACGTGGCAGACAAGCGGCGCGGCAATCAGATTGCCGGGCGTCACTGGCAGCGCGAGGCCGAACGCTGCGGGCTTGCCCCGCGTGCCGCCGTTGAGCGGGTCCGGTCGCTGGCCGGGAGGGTGATGGAGCAGCTGGATGCGGCAAGGCAGGCCGTCTGCGCCATGCCGGCAGGAGATCACCCTCTCATGGACGAGGTGCAGGCCGCGATCCTCAGCCGCTGCCGCACCGTTCTTGGCTCGCTTGAGCGCTAATATGGCGCTGCGGCGCTGCCACTGAGCAGCGGTGCGAGGTAGGGGCCCGTGAGCATGGCCTCCACGTCAAGCGAGGCCGGGTCCAGCATGCCCGTTGCGGCCAGTTTGCCGCTGGCAAGGCTGCTGATCAGGGTGGCGGCATAGGCGGTTGCGGTGGCGGTGAGGGCGTTGACCATTGCGGGGTGGGAGCCGCTGTCTGTCCCTTCACGTGTGCCGAAGCCTGCGGGGCCATGCAGGAGGTCATGCGGGGGCCGAAGCGCAGGCACTGGGTCCGTTCCACCGGCTGGCGGCCGCGCATGGCCTTCACCGTCAGCATCACATGCAGCACGTCATCCTCCACCACCGGCAGCCCGTTGCAGAGCAGCGACTTCAGCATGTCGCGGCGCTGGCGCAGGCCAAGGTCATCCAGCAGAAAGCGCATGTAATCCAGATGGCCGGGATAGCGCAGGGTCTTGAAGGTGACGCTGCGCGGTGAGAACCGGGCCACCGCATCCAGATCCCCCAGTCCGCCCGAGGTGGTGAAGGCCTCGAAGGCGACGCCATCGATGTTGAGGCGCTCGTAATCCTCCAGCGGCGACAGTTCCGTGCTGCGGCCCTCGCGCAGGGCGGTGCAGGGGCGGGTGTATTCGTCGATCAGCCCATCCACATGCCAGATCTGGCCATAGCCCAGCCGGTTGGCGGGATAGCGGGGCAGGGCGCCAACGCGGATGATGAGGTCGGACACCGGCGCATAGCGTTTCAGCAAGGCGCAGGCGAGAGTGCCGGCAAGGCCCGGTGACACACCGCAGCCGGGCAGCACGGCGCGGGTTGCCGCCAGCTCCTCCAGCGGCTGGCGGGCCGCTGCCGGCGTGGCGATGAAGTCGAGATAGTGGACGCGGGCGCGCCGGGCAGCCTCTGCCACGGCGGCGACGGCGCTGTCCGGCACGGCGGCCACCACGAGATCCTCGCCCGCCAGAACCGTGTGCAGCTCCTCCCCATGGCACAGGAGGCGTGTTTCCAGCGCCGCAGTTGCGTGGCGCAAGCCGTCGAGCGCATCCTCGGAGCGGTCAAGCACCCGCACCCGGAAGCTGGGATCCTGCGCCAGCAGAGCGGCAAGGGCGGTGCCCATCCGCCCTGCACCCACGATAGAGATCTTGAAGCCGGACATGGCTTTCTTGCCTTTCTGTCAGGGCCGGAAACGGGCCACAAACGCCTGGAGACGGGGATTTTCCGGGTTGAGGATGACGCTGTCCGGCGTGCCGCTTTCGGCAATGACGCCCTGGTCGAGAAACAGCACCCGTCCGGCAACCTCGGCGGCAAAGGCCATTTCGTGGGTGACGATGGCCATGGTCATGCCCTGTTCGGCAAGCGAGCGGATGACAGCCAGAACCTCACCGACAAGCTCCGGATCGAGCGCGCTGGTCACCTCGTCCAGGAGCAGAACCTCCGGCTCCATGGCCAAGGCCCGGGCAATGGCCACCCGCTGCTTCTGCCCGCCCGAGAGATGATTGGGGTAGGCCGCGTGTTTTTCGGCAAGGCCGACCTTTGCCAGCAGATCCATGGCCAGCTCTTCGGCTTCCCGGCGCGGCCTGCGGCAGACGGTGACCGGGCCTTCGGTCACGTTTTGCAGCACGGTCATGTGCGGAAACAGGTTGAAGTGCTGGAACACCATGCCGACATGGCGGCGCAAGGTGCCGATGCCGATCTTGCCCGCACTGTCACGGAAACTGTCGCCCACCGGCTGCTGACGGAAACGGATCTCGCCGCCGGTCGGATGCTCCATGCGGTTGAGGCAGCGGATGAAGGTGGATTTGCCCGAGCCCGACGGCCCGATCAGGGCCACCACTTCGCCGCGGTTGAGGCTGAGGTCGAGACCCTTGAGCACCTGAAGGTTGCTGAAGCTCTTGCGCAGTCCGGAGGCTTCGATCACCGGGTTTTCTGCGGCACGGCTGGTTTCGCTGGTCATGCGCTTCTCCTTCAATCGCTCACGCGCAGCCGCTTTTCCACCCGGTCGGCGATCTGCGTCACGGGCAGCAGCACCGCGATGTAGAGGACGGCCATGACCGTGTAGGATTCGAGCGGGCGGTAGGTCTGGCCGTTGACGACGGCCGCCATATAGGCAAGGTCGGCCACCGAGATCACCGACACCAGCGAGGTGTTCTTGAACTGGATGACGGACTGGTTGATGAAGGACGGCAGCATCCGCTTCAGCGCCTGCGGCAGGATGATGCGCTGCATCGACTGCCAGGGGCTCATGCCGATGGCCGCTGCCGCCTCACGCTGGCCCCGGTCGATCGAGACGATGCCGCCCCGGAAGATCTCCGCATAAAAGGCCCCGACATAGAGCGACAGGGTCAGCATGGCGGCCACCCGGTTGTCGATGGTTCCGCCCACCAGCAGCGGGAAGGCGTAGTAGAACCACAGCAGCTGAACCAGAAGCGGCGTGCAGCGGAAGATTTCCTGATAGGTGCGGGCGGTGAGGTCGAGCACCTTCCAGCCGGACAGACGCATGGCGCAGGTGAGAAAGCCGATCAGCACCCCGAACAGGATGGAGCCTGCCGTATAGAGGACGCTGATCCAGAGCCCCCACAGGAACAGATCCCTGTACTGCCAGGCGGAGTGAAAATCCCAGGTGTAGGTCACGATCCGCCTCCTGTTCTGCCGGGGGCCGGCGCATGTAATGTGTCAGTCATTCTGGTCCCTCTGGGTCTTCCGGTTCTTGTGTTTCTTTCCGCTGCCGGACATGTCCGGCTCTCGGCCGGTTTAGCAGGCGGTGCCGGGAAAGGCGCCGGATGCCGAGCCGAAACGGCTCAGGGCAGCGGCAATGGTCTGGCGGCTCCGGTCGGAGACGGGCACCATCGGCAGGCGCATCTCGGGTCCGGCGAGATTGGCGAGGGCGAGAGCCGCCTTCACCGGACCGGGATTGGATTCGATGAACATGCTGCCGGCAAGCTCCGCGACCAGTTCATGCACCGCCAGCGCACGGGCCGTGTCGCCCTGTTCCCATGCCTTCACCAGTTCCACCATCTCACGCGGGGCGATGTTGGAGACGACGCTGGTGACACCGCAGGCGCCCAGCGACAGGAACGGCAGCGTCAGGCCATCGTCGCCCGAATGAATGATGAGGCGGCTGCCGCAGGCCTGCCGCAGCTCCGTCACGCGGGAAGGAGAGCCGCCGGCTTCCTTGATGGCGACGATATTGGCGTGCATGTCCATCAGCCGGGCGCAGGTTTCCGGGGCAATCTCGACGCCGCAGCGGCCGGGCACCGAATAGAGCACCACCGGCAAGGAAGTTGCCTTCGCCACGGCGCTGTAATGGGCGATGAGGCCTGCCTGCTCCGGCTTGTTGTAATAGGGGGTGACGACGAGCACGCCATCGGCCCCGGCAGCTTCGGCCTGGCGCACCTTTTCCACGGCCTTTGCCGTGTCATTGGCACCTGCGCCCGCGAGGATGAAGGCGCGGCCCCGGGCCAGTTCCACCGTCCGGCGGATCAGGTCTTCAGCTTCCGCATCGGACAAGGTTGCCGCTTCGCCAGTGGTGCCCACGGGCACGAGGCCCGTGACACCGGCTGCAAGCTGGCGTTCCACCAGGGCGGCATAGGCATCATGGTCGATGCTGCCGTTGCGGAACGGGGTGACGAGGGCGGTGAAGACACCGCGGAAGCGGTCAGAAAGCTGTGTCATGGGGCTCTCCCGTGGAAGTCATGTGGTCTGGGTGTCGGCGAGCGTGTAACGCCCGCAGTCTGGTCTGGCCGTGCGGAGCCAGCTGGCGGCAGCCATTGCGCCTTCGGCGTAGGCTGCCAGTGTGTGAACCTGATAGGAGAGCGTCAGCCCGGCGGATCCCAGGTCAAAGCGCACCTCGTTGATTCCGGTGACATCACCCTCGCGGTTGACGGTGATGTCCGGCTCGCCCGCAGCAAAGCCCATGGCCGCACTCCGCGCCTGGCGCACGGTTTCCGCCAGCCAGCGCGAGGTGCCGGACGGTTCGGCCTTCTTGCGGGCGTGATAGACTTCCCGCACCGTGGCCTCGGCGCCCGGCATGGTGCTGGCAAAGCGTGCCGCGCATTGGCGGAAAGCCTCAAAGCCAAGAGCGAAATTGGCGCTGATCACCATCGGCCGGTGGGCGGACCAGCCGGTCAGCTGGTCCTCCTGCGCCCTGGAAAAGCCCGTTGTGCCAATGACGCAAGGCAGCGGGCTGGTGCCGATCTGCTCTTGCAGCCAGAGCGAGGCAGCAGGGGCCGAGAAGTCGATGATTACATCGCAGCGGGTGTTCATGGCCGCCTCTGCGGGCCGGTATTCCAATGCGCCGCCCGCCACTGGCTGCCCCACATGGCGTGAGGTGGGCGAGACAAGCGCGGCCACCAGCTCCAGCCCCGGACTGGCAAGCACCAGTTCCACCAGCTGTGTGCCGACACGGCCGGATGCTCCGAAGATTGAGATCCGCATTGCTTCTGCTCCTGCTGCCAGGTCTTTCGATGCTGGCGTGTCATTCCTTGAAAATGCTCATGTCCTGCGCGGGGTGGTGTCAGTCGATGACCACCTTGGTTTCGGACATCTCCCGCAAGGTGATGCGCACCCCTTCGCGGCCAAGCCCGCTGCGCTTGATGCCGCCGAAGGGCACATGCTCGGCGCGGAAGTCCGGTCCCTCGTTGATCATGACACCGCCCACCGCCAGCTCGCGGGAGAACAGCTTCACCAGCGCATGGTCATTGGTGAAGACCCCGGCTTGCAGGCCATAGTCTCCCGCATTTACCTCGCAGATGGCCGCCGCCGGATCGCGGAAGCTGCGGATAGCGATGACCGGCCCGAAGGTTTCCTCGGCAATGACCGGCGCATCGGCGGCCACATTGCGCAGCACCGTGGGGGCGACGAGCGTGCCCTCGCGGGTGCCACCGGCCAGCAGCTCTGCGCCGCCCGCAAGTGTCTGGTTGATCCGGTTCTCCACCAGAGCGGTAGCCGCCTCGTCGATGACCGGGCCCATCACCGTCTCCGCCTGCCGGGGATCGCCTGTGCGTATGCGTGCGACTTCGGCCAGCAGCCGGGCGGTGAACTCTTCCTCAATATCCTCATGCAGGTAGAGCTTTTTCACCGCTGCACAGCTCTGTCCGGCGATTTCAAAGCGGTGGCCGATGGCCGTCGCCACGGCCCGGTCGAGATCCGCATCCGGGAGCACGAACAAGGGGTCATTGCCGCCCAGTTCCATCAGGCAGCGCACCAGCCCGCTGGCGGCCTTCAGGGCAAGGCCAGCCGCCGGGCCGCCGGTGAAGGACAGAAGGTCGATGGGCGCACGCGCCAGCGACAGCGCCGTTCCGGCGCCGCCATGCACCACCTGAAACAGCCCGTCCGGCCAGCCCGCCTTTGCGGCCAGCTCACAGAGCATCGCGGCTGCGAGCGGGGCTTTGGGGGAAGGCTTGGCGATCACCGCATTGCCCGCGGCAATGGCTGGCCCCAGCTTGTGGCACAGCAGGTTGAGCGGATAATTGAAGGGCGTGATGGCCCCGACGACGCCCACCGGCTGATAGGTGACGGTGGCCAGCCGGTCGGCGCCGCCCTCGACGATCGCGCAATGCAGGGCCTCGCCGTCGAGGAAAGTGGCTGCATCGCCCGAGAGCCGCAGGGTGTTCTGGGCCCGGCGCACTTCATTGCGGGCTTCCGTGATCGTCTTGCCCATCTCGTTGCAGATGGTCCGTGCCAGTTCTTCCGCATGGGCGGCAATCTGCGCGGCCAGTGCCTCCAGCAGCTTGCGGCGCAGGGCAGGTGTGGAGTGCCGGAAGTCTGCCTGCGCCTTGCGGGCACGGGCGAGGGCGGCGAGAACCTCCGCTCCCGTGCTGACCGGAACTTCTCCTGCGAGTGCGCCATCAAAGGGGTTGCGCACCTCGATGGCATCAGCGCTGGCAGGGGAGAGGGGGCTGTGATGGACGCGGCGGTCTGGATCGGCAGTGTCATTGTGTGGCCTCTTCAGCGTGGTCAGCCTTGCCGGGCTCAGGCCGGATCAGGCTGGAAATGGGAACGGGGCGGACAGGCCAGCGGTGGCCGGTGATTGTGGAAACGGGCAGGCTGCTGCCGGTCAGCTCGGCCACTGCGGCCGCGGTGTTGGCGGCGCAGAACCGGCCCTGGCAGGCGCCCATGGCAAAACGCCCGTTCAGCTTCAGTTCGCGGCCAGAGAGGCCGGGGGCTGCGGTGAAAAGCTTGCGCAGATCGCCCATTGTCCCGCCTTCGCAGCGGCAAAGCGCCGTGTCGTCGGGCAGGGCGGTGAAGTGCTCTGCTCCACCTTGCGGCGAGAAGGCGCGGGCAATGAGGGCCTGAGCGGATGCATCGCGCCTGGTGGCGGCGGTGAGGCGGGATTGCAGGCGTTCCGCCGGTTCTGTCCGGCCCGCGAGCACTTGAAGGCAGATCTGCCCGGCGGCCTCTCCGCCGCGTGCGGCAGCAGAGGCGCCGAGTGCCTCACGGCAATCTCCGGCATGCAGCACCAGCGGATGGCCGGGTGCACTTTGCGAGGTGCCTGAAGGGGCAAGGCCGAAGCTGTTTCCGGCGAGGCCGTCATGCAGCGCGACGCGGTCTGCGGCCAGCATATGCGCCCGGCCATGCCGGTCCTGCCACTGCGCGGCAAGGCCGTCTGCCGCCGTTTCAATGCCGGTCAGCCTTGCACCCCGGTGCCAGGGCACACGGGCGCCGAGAAGGGAGGCCACATAGCCGCCGGCCTCCAGACAGAGGCCGGGCCAGCGGAGCAGGCCAAGCCCTGCGCGCAGTTGCCGCAAGGGATCACCGGCCTCGATGACCGCGAGCGGCGGGGTGCCAAGGCGGGCAAGCTGGGCGGCCACCGCCAGCAGCAGCGGGCCAGATCCGGCCAGAACGGTGCGCCCGGCAGGAGCTCTGCCCGTTTCCTTCATCATCACCTGTAATCCGCCTGCCGTCATCACGCCGGGAAGGGTCCAGCCGGGGCGCGGCAGCACGCGCTCCACGGCCCCGGTGGCAAGGCACAGGATGCGGCAGCGGAAGGTCTTCACCTGACCGGCTTTCCGGTCCTCCAGCATGACAAGGCCGTCCGCATCGAGGCCAAGATAGAGGTGTTCCGGCAGGCGCTGGATTGCGGGCGTGTGTTCAAGACCGGCAAACAGCCGTTCCCGCAGCCGCTTCTGCGCTCTGGCCAGGGACACCGGCGCTACGCCGGGAATGGCCATGCGGAAGATGGCGCCGCCGGGGCCGGGCCGCTGGTCCGCCAGCAGCACGCTGGCGCCGCCGCGCGCTGCGGTGAGGGCGCAGGCCATTCCCGCCGGGCCGCTGCCGATGACGATGACATCGTGAAAGGACAGGGTGTCAGCGTGCATCACGGCCTCCTGCGCTGGTCTGCATCACCGGCCGCACCTCGCTGCCGCTGCGGGCGGGGGTGAGGCAGGCCTCGCGGATGGTGCCATCGACCAGCACGGCACAGGCCTGACAGGCCCCGATGCCGCAGAAATAGCGGGCGGGCTGGCCGTTTGCGTCTGTGCCGAAGTGCAGGACCCCGGCAGCTGTCAGTGCCGCTGCAACGGTTTCACCCGGACGGAAGGTGACGGTCTCGCCGCACCAGAAAAAGCTCAGGCCACTCATGCGGCAAACCTCAGGCTGGCGAAGCGGTCCGGTGCGAAGGGAGCAAGATCCAGCTCCGGCTCCTGGCCGCAGATGAGTGCCGCCATGGCTTTTGCCACCACCGGGCCAAGGCAGATGCCGTCGCCCTCGAAGCCGGTGAGAATGTAGCCATTGGTGCAGCCGGGCAGGCGCCCGGCAACCGGCAGGGCATCGGCAACGGCTGTGCGGGCTCCGGCGAAGCTGCGCAGCAGCCGCAGGTGCGCAAGGCCAGGCACCAGATCTGCGGCCTGCCGCAACATGGTGCTGACGGCTTCAAGGTCCGTCTGGCGGGTGTCGCCGTGGTCCTCACGCGTGCCGCCGATGAGAAACTGTCCTGTCCGCAGCGGGTCGATGACAAGGCCGAAGCCGCGCTGATCCCTGGCGCCTGCCGCCTTCTGGCTGCCTTTCGACAGGAGATAGCGGCCCGACATGATTGAGCCCGGCATGCCGGCACTCAGAGCCCGGTCCCGCTCCGTGACCAGAAGCTGGCCCTTGCGCGGGGTCAGCACGCCGGAAAGACCGAGGAGGGCGGAGGTGCCGTTGCCGGTGGCGATCAGCACCGCGCTGGCATTGAGTGTGCCCTTGCTGGTGTGCACGCCGGTAATGCGGCTGCCATCGGCGCAGGTCTGGAGGCCTTCCACCTTGCAGTTCCGGTGAACCGTGGCCCGCGATGCGGTCAGCAGCCGGTGGACGACCTGATAACCGATGGCATGGCCCTCGCCATGCACTTCCAGCACAAGGCAGGCATTGCGCGAAAGCGCGGGGAACCGGCTGCCGATCGCGGGTCCGGTGAAGGCAGTGACCTTGATCCCGGCGCTGGCAAGGGCGGCCCCGTGCCGCTCCAGCACGGCCTCTTCCTCGGCCGTGGAGGCCACGATGAAGGTGGAGCGCTCGTGGAATTCGGCGGCCAGCAGCCCCTCCTGCGCCAGTGACCGGTAGAGCGCGATACCTTGGAGGGCCGCGCTCATCAGCGGGCCCGGCCGCTTGCTCGCGACGGAGACCGCACCATCGGATGCGCCCGAGGCTCCGGCCGCAGGCATTGCCGCATCGAGAACCTCGACGTTCAGGCCCTGCCGGGCGAGAAAATAGGCTGCGGCGCTGCCGGCAATGCCTGCCCCGGCGATGATGATGGGAGAAGTCTGCGCGAGCGGCGTATCCACCGTCTGGTCCCCTTGTTCTGACTTGCGCCCAAGTGTGGGGCGGCAGACGGGGCAGCGTCGATACAAGAACACAGCATTCCTTGTTCCTGATTTTTGTATCGGCTAACTCAGTTCCGGCCATTATGGCGGGGAGAGAGAGGTAGACCAGCATGGCCAAGATCAGCCTGACACTCATACAGACTTTCTACGAAGTTGCCCGCCATGGCTCGTTTTCGGGCGCCGCGCGGGAGCTCAATCTGAGCTATCAGTCCGCCGCCAATCATGTGCGGCGGCTGGAGCAGCTGCTGAACGGGCGGCTGATCGAGACCGAGCAGGGCGCCAAGCGGATCACCCTCACGCCAAGGGGGTGATGCTGTACAACCTGCTTTATCCGGAGCTGGATATCATGCTGGAGCGGCTGACGAAGCTGATCGAGAACCAGCGTACCGCGCTGCGGGTCGGCATGCCGCAGGCGATCTTCTTCTACCTGTTTCCGAAGGTACTGAGCCGCTTCCGCGCCCAGTTCCCCGATATGGAGTTTGCTGTCTACGAGCGCGATACGGTGCTCGCAGAGCTGGTGAAGAACGGCAGTCTCGACATCTGCATCTCCGAACGCTACTTCGGCGACCCCGTGGTGCCGCAGCGGCAGCTTGGCACCTACCGGCTCGCTCTGGTCTATCCGCAATCCTGGGGCCCTGCGCCCGAGGTGCGCGACGTTCCCCGCTGGGCGCGGGACAAGCCCTTCATCACCTTTGAACCGGGCCAGACCCTGCGCAATCTGACGATGGACTTTCTCAGCCGTGACGGGGCAAACGTCCAGCCCACGATCACCGCCTCCGGCAGTTCCAGCGTCAAGCGCTGCGTGGAGGAGGGGCTGGGCTTTTCGATCATCCCCGAATGGTGCCTGCTGCCCGAGGATCAGGGCATCACCAGCCTGCGTCTCACCAACCTGCCTGAGGTGCGGGTCTACTTCGGCACGGCCGGTTTCCTGCAGAAACATCAGGCCGTGCAGCAGCTGTTCGATGACTGCCGCAAGGAGCTGGTCGGCCCGATCCTTGAGGCGCCGCGCGGCAGCGAACTCAACTACCCGGTGCCCTAAGGCGGACCGGCATTCATGGTGCCCGCAACACGCCGCGCCCCCTCTGCGCGGTGTGCGTCAGTCTCTCCGCTCTGGACGTGGATGATTCCGGATCTCCGCTTCGCTTGGTCCGGATGGGCGCTGAAGGCAGGGTGAGGTTCTGGCTCAGGCAGCGCTGCACATATAAAAAACAGGATAAGGGCGGCCTCTTCCTTAGCATTGTTCAATTCCGCGCCCCGGCTAGGCTGAAACCCGGCCAGTAGTGCTGCCGTTCCACTACAAGATGTGGAACAGGCAAAAGCAATTCCAGGGGAACAACGGAGGCCCGGCAACATGAACTTTCTTGCAAAACTTTGCGGCATCGCCGCCATGGCACTGGCAGCGGGAACCGCAGCAGCCAGTGCCGGCACGATTGATGATATTCGTGCCCGCGGTGTCCTGCGCATTCCGGCCATCCTCAATGAGGTGCCCTACTTCAACAAGGACCCGCGCACCGGTGAATGGCAGGGCTTCGTCATCGACATGGCCAGCGATATTGCCAAGACGCTGGACGTGAAGCTGGAAGTGGTGGAATCGAGCTGGTCCAACGCGATCCTTGACGTGCAGAGCGGCAAGGTGGACATGGCCTTCGCTGTCACCGCAACGCCGGTCCGCGCCATGTCCGTGTCCTTCTCGGACCCCACCTATTACAACAGCTTCATCATCGTGTCGGCCAAGGACGAACTGACGGGCATGACCTGGAAGGAACTGAACGATCCGAAATACACCTTCGCGGTGGACATGGGATCGGCACAGGACCTGATTACCCAGCAGTATCTGCCCAATGCCAACATTCTGCGCTTCAAGACGCGCGACGAGGCGATCATCGCCGTCACCACTGGCAAGGCGGATGGCCTCGTCAACACCATGCTGAACGGGCTGGTGATTTCGAAGAAGGCGCCTGCGGTTGGCACAGTCAAGGTGCCGGTGCCTGTGCTCTCGACGCCTTCTGTGGTGGCGCTGAACTATGGCACCGATGAAACCTTCAAGAGCTTCGTCTCTGCCTGGGCCGAATACAACCGCCGCATCGGCAACAACCAGACCTGGATCTTGAAGAGCCTTGAGCCCTTCGGCATCACCTTGACCGACATGCCCGAGGGCTTCGGCTTCGGCGGCTGATCACGGCATCATCCGCCACACCACGCAGCGCCCCGCCACAAGCGGGGCGCCTTGCGTTTGAGGGCAGCTTACCCCTCCGCCTCTCCCCTGAAACGCTCAAGCAGCTGGCGGGCGCCATTGGCCAGCAGGCCTACGTCATGGCCGATAGCGATGAAGGTGGCGCCCATTTGCTGGTAGTGGCGGGCAAGGGCAAGGTCGGTGCTCAGCACGCCGGCCGCCTTGCCGCAGGCGGTGATGCGGGCGATGGCGTCCGACACTGCCGCCTGCACCTCCTGCGCGCCGGGACGGCCCAGAAAGCCCATGTCTGCGGCCAGATCTGACGGGCCGATGAAGACGCCGTCCACCCCCTCGACCGCGCAGATGGCTTCGAGATTTTTGAGCGCCATCACGCTTTCGGCCTGCACCAGCAGGCAGATTTCGTCATTGGCGGTTTCCAGATAGCGCTCGATCCGGTTGTAGTCCGAAGCCCGCGCCAGCGCCGCACCCACACCCCGGATGCCGGCCGGCGGATAGCGCACGGCCCGCACGAGGGACGCGGCCTGAGCCGCATCCTGCACCATGGGGATGAGCAGGGTCTGCGCGCCGATGTCGAGCATCTGCTTGATCACCCAGGCTTCGCCCATAGGCGGGCGGATGACTGCATGGGAGGGCGCGCCGCGCATGGCGCGCAGTTGCGAGGCAAGCCTTGGCACATCGTTGGGCGCGTGCTCGGCATCCAGCAGCAGCCAGTCATAGCCGGTTCCGGCGCAGATCTCGACGGCGGCCTCGCTGCCGATCGCCTGCCACAGGCCGGTTTGCAACTGCCCTTCGCTGAGGGCCTTCTTGAACGGGTTGACGGGCGCGGGCATCAGGCGGTTTCCTTTGCGAAATGCAGGCTGACGCTGCCATGCGGGCCGAAATCTGCGGTCACCGTGTCGCCGGGGCGGGCCTCAACCGGGCGGATGAAGGAACCGGCCAGCACGATCTGCCCGGCCTCGATGCCCTCGCCATACTGCGCCAGCCGGTTGGCAAGCCAGGCGACGCCGCGTGCAGGCTGGTTCAGCACGCCTGCGCCAAGGCCGGTTTCCTCCACCTCGCCGTTGCGGCTGACGATGGCGCCCATCCAGCGCATGTCGGTCTGGTCCGGCCGCAGGGCCCGCCCGCCGGTGACGATCCCCGCATTTGCGGCATTGTCGGCGATGGTGTCGCAGACATTGCGCGTCTGTTTCGTCTGCGGGTCCATCCTCAGGATACGGGTGTCGAGGATCTCGATGGCCGGGGTGACGTAATCCGTGGCGTTGAGCACATCGAAGACAGTGACGCCCGGCCCCTTCAGCGGCGCCTTCATGATGAAGGCGATTTCCGCCTCGATGCGCGGCTGGATGAAGCGTTCCGGCGGGATCTGCGCGCCATCCTCGAACAGCATGTCGTCCAGCAGCACGCCGGAATCGGGGATATTGATGTTCAGCGCCGATTGCATGGCCTTGGAGGTGAGGCCGATCTTCCAGCCAATGACACGCCGCCCCGCCGCCAGCTTGCGCTGCACCCAGGCCGCCTGAATGGCATAGGCATCATCCATGGTCATGCCCGGATGGGCCAGCGACAGCAACCCGGTCTGGATGCGGCTGCGCTCGGCCTCGTCCAGCCTTGCGGCGGCGTCTTCAATCTGTGTTGCGCTCAGCATCTCACCCCTCCCTTGCTGCATCCGGCATTTCGTCCGCGATGGTGTTGCGCAGCGTGCCAAGCCCGTCCGCGCTCACCTCCACCACATCGCCGGGCTTCAGCCAGACAGGCGGCTCGGCCCGTGCACCTGCACCCGTCGGTGTGCCGGTGACGATCACATCGCCCGGCGCCAGCGTGGTGAAGGTGGAAATGTAGCTGATGAGCCGGCGCACGGGGAACAGCATCCGCCCCGTCTTGTCATCCTGCCGCAGTTCGCCGTTCACCCGCGTCTGCAGCCCGATATCCTCGATCTGGGCGGGGAGGTGAGGGGCACCAGCCAGGGTCCCATGGAACCGGAGGCATCGAAATTCTTGCCCTGCGTGACGTTGAAGCGCGCATGGCGCACCCAGTCGCGTAAAGTTCCCTCGTTGCACAGGGTCAGCGCCGCCACGTGGGACAGCGCGTCCGGCTCCGCAATCCGCCGCCCCGCCTTGCCGATGACCACTGCGATCTCACCCTCGTAGTCGAGCTGATGGCTCTCCGGCGGGCGCACCAGCGGCTGGCCGTGGCCGGTGAAGGACCCGGCAAAGCGCACAAAAAGCGAGGGATAGGCGGCGGCTTCCTTGCCGTCCTTGTACTCCTCGTTGCGGTCGGGAAAGTTTACCCCGGTGCAGATGATCTTCTCCGGCTGGGTCACCGGAATGGTGAAGGTGATCTCTTCAAGGCTCATGTCCG
The DNA here is from genome assembly GCF_050510895.1 of Pannonibacter phragmitetus. Classification (GTDB taxonomy): domain Bacteria; phylum Pseudomonadota; class Alphaproteobacteria; order Rhizobiales; family Stappiaceae; genus Pannonibacter; species Pannonibacter phragmitetus_B. The sequence continues at coordinate 187,477 of NZ_JBNINT010000002.1, read as the reverse complement.
GCGGCAGGCCGCCGTGGCTTTCGGCAATTTCCGTCAGGCTGCCCCGTGCGATGATGTCCATCAGGCTGGAAAACCGGCCCTTCAGGCGCTCGGACAGATCAATCACCCCATCCCCCGATACAAGGCCAAAGCCCTGTTGGTTGCCTGCGGTGCGGAAACTCAGAAAGCGTGGCTGGGTCATAGCTGGTTTGTCCTCTCGTTTCCCCTTCTCACAAGGGCAGTGTCTCTTCCGTGCGGCAATGGGGAGGACTGCACTCTCCTTTTGTCGCAGCGCCCCTCTCCCCCTTGAGGGGAGATGTCAGCGGAGCTGACAGAGGGGGTATCAGCGCCTCAACACGGCATCGCCTTTCGTTTGAAAGGATAGCCCGTTACCCCCTCTGCCCCCTGACGGGGGCATCTCCCCCTCAAGGGGGAGAGTAACGCGTGCTTGACTGGTCGCCCGAGTTTCCCCTCAAGGGGAGGGGGCGGGAGGCTGTGCCCTCACGGCGCGATGATCGGCTGGGCCTTCAGCAGCGGCTCCTGCGGGGTGGTGCCGGAGAACAGACTGCCGTGCTCGAACCAGGAGCGGGGGCAGGGGCGCCCCAGAGGGTCTGGCGCTGCGGGTCCTTCAGGTCCCACTTGATCGGCTCCAGATCCGGATCGACCGTCTGATAGTCGGAACAATAGATCTCGATGCGGTGGCCGTCGGGGTCGAGGATATAGAGGAAGAAGGCATTGGAAATGCCGTGGCGGCCGGGGCCGCGCTCGATGTTGGACACCCAGCCGGTGGTGGACATGAGGTCAAGAAGATCGATGATGTTGAGCGGCGTCGGCACCCAGAAGGCGGTGTGGTGCAGGCGCGGGCCGCGGCCGTTGGTAAAGGCCATGTCATGCACGCCGCCCTTGCGGTGCGTCCAGGCGGCCCAGAGCCGGCCCGTCTCCTCGTCCTCCGTATATTCGGTCACGCGGAAACCCAGCTCGTTGTAGAAGGCGACGGAGGCGTCCACATCGGGCGAGAAGCAGTTGAAATGGTCGATGCGCAGCGGCTTCACGCCCCGGTAAAGCGCATATTTCTGGTGGATTGGCGGCAGCCGGTCCATGCGGGCGTAGAACTCCAGCGGCGTGCCGAAGGGGTCTCGCGTGCGGAAGGTGCGGGACTGGAAGGGCCGCTCCACCCACTCCACCGGCAGGCCCTTGCCCTTGAAGAAATGCGCCGCCCGGTCCAGATCCTCCTCCGAAAAGACCTTGAAACCCAGATCGCGGGCCGAGGCCTCGTCCGATTGGCGCAGCACGATGCAATGGTGGCCGCGCTCCTCCATGGCACGCAGGTAGATGCAGCCCGCATCCTCATCGGTGACCTGAAGCCCCAGCGTGTCCACGTAGAAGGCGCGGGAGCGGGCAAGGTCCGTGACGGCAAATTCCACGTGGCTGAGGCGCACGATGTTGAAAGGCGGATAAAGGTTCGGTGCGGGAACGGGCATGACGGGTCTCCTCCCGGTCTTGCTGATATCTGGCGTAAACGGCGGTGGCGGCAGGCGGCTCAGCCGCCCAGCTTCGGGATGGTGTGGGCGCCGGTGGCAAAGGCGATGTTCTTGGTTTCCATGTAGAAATCAAAGGACCAGTCGCCGCCGTCCCGTCCGATGCCGGAGCTTTTCACCCCGCCGAAGGGGTGGGCAGGTGGCGGATGTTCTCCGAGTTCACCCAGATCATCCCCGCTTCCAGCGCCTCTGTGAACCGGAAGGCGCGGGTCACGTCCGAGGTCCACAGATAGCCGGTGAGGCCATAGGCCACGTCATTGGCCAGTGCGAGCGCTTCTGCCTCGTCCTGGAAGGGAATGGCCGTCAGCACGGGGCCGAAGATCTCCTCCTGCGCGATGCGCATGGAATTGCTGGCGTGTGTGAAAAGCGTGGGCGCCACATAGCAGCCGCCGCCGGGGCCCTCCGCCTTCTGTCCGCCTGCGGCAAGGGTTGCTCCTTCCGCCTTGCCGGTGGCGATGTAGTCCAGCACCTTCTTCTCGTGCACCGGATGGATCAGCGGGCCGATGACGGTGGCCGGATCCAGCGGATGGCCGACCTTGATGCGCCTCGCCTTTTCCGCGACGCGGGCGGTGAATGCGTCGTGGATCGAGGCTTCCACCAGCAGGCGGGAAGACGAGGTGCAACGCTCGCCGTTGAGCGAATAGATCATGAAGACCGCCGCATCGGCAGCCCGGTCCAGATCCGCATCGGCAAAGACGATCACCGGGTTCTTGCCGCCCAGCTCGAAATGCACGCGTTTCAGCGTCGCCGCCCCCTGCTGCATGATCATCGAGCCAGTGTGGCTTTCGCCGACGAAGCCGATGGCCTTGATCAGCGGATGCTCGGTCAGCGCCCGCCCGGCATCCTCGCCAAAGCCGTTGACGAGGTTCCACACGCCGGCGGGAAGCCCCGCCTCCTCGGCGATTTCCACCAGGATCCGGGCGGTCAGCGGCGACAGTTCGGCCGGCTTGTGCACCACGGTGCAGCCCGCCGCCAGCGCCGGGGCGATCTTCCAGGTGGAGAGCATGAAAGGCGTGTTCCAGGGCGTGATCACCCCCACCGGGCCAATCGGCACGCGGGTGGTGATGTTGACCTGACCGGGCGCCTGCAGGGCCTTGCCGTCGCGCGCTTCCGGGGCGCGGGCGGCGAAGAAGCGGAAATTCTCCGCCCCGCGCAGCGCCGCCTTGGCCATGAACTTCAGCGACTGGCCGGTGTCCATGCATTCCACCAGCGCGATTTCCTCCGCCCGCGCCTCGATGGCATCGGCAATGCGGTTCAGGATATCCCGCCGCGCCTCGCCGGAGAGGGCGGCCCAGGCCGGAAAGGCGGCCTTGGCGGCCTTTGCCGCCCGGTCGATATCCGCCGCCTTGCCATGGGCAACGCGGGCAAGCACCTTGAGATCCACCGGTGAGATGGTCTCGAACTGCGTGCCGTCCAACGCATCCACGTCTTCGCCGCCGATGCGGTTTTTCACGCCCGCCTCAAAGCGCGCCAGAAAAGCGCTGGCCCGGGCGATGTTGTCTTCCAGTGAGGGCATTGTCACTCTCCGGTTCCGGTCTGCATCTGGCGGATGCGGGGGTGGATGGCGTTGCGCTTCCAGCTCAAGGGGGCGCTGATCTCGCGGATTTCCAGCGACAGCATGAAGTGCGGGCTGGCGAACTGCGGCGCCAGAAAGGCACTGGCCGCAGCGAAGATGGCCTCTCCGGCGCGCTGGCGGTCCTCAAGGCTGCGGCCCTCGCCCATGCGCAGGGACATGTCGATGAAGCCGTTCTGCTCCAGCCGGTCGGCCACCACATGCACATCGCAGCGGAACCCGCGCACGCGCAGGGCCCCCAGCTCGAACAGCCCCGTCTCCAGAAGCGCGCCGGCGAGGCAGCTTGCAAAGGCAGGCATATCCACCCCGGCCTCCAGATTGGCCGAATAGTCAAAGGACAGATGCGGCATGGTTCTCCTCCCGGCCGGCTTGATAATTAACATGTTAAATGGTTTTGCAGGTCTGTCAACAGGGCAGTGTTTGCAGCGGGCGCGGCAAGAGGACCGCGCCTTCCTCTTGCCGCAGTGCCCATCTCCCCCTTGAGGGGGAGATGTCTGCGCCAGCAGACAGAGGGGGTGGCTGCGCTTCAGCACGGCATCACCTTTCGTATGAAAGGACAGCCCGTTACCCCCTCTGCCCCCTTCCGGGGGCATCTCCCCCTCAAGGGGGAGAGGAGTTGGAGCCTGACTGGAAGTCCGTTGTAAGCACTGCTCCAACAGGGGGATGGGGCGCTGAGAAGCCGTGCCGGGGTAACCAGTTTGCGGTCCTCCTCCGTGCGTCCAATCTAAACCCTGCCGTCAACAGGCGCTGGCTGCCGGTTTGCAAAAGCCGGTTTTCTGCCGCATAGAGGAAGCATGAAGCCCGCCGATACCGCCCCATCCGACGCTGATCAGGACGCGCTGCTGCCGCGTGACACCCGGCGCTCGCTGCCCATTGCCCTGCTGAGGGCGCGCGAGGCGCTGATGGCGCATTTCCGGCCCATGCTGGCGGCCCATGACCTGACCGAGCAGCAATGGCGGGTGATCCGTGTGCTGGGTGAGCGCGGCACGCTGGATGCCTCCGAGGTGGCGGACCGTGCCTTCATCCTGGCCCCGTCGCTGACACGCATCATCCGCACGCTGGAAGAGCGCGGCCTGATCCTCAAGGAGCGGGGCGAGACAGACGGCCGCCGGGTGATGCTGAGCCTCATGCCGGAGGGCCTGCGGATCATCGGCGAAGTGGCCCCCGAAAGCCGCCAGATCTACGCCAGCCTCGAAGCCCGCTTCGGCGCGGACTGGATCGCCGACCTGCTCGACCGGCTGGAATTGCTGTCGGATTTTAATGACGGGAACGGGGAAGCCTGAGGGCTGCAGTGGCAGCCGTTGTTTCAATGGCACGGCGTTTCAGGTCCAACGAGAGGGCCGTGTCTACAACGGACAGCCGGTCAGGCTCCAGCTCCTCTCCCCCTTGAGGGGGAGATGCCCCCGAAAGGGGGCAGAGGGGGTAACGGGCTGTCCAATCATACGAGAGGTGATGCCGTGCTGAGGCGCTGCCACCCCCTCTGTCAGCTGGCGCAGACATCTCCCCCTCAAGGGGGAGAGGGGCGCTGCGGCAAGACGAAGGCTCAAACCGTCTCCGTCCGCCCGCTTCAGCCCCACCCCTCACATATCCTTCACCAGCCGCAGCGCGTCGTAGATGGCGGCGTGGGTGTTGCGGGAGGCGATGGCGTCGCCGATGCGGAAGAGCTGGAAGGTGCCGCCGGGGTTGCGGCAGATCGCCTGCGGCTGGCCCTCGATCAGCGCTTCGTGTGACACTTCACCGAGATTGGACGAGAGGGGCTTCAGCTCGAAATAGAGATCGGCCAGCGGCAGGGTGCCGTGGTTGATCACCACCTGATCCACCGTCCGCGTCTGGCTGGCGCCGCCGTAATCGCTGCCCACATGGGCGGTGAGCTGGTTGCCCTGCCGCTCCACCGCCAGCAGGCGCCTGGTGACGGTGAAGCGTGTGTCCAGCTTTTGCAGGCTGCGCATGTAGGGCACCAGGTTCATGGCCATCACCTCCGGCGCAAAGCTGCGGTCGGGGGTCATGATCTCGACGCTGGCGCCCGTCCGTGCGATCAGTTCCGCCGCCTGCAATCCGCTGTGGTCGCCTGCATCGTCATAGACCAGCACCTGCCGCCCGGGCTTCACATCGCCGGAGAGAATGTCCCAGGCGGAGACCACCAGATCATTGCCTGTGCTCAGAACCTCCGTATCCGGCAGGCCGCCGGTGGCGATGATCACCACATCGGCGGCCTCCGCCAGAACATCGGCGCTTTCCGCCCATGTGTTGAAGCGGAAGGAGACGCCGAGCCGCTCGCATTCGGCCATGCGCCAGTCGATGATCGACAGCATCTCCCGCCGCCGTTCGCTCTGGGCGGTCAGGCGGATCTGGCCGCCGGGCCGGGCGGCTGCCTCGAACACGGTCACCTCATGCCCGCGCTCACCGGCCACCCGTGCGGCTTCCAGCCCGGCGGGGCCTGCGCCCACGATCACCACCTTGCGGCGGTGCGCGGCGGGGGCGATGTCATGCGGCATCGTCTCCTCGCGCCCGGTGGCGGCGTTGTGGATGCAGAAGGCAAGGCCGCCCTGATAGATCCGGTCGAGGCAATAATTGGCGCCGGTGCAGGGCCGGATGCGCTCTTCCTGCCCGGCGATGATCTTGCGCACCAGATGCGGGTCGGCCATGTGGGCGCGGGTCATGCCGACGAGATCCACCTTGCCGCTGGCCACCGCATGGCGGGCGGTGGCGACATCAGGAATGCGCGCCGCATGGAAGGTCGGCAGCTTCGTTTCCGCCCGGATGCTGCCGGCGAAATCCAGATGCGGGGCGCTGGCCATGCCCTGAATGGGGATCACGTCCGTCAGGCCCGCATCCGTATCGATATGGCCGCGCACCACATTGAGGAAGTCCACAAGGCCGCTGTCCTTCAGGCGGCGGGAGATTTCCAGCCCGTCCTCCGGCGTCAGCCCGCCGTCCAGCCGTTCATCGCCCGTGTAGCGGATGCCGACGATGAACTCCGGCCCGGTGCGCTTGCGGATCTCGCGCAGCACGTCGAAGGCAAAGCGCAGCCGGTTGTCGAGCGGACCGCCATAGGGGCCGTCCAGCGTGTTGGTCAGCGGCGACCAGAACTGATCCATCAGATGGCCATAGGCTTCCAGCTCGATGCCATCCATGCCACCGGCCTGCATGCGCTCGGCCGCATCGCCATAGTCCTTGATGATCCGCTCGATATCCCAGTCTTCCAGCTGCTTGGGAAAGGCCCGGTGTGCCGCTTCGCGCGCATGAGAGGGGAGACGACCGGCAGCCAGTCGCCCTTGTCCCAGCGGGTGCGGCGGCCCAGGTGGGTGAGCTGGATCATGATGGCCGCGCCCTGCTCATGCACCGCGTCCGTCAGCTCCCTTGTCCATTTCACCACCTCGTCCTTCCAGGCGAGGATGTTGTTGAACACGGGCGGGCTGTCGCGTGACACGGCGGCGGAACCGGCGGTCATCGTCATGGCCACCCCGGCCTTCGCCCGCTCCACGTGATAGGCGCGGTAACGGCCCTTGGGCATGCCGTCTTCCGGATAGGCCGGCTCATGCGAGGTGATGATGATCCGGTTGCGCAAGGTGAGATGCTTGAGCTGGAACGGCTGAAGAAGCGGGTCGCTGGACATGGGTCGTGTGCCTCTCTGGAAGGGCGGTTTTCTTCAGCAAAATGGAAATGTTCACTTGTGTCAAGTTTCAGTGCATGAGTGTCGTTTTCTTTGACGGGCCTGCGCCATCTGCTAGATTTGCGGCATGAAACAGGACACTGACATCACAGGTGAAACCGGCATCACGGGCGAAACCGGCTGGCGCGGCTCTGCGGACCTGTGGCTGGATGCGGCGCTTGAGGCGCTGCTGGACGCGGGCGTGGAGGCGGTGAAGATCCAGCCTCTGGCAAAGAAGCTCAGTCTGTCGCGCACCAGCTTCTACTGGTTCTTCAAGGACCGGGAGGCGCTTCTGGCCGCGCTGGTGGCGCGCTGGCGGGAGAAGAACACCGGCGCCATCCTCCGCCAGACGGGCGCCTATGCGGAGACGCTGGCCGAGGCGATGCTGAATGTCATCGATTGCTGGCTTGACCCGGCGCTGTTCGATTCACGGCTGGAATTTGCGCTGCGCAGCTGGGCGCTGCAATCGCCCGAGATCTTACAAGAGGTGCAGGAGGCCGACCGCCTGCGGCTGGAAGCTCTGACGGGCCTCTTCACCCGCTTCGGCATCAGCGGCGCAGAAGCGGACGTGCGCGCCCGCACGGTCTATCTCACCCAGACCGGCTATATCTCCATGCAAACGCAGGAAGACCTCGCCACCCGCATGCACCGCATCCCCGCCTATGTCACCATCTTCACCGGCCAGCCCCCAAACCAGCGCGAACTGGCAAGGTTTCATGCAAGGCATGGGTTTGCGGGGGAGGGGTGAGCAGAAGCAGGCGCTACGGCCTCTATAGGTCTGTGCGTGTTTTTGCTCGGTATGCGTCAGTACATCCTAAAGTGTATTCGAGTTAAAGATGCAATTTTGCTATATTCTTAGCGATTATTATTATCGAATTCCTCCTTTGGTAATTATAATAATTCTCGCATATCTAATGGAAATAAATTACTTGTATGCTGTAACATCAACTAAAACGATCAAATTTCCTGCTTCATCGAGTGTTATTGCCACTCCTGATACAGCTTTTAACTTCGTGGAGCCCGGCATTTTGAAGGAGCGATCCAACAGAAGGCCGTCTTCACTATCCCGCTCAGCCCCGAAGCCGCGTGCGATTTCTCCTGACGGATCTATGGCTATTATTGCGACGCTATCATTGGCCTCACCTAACAAGTAAATGAGACCATTATTGGAAATAGCGATATCCTTAAAGTAAGGGTAAAGAGCAGTCCTTGGACGAGAAGCGAACTCCAGAATCCTGCGGCCATCTCCACTAAAAGAGGAGTCCAGTGATCCGTCACTATTCAGGACAGCAATCGCAGGAAAGTTGAAAATTTCCCCCTGATTTGACCGGTTCTGAGCGTATAACAGGCCTAGGATATAAATTTTCCCATTTTTTATCTTCAGCTTCGTGCTCATAGGGCTTTGTTCGCCGAAGCCAAATACTGACACGCCATCCTTTCCGAATGTCTTGTCTAATCCGTCTCCGATTTCATTAATTCTTGCAACAAAGAGGCGTCTTTCTGCATCTGGACGGGTGTGGCCATAAACATAAATTTGACCGTTCTCTCCAACTGCTGTCCCCATGGGAACGGCTTCACCTAGTCCGAGCTGAATCTCCAGTGTCTTCTCAGTGCCATCAGGTGCAGCCGAGAATAAAAGAACGGGACCTTTGGCGTCGCCTTTACTGGGTCGCAGGAAGTAAGCAGTTCCGTCTTGCCCCAGTGATCCGATTGTTCCCTGGGAGATATCTGTTCGAGTCGCCAGACCTTCAACATTGAACGTGTGGTCGACGTATCCTGTCTCTTCCAGTCGCTGAACAAAAACACCTGGATCCGGCTTGTTGCCTTTCTCCCGAATTTCGCCGAAGACATGGAGGCGCCGTGACTTGTCGAGCGCTATAGCCGTGATATCTGAGGGGTACCAGCGCAGTGAGAAAGGTACCAGAAACTCAATTGCCCCCCATCCCTTTCCTAAGAAGCGATCGGCCAGCTTGTCGAATTCAAGAGAGTATTTTGCTAAAGCAATAGATCTTTTGTCTGCTTCGTCGCAGATTGCAGACAAATAAACTGACTTTCCAGATGTGGGGCCGCCATCCTCAGTAAAAGTCAGCGCTTTGGGGTAACATGTAGGCTTGATTTCCGGGAGTACGTAGCCTTTTCCTTTTTCAGAGGCATTGAAACTATCCACGACGCCTCCCGATGGTGAATAGACAGCGAGGCCCATCAAATGAATGTCATTTGTTGCCGCTTCGGATGCAAATAGCTGAGGCGTTCCTGTATGGATCCAAGCAAGAGAGAGAAATATTAAATTCAGTTTCTTGAATTTAGACATTTTGGATCGGCCTGCAATGAATTGGAAGTTAAACTATGGATTGTAAAGATAATGAGGGCAATAATTTTCCTCATTTGACGTATATGAATTTTGGCGGGAATTAAGCTCAAACCGAATATATTGCATGGCATTGACGGGTCTTTGCTGAACCTGAGGGAAATGTCGATCTGACGTTCTGCCTCGAGTGTCTTCATGCAAGGCAAGAGGTCGTTCTTGCTGCCTCATGAAAACGGAGCCATTCACCCGCCCGCCTTCTCCCTGATCCTCTCCAGCAGCGCGTCCACGTCTGCCATCAGGTCACGCGGGTCTTCGAGGCCTGTGCTGATGCGCAGGGCGGAGCGGGTGTGGTGCCAGCAGGGGTCTGTGCGGTCCTCGCGGATGGGCTGCGGTGCCATCAGGCTGTGGCTGCCGCCCCAGGAGGCGCCGATGGCGAATGTGGTGAGCCCGTTGAGGGCAGGGGCCACATGCGCCGCGGCCTCAGGGCGGAACAGTACGGAAAACACGCCGCTGACCCCGGCAAAGTCCCGCTTCCAGATCTCGTGGCCGGGGCATTCCGGCCGTGAGGGCAGCAGCACCGCCTCCACCAGATCATCTTCGGCAAAGCGGGCGGCCAGCTCCTGCGCCACCCGTCCGGCATGGGCAAGGCGCAGGGCCATGCTTTCCATGCTGCGCAGGATGTGGCTGGCGTCATCGGGCGAGACGCCGACGCCATAGCGGCCGAACTGGTTGCGCAAGCTCTGGGCCAGCGCTGGATCACGGACGCTGATGGAGCCCATGAGAATGTCCGACGTGCCGGAGAAATATTTGGTCAGCGCCTCGGTGACGATGTCGGCGCCATGCTCCAGCGGCTTGAACAAAAGCGGCGTCGCCCAGGTGTTGTCACACCCCACCAGCGCACCGGACCGGTGGGCCAGCGCGGTGATGGCGGGAATGTCCTGCACCTCCATGGTGGTTGAGCCGGGGATCTGCACCAGACGAGCCCCGTTTCCGGTGCCAGCCGGGCCTCCAGATCGCGCAGGGACAGCGGATCGAAAAATTCCACGCTGATGGACTGGCGGGCAAGATCCTGCAGGGCAAAGTCGCGCACCGGCGGATAGCAGGATTCGGTGATGAGCACCTTCTGTCCCGGCTTCAGCACCGCCAGCATGGCAAAGGCATTCGCCGCCTGACCGGACGGGGCAAGGAAGGTGTGGAGGCCACCTTCCAGCGCGTTGATCCGCGCCTCCAGCGCCCGCGTCGTCGGCGTGCCATGGAGCCCGTAGCTGTAGCCATCCAGCCCCCGTTCGCCGCGGCTTGCAAAGGCTTCCGCGGTGTCGAAGACGATGGTGGACGCCCGGTGCACTGGCGTGGTGAGGCTTGCAAAACCGTCCTCACGCACGGCAGGCTTGGTCACGCAACGGGTCATGTCATACATCTGGCAGCTCCTGAGCGAAGGGCAGGAAACCACGGCCCGGCGCTGCCGTCCAGCCGCAGCTTGCGTCTCTTTCCGCTATGCCATCCCGGCTCGCAAGGCTTCAGACAGTCCGGCTGCGTGAGAGCAGCCAGAGAAGATAGAACCCGCCGAGAAGGCCGGTTGTCAGGCCGATGGGCATGTTGATTTCAACGGGCAGGCGCTGGCTCAGCAGGTCGGCGGCCATCAGCAGAACCATCCCCATCAGCGCGGCGGAAAACACCGGGACATCAGGAGCACGGGTCAGCCGGCGCACCAGTTGCGGGGCGGCAAGGGCGATGAAGGCGACCGGCCCTGCGGCGGCCGTTGCAATGGCGGTCAGCGCCACGGCAGCCAGAACCATGGTCAGGCGCAGCCGCTCCGTCGAAAGGCCAAGCTGGCGGGCGGTGTCATCACCCATTTCAAGCAGGCAGAGCCTGCGTGCATGGATCAGCGTCAAGGGGGCGGCGAGGGCAAGCCCGGCAGCGGCCGGCAGCACATGCGCCCAGGTGCGCGTGCTGAGCGAGCCGGCGAGCCAGAGTTGGGCCGAGGCGGCCTGATCCAGATCCCCCATCACCAGCAGAACGGTGTTGACGCCGGAGAGCATGGCACCAAAGCCAATGCCGGTCAGCACGAGGCGGTAGCTGCCGGTTCTGCGCCCGCGCATCGACAGGACGAAGACCAGCGCCGCCGTTGCCATGCCCGAAAGCACGGCGGCAAGGGCCGTCTCTGCCGGTCCCGCATCGAAGAGGATGATCTGGACGATGGCCCCAGTTGCTGCCCCCGTGGTGAAGCCGATCACATCCGGCGAGCCAAGCGCATTGCGCGAGACCGACTGAAAGATGGCACCGGCCATGCCGAGCGAAGCGCCGACAAGCAGGGCCGTGAGCACCCTCGGCAGGCGCAGGCGCAGGATGATCCGGTCCACGGCAGGATCGGTGCCGGGGGAGAGCAGGCTGGCGGCGATGTCTCCCGTGCTGATCTTCAGCGAGCCTGTGGCCAGCAGCGCAAACATCAATCCAACGGCGAGGGCCGCCAGAAGGGCGCACATGGCGGCTGTGCGGGCGCGAAAGCGCAACGAAAGCCGGCCGGTGCGGAACGTGATCTGCGTGGATGGTTTCATCAGCGCCTCACATCTGCCGCAGGCGGATGCGCCGCACAATGGCAATGAAGAACGGTCCCCCGGCCAGCGAGGCGATGATGCCGGCGGCGACTTCGGCAGGCATGGCAATCAGGCGTCCGGCCACGTCCGCAGCGAGGAGCAGGATGGCCGCAATCAGCCCCGAGAGGGGCAGGATCCAGCGGTAATCCGGCCCGGTGATGCTGCGGGCAATGTGAGGGGCGGCGAGCCCGATGAAGCCGATGGGCCCTGCTGCGGCGGTTGCTGCGCCTGTCAGAAGCATGATGGCAAGGCAGGCAGAGGTGAACAGAAGCCTGGTGTTGACCCCGAGCGCCTGGCCCGTATCGCGGCCGAGTGCCAGCGCATTGAGCCCCGGTGCTAGGATCTGTGCAGTCACAAGGCCGCAGAGCGTGGCCAGTGCCAGCACGGTGGCGACGGAGAAGCTGCGGCCTTCAAAGGAGCCAGCGGCCCAGTTGCGGAAGCCGTCCAGCACTTCGGGCGGCGAATTGATGATGATGAGGGAAGAGGCAGAGCCAAGCATCACCGAAAGGCCGGCACCGGCCAGAACCAGCCGCACCGGATCTCGTGCCCGTTTCATGGGCCTGCCCCAGCACGAACACAGCCACACCAGCGAGGCCTGCACCGGCAAAGCCGAACCAGACATATTCCCAGATGCTGACAAAGCCGAAGAGGGAGATACCGGTCATGACGGCGAGGGCAGCACCCGCATTGATGCCCAGAAGGCCAGGTTCGGCCAGAGGATTGCGCGTCAGCGCCTGCATCAGCGCACCGGCTATTCCCAGCGCAAGGCCGGTGAGGAGCGCAACGCACATGCGCGGCAGGCGCAGGGACCAGATGATCAGATGCAGGTCGTTCTGCGCATCATACCGCAGCAGGGCCTCCAGAACGGCAGCGGGCGGCATGGGGCGCGAGCCGGCAAAAGGCTGGCCACGGCCCCCGGCAACAGAACGGCGAGCGCGGCGGCAAGCCAGATCTTGCGCCTTCGCCTGCCTGCTCCCGGCCTTGTTGCGGCTGGCGCTGTCCCTTCTGCCACGAGACTCATGGGTTGGCAGATCTGGGGCGGGCGAAACTGGCCGCGATTAGGCTCATGATCTCCTGCCCGGAATAATAGTCGATGCGGTGTGACGAGGGGCCAAGGGGATAGACCTGGCGGTTGCGCACCGCAGGCAGGTTGGCCAGCACCGGATCGGCGAGGAAAGCCTCAACGTCCTTGTCCGTCGCGCGCAGCAGGAAGACCGTTTCGCCCTGAATGGCGGCGGGCAGGTTTTCCAGCGAGATCAGGTCAAAGTCGGAGGAACGCGTCACCTGTCCGCGCATGCTGTCCGGCAGGCCAGCCACGGTCATGCCGAGAGAGGAAAGCAGCTGGGCGTGCGGGCTTTCCGGCTTGCCGATGGAGTAGCTGCCGCCAATGTTGTAGCCAACAATGCTGACGCTGCCTTTGGGCGGCACGATGGCCTTTGCCGTTCTGGCGGCCATGGCATCAAAGCGCTGGATGGCTGCTTCCGTTTCTCTCTCCCGACCGGTGGCTTCACCCAGCTGGCGGGCAACCGCCTGCCAGCTCTGGTTGGAATAGTTGATGACAATGACTGGCAGATCCTGCGCCTGCATCTCTGCCAGATGGGTCTTCACGCTGTCGGCACCCGTTGCCGACACCACCACCAGATCCGGCGCACTGCCAATCACGGCTTCCAGATCAAAGGCCAGATTGCTGTAAAGCACCTCCACCCCGCGTGCATCGGCTTCAGCCGCCCATTGCGAGAAGAAGCCCTTGCTGTCCGTAAGCGGGCCGGGCGTGGTGGCGGCACTGGCTGCGACCGGGGCATTCATCGCCAGCAGGATGCCCGTAAGGCTGGGAGTGGTGGACACGATCCGCTGCGGGGCGGAAGCCAGTACCAGCTCTCCGCCTTCGTGGGTGATGGTGCGCGGCCAGTCTGCGGCACTGCGGGCGGGTGCAGCGGCGCGGCAAGAAAGAGGGCCAAAGCCGCGAGAGCGGCAAACCGGGCGGTAAGGCTGGTCATGGGATGTCCGGTGTCTGCTTGGTCACACGGCCACCCCACAGCCTGCTGGCGCAGGTGGCCGTAATAAAATATGAGGAATATACTCCGTATTTGTATTTGTCCATATTGAAGAACGCATTCCGCGATGCGATACGTTCGACGCCCGCTCGCGGGGCCGCCAGAAAGGAAAGTCATGACGTCCCGGCTGCATGCCAACTCTCTGACCCTTGCCTATGAGGAGCGTTCCGTGTCGACGGATCTGACGGTGTCGGTGCCGGACGGGTCCTTCACGGTCATTGCCGGCCCGAATGCCTGCGGCAAGTCCACGCTTCTGCGGGCTCTGGCACGGCTGATGAAGCCGCTGGCCGGGGATGTCGTGCTGGACGGGCGCAGCATTGCCTCGCTGCCGGCGAAGGAAGTGGCCCGCCGCCTTGGCCTGCTGCCGCAAAGCCCGGTGGCTCCGGCGGGGATTACCGTTGCCGATCTTGTGGCGCGCGGCCGCTATCCGCATCAGAGCTTCCTGCGGCAATGGTCGCGGGAGGACGAGGCAGCCGTTGGCGCGGCCATGGAGGCGACACGGGTTTCACCGCTTGCGGACACGCTCGTCGATGAACTGTCCGGCGGCCAGCGCCAGCGCGTCTGGATTGCCATGGTGCTGGCGCAGGAGACGCCCATTCTCCTGCTTGATGAGCCGACAACCTTCCTCGACATTGCCCACCAGATCGAACTCATGGATCTGCTGGCGGATCTCAACCACAAGGGCCGCACGGTTCTGGCGGTGCTGCATGACCTCAACCATGCCTGCCGTTATGCCACCCACCTGATCGCCATGCGCGGCGGCAGCATCCGCGCCGAAGGCCCGCCTGCCGATATCATGACGCCCGAACTGGTCGAGGATGTCTTCGGCCTGCCCTGCGTCATCATTCCCGACCCCGTATCAGCCACGCCGCTGATCGTGCCGAAGGGCCGCCACCACGGCGCCTGAAAGCCCTGATCTTCCAAGGAACGCTTCATGACCCGGAAACAGATGCATATCGGACTTTGCCTGACAGGCACCTGGATGAACGGGCAGGAGCCGGAACCCGATGCCCTTGCGCACCATGTGGCCAACCCGCTGGCGCAGAGCATCGAGCTTGCGCAGGCGGCGGAACGGGCGAAGCTCGATTTCATCTTCAAGCCGGATACGCTGGGGGTGATGCCGCGCAAGGGCGCAGCCGCCCCATGCCGGGCCTCGACGTGACGCTGGTGATGGCGGCGCTGGCGCGGGAGACGAGCCATGTCGGCCTTGTCACCACCGCCTCCACAACCTTCAACCCGCCCTATGTCATCGCCCGCCAGATGCAGACCCTGCACTGGCTGAGCAATGGCCGGGCGGGGTGGAACATCGTCACCTCCATCGAGGGGGCGGAAAACTTCGGCTCGCAGCCGATGCCCGCGCCGGAAGAGCGCTACCGCAAGGCCGCTGAATTCACGCAGGCCGTGCGGGCGCTGTGGGACAGTTTCCCCTATGAGGCGCTGACCGGGGAAAAGTCCATGGCACCGGCAGCGCATGAGGGGAGTTCTTCTCTGTCGCCGGGCCGCTCAACGTGCCGGGCCATCCCGCCGGAAGCCCGCCGCTGTTTCAGGCCGGCGCGTCGGACGCAGGACGGGCCTTCTCCGCCTCGGTCGCCGATGCCACCTTTGCCGCAGCGCCCGACATGGCCGCCGCGCTGGATCTGCGGGCCGATCTGAGAGCCCGGGCCGAGGCCTGCGGGCGCAATCCCGATGCCATCAAGGTGCTGCCGGGGCTTTATTTCTTCCTTGCTCAAACGCGGGAGGAGGCCTGGGCCATGCACCGGCGCGCCCATGCGCATCTGACGCATGAACACAGGATCGAGTCGGTGCGGATGATCCTCGGCGCTGATCTCTCCGGCCATCATCTGCAGACCGTGATCACGCCGGATCTGCTGCCCGAGCCCGATCAGCCCGTGCGCAGCCGCACCCATGCGGATCTGCTGCGCCGTTACATCGAGCGCGAGCACCCCACGCTGGGCCAGCTGCTGGACCGGCCCGAAGTGGTGGGCTCGGCCCACTGGGTTTCCGTTGGCACGGTGGAGGATGTGATGGCCGACATCATCAGCTGGCACGAGGCCGGGGCCATCGACGGCGTCATCGCGCTTCCTGGCGGCTCACTGGACTCCTGCCGCCTGTTCCTTGAGGAGCTGGTCCCGGCCCTCGCGGCGAAGGGGCTGTTCCGCACGGATTATACCGGCAAGACCCTGCGGGAGCATCTGGCCGCCTGAGAGGCGCTGGCTTGTAATCTGGTCATTCCGGCACGGCGTTTCAGCTCCCTGTCCGCCAGGGGGTTACTGGTTGCACACATCGTGCAGGAAGACGCCACAGACGTTGCTTTGAGACTGGAAAAGGTAAGCAGTTTCAGAATTTTGCTTCACTGGCTGAGGCCTTTCATTTCCCCTCCCTTCAAGGGGAGGGGACTGAAATGCCATGCCGTGGAAACTACGGCTGCCACCTTGTGCCAAAGCCCTGAAACGCCGTCACCGGCAGCAAACACCGCCCGCCACTCACATCTGGCCCGAGTCCCGCGTGGCGTCCTGGGCTGCTGTAAACAGCGCATCGCGGTGATGCTCGATGTCTGCACGCTCGACGAAGGAGACGGTGGTGGCAACGCAGGCGATTTCGCCATGCACGTTGAACACGGGTGCGGCCTTACCCGTGAGGGCGGAAAACATGTGTTCCTCGAGATCGGCGCCGCCTTCCCTGCGGATCTGCTCCAGAATGCCGGCGCGGGGTGGCTTGCCCCGGAAGGAAGCGGGCTGCACCTTGCGCACGGCCTCAATCCGCTCCGCGTCCATATAGGCCTGAAACACCAGCCCGCAGGCGGAGTTGTCCAGTGGCAGCACATCGCCCAGCGACACGGTGCTGATGGAAAAGGCGGCACTGCGGTACCACTGGACGATGGTGGGGCCCCGGTCAGTCCAGATGGCGACGCCGCAGCTGGCGGCGATGCGCGCTGACAGTGCCCGCATGTGGCGTGCTGTGACATCCACCGGGCTGATCCGCCGCAGGGCGCTGACGCCGATGTTCAGCGCCGCTGGTCCCAGATCATAACAGCCCGTTTCCGCATCCTGCGAAACCAGCCCTTCCAGCACGAGGCTCTGCATGTAGCGGTGCGCCGTCGAGCGGCCCGTGTTGGCGCGGCGGGCCAGTTCGCCAAGGGGCAGGGCTCCATCGGAATGCGCCAGAATTTGCAGGAAGCGGGAGGCGATGGATACGGACTGGATCGTGCCCGAACGCTTCGCGCCCGTGCTGCCGCCATCCTCATCCAGCAGTTCCATCTCGTCTGTCATGCGGCCGGCCTCCCTCATCAAGTCCTCGCGGCTGTGCCCCTGGAGGGGTGCAACCTAGAGCATTTTCCGCGGCGGACGGAGTCTTCAATGCGTCCACATATGGCTGTTGCAGAAGTGTGACTCTGTTTCAAGAGACTTTGAGATGCCGAAATGTGGAACACATTCCCTATTGCGGAACATATTCGACCTGCGCTAATTCAACATGAGTATGAAACTCATAAATTGGGCGGGGCCATCTAATGTCTGGAAGCCGTGTTTATCTCAATGGCGTGAGCCTGCTTGCGCTGTCTCTTTTAGTGGCCGCACCGGCAGCCGCGCAGGATGCCGCACAAGCCGCAGGGCCTGTGACGGAGCTGAAGAAAATCATCATCACCGGTGAAAAGGTCGAGCGTGACCTGAAGAACACCGCCAGCTCCGTCTCGGTCGAGGACAGTGAGGAGATCAACAAGGAGAAGGCAGGCGACGCGACCGTGCCGGAAGTGATCGCCGATGTTCCGAACGTCGTCTTCCCCGACAGCGTCAGTGCGCCGGTCATTCGCGGTCAGGACACGCAGGGGCCCAATACGGGTGCGACGGCCTTTTTCGCCGGCACGGTTCCCCGGGCGACGATCAATGTGGATGGCCACTATCTGACCTACAACGAATTCTACTTCGGCAGCTCATCGGTCTGGGATGTGAACACGATCGAGGTGTTCCGCGGACCTCAGACCACCTCGCAGGGGGCGAATGCGATTGCCGGTGCGATTGTCGTCAACACCAAGGACCCGACTTTCACCCCGGAGGCCGCCTATCTGGCCGAAATCGGCAGCTACAACACCCGCCGTGCTGCTGCGGTTCTGTCCGGGCCGCTGATCGCAAACCAGCTCGCCGCGCGCCTTTCGGCGGATTATTCGGGGCGCGACACCTTCATCGACTATGTGAATTCGCGCTTTCAGGGCAACGGCACCAACCAGAACTTCGAGGCCTTCAACACGCGCCTGAAGCTGCTTTGGGAGCCGGAGGAGCTGCCGGGGCTGACGGCCAAGTTCACCTATGCCTACACCTTCAGCAACCGGCCGAGCCAGGAAGCTGCGTCCGCGCCATATGAGGACCTGAACCACGTCACCACGACAATGCCGACATGGGACCAGTACACCCACTATGGTGTTCTGGACCTTGGCTATGACTTCGGCAACGGCTGGCAGGTGTTCAATAAAGCCCATGTCTCCGACACCTATGCCAACCGTACGACCGGCGTCGTGAACAACGGTGATGCGGGCGTCTGGCAGACCAACGTGTCCGACGAAATGCGCGTGACATATGGGGATCAGGAAGACGTGATCAGCGGCATGGCCGGCGTCTACTATTCCCACAGCGATCAGGACGAGATCCTCTATCTGAGCGGCATTTCGACCTTCGATGACACCAAGCAGAACCTCGGTGTTTTCGGTGAAACCAGCTACCGCCTGACGGACCGGCTGACGCTGACGGGCGGCCTGCGCTTCCAGAGCGACCGGATCCAGCGTGAAGGGCTTTCCGTCTATGCCCCCACCCGTGTCAATTTCGACGAGACGTTCAACGCCGTTCTGCCCAAGGCCAGCCTTGCCTATGCGCTGACGCCGGACTGGACCGTTGGCGGCATGGTCAGCCGTGGCTACAATCCGGGCGGTGTCTCACTCAACATCAGCGCCCGCAAGTGGATGACCTTCGAGGAGGAAACCTCCTGGAACTACGAGGTGTTCACCCGCATGAGCCTGCTGGATGACCGGCTGATGCTGAACGGCAACGTGTTCTACACGGATCTCAAGAACGCCCAGTACAACATTCCGGTGGTGATTTCGTCCGGCGTTGCCCAGTCCTACACGATCAACGCCGAAAAGGCTCATTCCTATGGCCTGGAGCTGAGCGGGGATTACAAGCTGCTCGACAACCTGATGCTGCGGGCAAGTGCGGGCCTGCTGAAGACGCAGATCGACGAGATCTCCAGCAACGTTGCCTATGAGGGCAACGAGTTTGCCAAGTCGCCCGGCTACATGCTGACCTTCGGCCTGAGCTGGGACGTGACGGACAAGCTGAACCTGTCTGGTCAGGTCCGCCATCTCGATGGCTATTTCTCCGACACGGCCAACACGGCAGCCTATGCCATCGACCCCTATACGGTGGCTGATGTGCGGGCCTCCTATCAGCTGCGTGAGGCTTTCCAGCTTTATGGCTACGTCAAGAACGTCTTCGACGAGCGCGCGCCCACCTACAAGCAGCAGAACCGCGGCATCGGCGGCACGGAAGCCAGCATGACCGAGCCGCGCATGTTCGGCATCGGCATCAAGGGCACCTTCTGACGGCAAGGTCCGGCGGGCTTGATTGAACACCCGGCGGGTCTGGCCCGCCGGGTGTTTGCGCTAGCGGCAGGGAAAGACCCCAGACACTGCCCGGATGCAGGTCTTGTCAGCGCAGGGAAGGGCCAGCCCAGCGGGAGGTCAGCGGCAGTCCCGGGCGATCAGGCCGAGGCGAACCCCGTCCAGAGTGATCAGCTGCATATGATAGGTGGTGCCGTTGAATTCGATTGCCCTGGTGCCCGGCGCTTTGGGGGAGCCTGTGTCCACGCTGTAATAGACTTCAGGGCCCAGGTTCAGCGGCGACAGGGACAGGGCTTCGCCGGACCCCGCTTCGACATAGCGAATCTTGTCTTCTGCTGTGTTGATGAAATTGAAGCGCACAGGATGGGGGCATGTGTTGGAGAGCGTTATCGGCTCCGCCGTACTCGCTCTGGTGCTATCGAGAGGAAAACGGGTGGCGCCTGCTGCAAGCTTTCCGTCTCCTGCGGCAGTCATGTGGGCGAAATCGTCGTCGCTGAAGAAGCTGCCAGACACCGTGATCCGGTACATCTTCTCTTCACCGGCCGTCTTTGGAGGGATCACGGCTTCGCGGTAGCCGATGAATCCGGCAAGGCGCATCTTGCCGTCCTTGTTCGGCACCCTCAGCAAGCCGCCCTGATCGGAGAGATCGCTTAGCGCCAGCTGGTACATGCCCTCAAAAGTCAGAGGCAGGGCCAGCAGCTTGTCATCCTTGAAGGTTGGGCCGTCACTGCTCCAGTAGCGCAAGCCCTTCACCTCATTCGGAAAGGCCAGATCATGCGAGGGGATCGTCTGCTCGGCAAAGGCAGGGGGATTGCTGGTGCTGATCGTCAGGTATCCGGACAAGCCGGTTTGTTTGCCGGGCTTTCCGCCTCCCGCCGCAGGTTCAAGTTCTGCCAGCGCCACCGCATTGTCCGCAGAGCCGAAGCCCCAGTAGTACATCGCCTTGATGGGGAAGCTGTATTCCGTGATCAGTCCGCCGCTGGCATCACGAAACAGGAAATCGGCCCGTGCCCGGCTGCCAGACGGCGTTTCCGCCACCATTTCCCGGCTGAAGCACGCTGCGTCAAAGGCTGCGAAGGTATCCGCAATCATCGCCGCCCCGCAGTTGCGGTCCCGGTTGGCATTGCTGAACACCGGCACCGTCCGGTCCTTCAGCACGATCATGCCTTGCCCCGGAAACACAGCCCCCAGTCCTCGCGCGGGGCGAGATCAGCCGGATTGACCTTGACGGCCGCCATCGCGTTCTTGCTCAGCGGGCCGGAATAGGGGCTCGTGAAATGATCGTAGGCGACCCAGCCAACGAGGGCGAAGCTGGCGAGCAGTGCCAGATCGCCAAACCCGAGGCGCGGCTTCCGTGACACTTTGGCGGCTTTTGCGGCCGGGTCCGGCGCGGCCTCTTTCTTCCCCGGTTCCGGCTTTTGCGGCGCTGCGGCGGGGGCTGGTCTGCTGCCGGCTTGCTGGCCTCTTCCCGCAAGGGAGCTGCTTCGCCCGGTGTATGCACAGGCGCGGCCGCTTCCTGGCGCAGCACCAGCAGGGCCTTGCGCTCCTTCAGCCTGTCGCCCCGTGCCACTTCCGCAGTGTCAATGATGCCGGGAAAGGGCGCTGAAATATTGATCCAGCCTGAGGCTGCATTCAGAACCGCGATGACCTCCTCTTTCCTGACGTAGTGGTCCTTGCGGTCTTCCACCCAGATCACCGTGAGCGGATATTCTGCGTCAGTGGGAGGAAAAATCTGAAACTTTGCCACGCATGCCCCCACGCATGATTCACTGTGGCAGCAGTATTGCCTTTGAATACAGGCCTGACAACGCCGGAACGCTGCCGCCCGGTCAAACCGGGCAGGTTACAGAGACTTGCGGTAAGACTGCTCTGCCGTAGCCAGATCCCACGAACAGACAACGCAGTTGCGCCCGCGCTCCTTGGCTGCATAGAGGGCGGCATCGGCGCGCCTGAGAGCATGCTTGATGCTGAACTCGCCGTCTTTCACCACGGTCACGCCAAAGCTGGCGGTGATGTTGACCGTCTCCGGCAGGTATTTCGACAGCCGGTCGCGGGGCAGTGTGGCAATGCACTGCCGCAGGCGCTGCGCCACCTTTTCGGCCACACCCGGGGTGTGCCGGGCAGCAGGACGGAAAATTCCTCGCCGCCGATGCGCGAAAAACGTCATCCTCGCGCAGGGAGGACTGACAGATCCGGCTCACCTCTTTCAGCACCTTGTCACCGGCGGCATGGCCATAGGTGTCGTTCAGCTTCTTGAAGAAATCGAGATCGAAGACGATCAGCGCGTTTTGTTGGCCGTCTCCGTTTTCGCCTGACAGCAGGGCACGGCTGCGCCGCTCGAAGGCGCCACGCCCGGCAGCTCCCGTCAGCCAGTCCTTGTCGGCCACACGGCGCAGCTCGAGATTGTGCATGACGATGGCCGCCAGCTGCTGCAGGATTGCCTCGTCGCGGGGCCCAAAATTGCGGGGCTTGCGGTCAAAGATGCTGACTGTGCCGATCCGCACGCCGCCGGGGGCAATCAGCGGCGCACCAGCATAGGCGCGCAAGTGGTCCGGGCCGGTGACATAGGGATTGTCCCGCGTCCGCTCGTCCGCCATGGCGTCAGGGATCAGCAGAGCTTCATCCGAAAGGACCGTGAAGCGGCAGATGGCATGCTCTATTGGCGTCTGGCGCGGCTCAAAGCCTGGATGGGACTTGAACCACTGCCGGTCCTTGTCGAGGAAGCAGATGACGGCAGCTGGTGCCTCGAAAATCGTGCGCGCGAGCTCGGTGATCCTGTCGAACCCGGCTTCATAGCCGCTGTCGAGGATCTGATATCCATCCAGGATTTTCTGCCTGTCCACGTCCTGCATTTCCACCCGCCTCTCCAGGCTCTCCGGAGGAGCATAGATAGGTACTGCTTAAAAACTGTTCCATCTCCGGCATGCAAACTGTCTGGATCTGACGCTTGCGGCAGGGAAGACGCGCACACTGCATGAGCTGCGCCGGACCTTGCGCGAAGCTTGCCAATCTTGTGGCTGCAACCGCAAAACAATCGAGGGGTTGCTTTACAGAGCGGCTTGGCAAAAGTACGAGGGCGTCGAATTCGTGGTTGCAAGAGACTGACGCCCGGACACTCATGACGTGCAGCGGAAGCCAGGGCAGGTGTCTTCCGCTGAGTGGAAATTACAGGGAATAGACGCCTTGTTTCAGATGTACCTGCCCGCTGCGCGCGTGCTCACACGTGCGCGGCGAATGGCCTCCTTTTGCCTTGCCAATGCCTCTCGTGGCCTCTCCCGCCTGCTGGCTGGAGCGGGTCTTGCGGTGATGCTGGCGGCTGCTGCGGGCGTCGGCACGGCTTTGGCTCAGAGTGTGCCCGAGGAAGCCTTGCGGCAGAGCGAGGATCTGCAGCGGCGGCAGCAGGATTTTCTGGACCAGCAGGAGCGCCTGTTCCGGCAGGTGGCCCCGCCACAGCGTGAGTCCGCCGCGCCGCGTGAGGATGCAGGCGCCCTGCCCGAGGGCGGAACCTGCATTCCGGTGAAGCGTGTGATTTTCAGCAAGGCCAGCGTTTTTGAGCTGGGGCGGCTGCAGAAACTCGTGCCGGACCGTGATTGCCTCGGCATCGCGCAGATTTCCACCATCGTCCGCGACGCGACCAACCTTTATGTCGATGCCGGCTTTGTGACCTCGCGTGCGTATCTGCCGGAGCAGGACCTTTCCACCGGCGAGCTGCGCATCGAGGTGCTGGAGGGGCGGGTCGAGACGGTCGAGATCCGCCAGAACGGCGAGGTGCGCCAGCGCGGCCATGGCGCTCTGCCCGGCGTCACGGGCCAGATCCTCAACATCCGCACCATCGAGCAGGGGCTGGACCAGATCAACGGCCTGTCCTCGAAGGACGCAAAGATCAGCCTCAAGCCCGGCGCAGAAGCCGGTTTCAGCATCGTCGTGGTGGAGATCACCGCCAAGCGCCCCTGGCGGGCAAGCGTTGCAGTGGATAATTCCGGCTCGGAAAGCACGGGCGACCTGCAGCTTGAAGGTTCCTTCACCGTCGAGGACCTGTTCGGCCAGTTCGAAACCCTGTCGCTGGTGCACAAGCGCAGCGATCCTTCGCTGGGTGAGCCGAAGGCCAGCGAGAGCACCTCCCTGCAGATTGCCGTGCCGCGCGGCTTCTGGACGTGGCGCTGGTCGTCCTCCTTCTTCCAGTATTCCTCGGAAGTGGAAGGCCAGCTGCAGAGCTTCCGCACCTCCGGCACCAACTGGACGCACAAGGGTGAGATCGAGCGGCTGCTCTGGCGCGATCAGGTGAGCAAGACTTATGCCCGTGTCAGTGTCTCGGTGAAGGATGCGCGCAACTATCTGGAGGAGACGAAGCTCGACACCTCCAGCCGCATTATCAGCGTGCTGCGCGGCGAAGTTTCGCACACCCGGCAGATGCTGGGCGGCAGCCTGACGCTGCAGGCGGGGCTTGATCAGGGCACCACCTGGTTCGGCGCGGCAAAGGACAGGCTGGCGGAGGCGGGCGCTCCAAGGGCGCAGTTCCTCAAGAGCGACGGTGAGATCAGTTTCTTGCGCGGCTGGCAGATTGGCGGTGTGCAGGTGGTGGCCAGCACCCGCCTTGCCGCACAACACAGCCCGGATCTGTTGTGGAGTTCCGAACAGCTGAGCCTTGGCGGCAGCTCCACCGTGCGTGGTTTTGACGGGCAATCCCTCTCGGCGGTCAACGGGCTTTACAGCCGCAACGAACTGTCGGTGACACCGCCGCTCATCCCCGAAAACCTGGCGAAATACGCCGGTCAGCTCAGCCTCTTTGCCGGGCTCGACAGCGGCTGGCAGTTGCCCGGACCCGGCGCCTTTGAGGGGCAGGAGCATGTGCTGGGCGCAGCTCTCGGTGCCCGGCTGCAGGGCGGCATCGTCTTCGGCGAAATCTCCTACGAGCGGGCGCTTCAGGCGCCGCGCTCCTTCTCCAGAGAGCCTGTGCTGCGCCTGCGCGCCGGGCTCACGCTCAGCAATTTCTAAGAAGGGTCAAAGCATGTCCTCTTCCCTGTCCAGCCTGTCGAGCCGCCGCCTGCGCAAGGCCGCTTCCGCCTCCGTCTCCCTTCTGACGGCCGCGAGCCTGCTGCTCCAGACGTCCTATGCAGTCTATGCCCAGGCGGTCGTGGCCGACCCTTCCGCGCCTGCTGCCAACCTGCCGCAGGTGACCTCAGCCGGCAACGGCGTGCCGCTGGTCAATATTGTGACGCCGAACGGCGCCGGCCTGTCGCACAACAAGTTCAGCGATTTCAACGTCGGCACGCAGGGGCTGATTCTCAACAACGCGCGCACCATCGGCCAGTCGCAGCTCGGCGGTATGGTGGTGGCAAACCCCAATCTTGCCGCCAGCCCCGAGGCACGGCTCATCCTCAACGAGGTCACCAGCACCAACCCGTCGCTGCTGCAGGGCGCGACGGAAGTGCATGGCGTGCGCGCAGATTTCATCCTGGCCAATCCCAACGGTATCACCTGCAACGGCTGCGGCTTCATCGGCACGCCGCGCGCGACGCTGACCACGGGCGCACCGGTTCTTGATCCGGCCTCCGGTGCCCTGACGGGCTTCTCCGTGGACCGGGGCACGGTGACCATCGGCGCAATGGGGCTGGATGCGCGGCAGACGGATTATTTTGACATCATCAGCCGGGGCCTCGCCATCAACGGCGTGCTGCACGGGCAGGACGTCAGCGTCATCACCGGCCGCAACGATGTGGACTATGCCACCCGCGCCGTGAAGGCCGTGAAGGCGGATGATGGCAGCGAAAAGCCGGAGTTCAGCATCGATTCTTCGGCGCTTGGCGGGATGTATGCCGGGCGCATTGCGCTGGAGGGCACGGAAGCGGGTGTTGGCGTGCGCACGCCGCAGAACATGTCCGCCGGTGGCGGCGGCATGGTGCTGACCGCAGACGGCAAGCTGGTGCTGCAGAAGACGGTCTCCCAAGGGGCCATCAAGGCCCGTTCCCGCTCGGCAGATGTGACCGTGAAGGGCAATCTCCACGCGGGCACTTCGCTGGACCTGCAGGGTGCAACCGCGATCCGCGTGCTGGAGCATGTGGTGGCAGGCGCACAGCGCGACGTGACGCTGAAGTCCGGCGGAGATGTCAGCCTGAAGGGCGATGTTCTGGCCGCTGGACTTGCGGGTGACGGCAGCGTCAGCCAGAGCACGGGCAAGCTTGGCATCGAGGCAGGCGGCAATGTGGACGTTGCCGCCTCGCAGACGCTTTCGGCTGGGGAAACCATCACGCTGACCGGCGGTGGCAGCCTTGCCTCCAGCGGCAAGATTACCAGCGGCAGCCTCTCGATCGCCCTTGGCGGTGGCCAGCCCGGCGCGAGCCGCAATGCTCTGACGACCAGCACGGGCAGCCTGCTTCTGGCGCGCAGCGGCCCGTTGACCATCTCTGCCGGAGACTGGACCCACGCAGGCACGGCGGGCGCGGCGGGCAATGCCTCCGCCGTGCTGTCCGGTGCGCTGGTCTCTTCGGCTGGAAGCCTCATCCTTGCGGAGGGCGGGGCGCTCGGCCTCAGCGCCGCTGCCATGGACCACGCGGGCAAGCTGGAGGCAGGCAGCAGCCTGACGCTGATCCTTGCCGGAAACCTTGCTGCCCGTGGCGGCAGCCTGATGGCCGCCCACTCGGGCAGCATGGTGGTCAATGCCGCAAACTGGACCCATGGCGGCGAAGCCACGGCTAGCGGTGCTCTCACGGCGGGCCTGTCCGGCGCGCTGAACACGCAGGCAGACAGCCTCATCCTCGCGCAGGGCGGCAATCTGACGCTGAATGCCGGAAGCTGGTCTCACGCGGGACAGGCAGCGGCCACCGGGACCATCAGCGCCGTGCTTTCGGGTGCTCTTGAGACCCATGCGGCAAGCCTTGTACAGGCGCAGACCGGCGCACTCGATCTGAGGGCGGCGAGTTGGCGGCACGCAGGCGAGGCGAGCGCACATACCGTGCTGACGGCCGCCATGGATGGCGCGGTTCAGACCACTGCGGGAAGTCTCATCCTTGCCGGTGCCGGCGGTCTGGCGCTTGCGGCAGGCAGTCTTGCCCATACCGGTCAGGCCGGGGCCGAAGGCTCTGTGACCGTGACGCTGTCCGGTGACGGCACCGTTCTGTCTGGTGGTCGGCTGGTCGCAAATTCCGGTTCTCTCGCGGTTGATGCAGGCCATCTGGCACATGCGGGTGAACTGGCCGCAGGGGCTGCGCTGGCCTTGCGGCTGCGCGGGGCGCTGGACAGTGCTGCGGGCAGCATCGTTCTGGCCGAGGGCGGCAACCTGCAACTTGAGGCGGCGCGCTGGACCCATGGCGGACAGGCGACCGCCGGTGGCCGTGTTGCCGCAGTTATCGGCGGTGCGGTTGAGACGCTTGCGGAAAGTCTGATCCTGGCCGAGGGCGGCGATCTGGATCTGACCGCCGCCACGCTGATCCATGGGGGCAGGCCGGAGCGGCAGGCGCCATCGCCGTGACGCTCACCGGGGACGGCGCCGTGCTGTCCAGTGGCCGTCTGATCGCAAGCGGAGGCCCGCTGACAGTCGATGCCGTCAATCTCGCTCATGCCGGTGAGCTGGTTGGACAGACAGACCTGAGCCTTCGTCTGCGCGGAGCACTGAACAGCGCCGCCGGAAGCGTGCTTCTTGCCAAGCAGGGCGCGTTGAGGCTTGGGGCAACGGGCTGGACCCATGCCGGGCAGGCGGGCGCCGGAGGCCGTGTTGCCGCAGTCATCGGCGGTGCGGTTGAAACCGCCGAGGCAAGCCTGATCCTTGCCGAGGGCGGCGATCTGGAACTGACCGCCGGCACGCTGACCCTTGGCGGGCAGGCCGGAGCGGCAGGCGCCATCGCCGTGACGCTCACCGGGGACGGCACCGTGCTGTCCAGCGGCCGTCTGATTGCAAGCGGCGGTTCGCTGACGGTTGAGGCAGCTCATCTTGGCCATGCGGGTGAACTGGTTGGACAGACAGACCTGAACCTGCGCCTGAGTGGGGCGCTGAACAGCGCCGCCGGGAGCGTGCTTCTTGCGGAAAAGGGGGCGCTGGCGCTTGAGGCAGCCCGATGGACCCATGCCGGGCAAGCGGGTGCCGGTGGCCATATCACCGCAGTCGTCGGCGGCGCCGTTGAGACTGCTGGTACAAGCCTGATCCTTGCCGAGGGCGGCGGACTGACGCTGACGGCTGGCAGCCTGACCCATGGCGGACAGGCGGGAGCTGCAGGCAATGTGGCCGTTACGCTGTCTGGAGACGGAGCGGTGCTGTCCGGCGCGCGCCTGATCGCCAGCTCGGGCTCGCTGACACTTGAATCTACCAACCTTGCGCATGCAGGGGAACTGGCCGGGCCGCAGGGCGTGAGCCTGCGGCTGCGCGGGGCACTGGACAGCGCTGCAGGCAGCATCATTCTGGCGGAGGGCGGCAACCTGCTGCTCGGCGCCTCGCGCTGGACCCACGCAGGCCAGGCCGGTGCCGGTGGCCGTGTGACGGCGGATATTGGCGGCGCAATCGGGACCGCAACGGGGAGCCTGATCCTCGCCGAAGGGGAGACCTGACCTTGCAGGGCTCCAGCCTGACCCATAGCGGGCAGGCGGGAGCGGCAGGCAACGTGGCCGTGACGCTGTCCGGGGCGATGCGGACGCTGACCGGCAGCCTGCTGGCCGCAGAGGCCGGAGACCTGGCACTTACGGCAGGCTCGTGGATCCACAATGGGCAGGCCACTGCCAGCGGCTCGCTGAATGCTCATCTGTCGGGCGCCCTTGCCACACAGCAGGGCAGCGTGATCCTTGCCTCCGGCGGCCGCCTTGATCTGGCGGCGGAAAGCTGGGGCCATGCCGGGCAGGCAGGCGCGGCTACCGGCTTGAAAGCTGTTCTCTCGGCAGATGTGGACACGGGCGCAGGCAGTCTGATTCAGGTTAGCGGCGGCGTTTTCGATCTTTCCGCCGCAAACTGGCGTCATTCCGCTGAGGTGAACGCACGCGGGGGCATCTCTGCGGTTCTCTCAGGAAGCCTCACCACAGCCTCCGGCAGCGTGCTGTCTGCCGCATCCGGCAATATTGATCTGAGCGCTGTGGGCTGGACCCATCGCGGTGCAGCCGGTTCTGGCGGAAACATTGTTGCGGTTCTGACCGCAGGTCTTGTCACGCTGGCCGGAAGCCTTGTCTCGGCGCAGGCGGGCGATCTGTCCGTAACGGCTGCCAGCTGGACGCATGCCGCAGAAGCCGGTGCCTCCGGCAGCATCACTGCCAGCCTGTCCGGCGCGATGGATACGTCGGCGGGCAGCCTGATTTCCGCCCAGTCTGGTGCGCTGAACCTTTCCGCAAGCAGCCTGACCCATGCGGGCCGGGCAGCGGGCGGCACGGATCTGCGGCTTGTGCTGGCTGGTGGCCTGGAGGCGGCAAGAGGCAGCCTTTTACTTGCCCGCAACGGAACGCTGGATGTTTCTGCCGGCAGCTGGGTGAACTACGGCCAGGCCGGAGCGGGCGGCAGTCTCGCCGCGCGGCTGACGGGTGATCTTTACACGGATGCCACGAGCCTGCTGGTGGCACAGGGCGGTGGTCTGACGCTGACAGCCCGCAACTGGACCCACGCAGGCGAGGCTGCCGCGTTCGGCAACTTCAGTGCGACCCTGTCCGGCACGCTCGCCACCCTTTCGGGTGGCACCGTGACGGCCCATGCCGGGGACCTGCTGCTGTCCGGAAACGTCTTGTCCCATGGGGGCGTTCTCAGCGCCGGGCGCAACGCCACCCTTTCGGCCGGCGGCCAGCTTGCAACGCAGGCAGGCAGCTCTGTCGCTGTCCGGTCCGGCCTCCTGACGCTGAACGCCGGCACGTGGCTCCATACGGGCGAGCTGAAGCTGTCGGCAGGCCTTGATGCAACGGTTGCCGGTGCCTTCACCACCACAGCCGGAAGCCTGATGGCGTCGCAATCCGGCACCCTCGGGGTGAAGGCGGCCGTCATCCACCATGACGGGCGCATCAGCTCGGGCGAAAATATCAGTCTGCAGTCGGAGCGCGAACTGCGGACAACACAGGCCAGCATGCTAACCACCAGCGCAGGCGACATCAGTCTGGCAGCCGGGGGAACCCTTGTCCATCTGGGCGGATTGGGCGCCGGGCGCGACGCCCTGCTGCGTTCCGTGGGGGACGCCTATAACGGGGGCATTCTTGCCGCGCAGCGGGACATGCATTTTGCCCTGGGCAGCGGCCTGACCAACGCCAGCACGATTCTGTCCGCAGAAAACCTGACCATCGGCGGCCTTGCCGCAGGTCAGGCGGCCGGTGCCATCGTCAATGATCTCGGCCACATCGAGGCGATTTCCGGCGGGATCTCGATCCGGGCTGCGGCATTCACCAATGCGGGAACTGCCCCCGTGGTGTCCGAGAGTTCGGAAACGACGGTCACGAAAACCTACAGTCACTCCAAGGAACTTCCTGGCTCAATTACACAGCCGAATGACCCAGAGCGGGACACCTGGGATTTCTACGACATCGCCACCACTACGGTGACGACGCAAAAACTTGAGAGCGTGGGGCGTTCTGCAAATCTATTTGCAGGTGGTTCACTGCTTATCGATGCGACGGAGATAAAGAATCTTTATTCAAGTATTTCTGCAAATGGCAACATTGTTCTCAATGGAACCACGCTTCTTAATCTTGGGCAGGAAATCGTACAAACGACACATGCCACGCATGTCCTGAGTGAATACAAATACGGCCAGCATGTCGGAGATACCCACCAAGGTGTCTCGTTCAGCTCCACTACCATAGGCTCCGTTCCTGCCACCATCGCCGCAGGAGGAAGCTTCAGCGGCAGCTTCACCGGGCAGGTGGACAATGTGGCCATCCGCCAGAATGCCGGGCAGGTGGGTCAGTCTTCCGGTGCCGGTGTGCCCTCGGGCTCTTCCACTGACTTCCTGATGCCAGGCCAGCTGCCGGGCTCCAGCCTTGGCAGCGCGGGTACAGTTTCCGGAGTGGCAAATGCGTCTGGTGAGGTGAGTGCATCCGGCTTCACCGCCGGGGCGGTCACGGGGGCGGGCAGCGTTTCCGGCTCCGTTTCTGCCAGCGGCCTATCGGGTGCCGTCTCCGCCTCCGGCCAGCTGCCTGCGGGGGCCTCCGGCTCTGCCTCTGCCCCTGTCTCCGGTTCCAGCGTCCGCCCGGCAACCTCCGCCAGCACCGGCCTGCCGCTGCCGGTTCTGGTTCTGCCGGTGTCGGCACTGACGATCGTCAGCGAGAACCCGCAGGCGAAGTTCCTCTTTGAAACGCGGCCGGAATTCGTCGATCTCAGCCGCTTCTACGCCTCAGATAGCTTCCTTACCAGCCTTCCGGCCTTCAATCCGGACATCACCCAGAAGCGCCTGGGCGATGCCTATGTGGAAACCAATTTCATCCGCGAGCAGCTGCTGCGCCAGACGGGCAAGCGCACGCTGGCAGGCACCTACACCGACTATGACACGGTGAAGCAGCTCTATGACAACGCGCTGACCATGCAGGGTGCGCTGCAGCTGACGCCGGGCGTCGCCCTGACGCCGGAACAGATCGCGGCCCTGACCGTGGATGTGGTGTGGCTGGAGGAAGCCGTCGTCAACGGCCAGAAGGTGCTGGTGCCCCGGCTTTACCTTGCCCCTGGCAACCGCCCG
This sequence comes from Pannonibacter phragmitetus, assembly GCF_050510895.1. Classification (GTDB taxonomy): domain Bacteria; phylum Pseudomonadota; class Alphaproteobacteria; order Rhizobiales; family Stappiaceae; genus Pannonibacter; species Pannonibacter phragmitetus_B. The sequence continues at coordinate 156,553 of NZ_JBNINT010000002.1, read as the reverse complement.
GATGTGCAGCTGGCCGGTGCGCGCATCACCGGCAGCGGGGTGTCGCTGGAGGCCGGATCGCTGACCAACAGCGGCAGTATGATCGCCTCCAACGGCATGACCCTGCGCACGGGCGGAGACCTCGTCAACTTCGGCGGCACCCTGTCCGCCGCCACCATGGACCTGACCGCAGGCGGCACGCTGGCCAATCTCTCCGGTCAGATCACCGGCGGCAGCATCCGCCTGACGGGGCAGGACATCCGCAACGAGACGCTGGCGCGCACCGTGGGCGTTCACAGCGGCACCATGCAGACCAACCAGCAGCGCGCCACCATCACCGCCTCCGGCCCGCTGAGCCTGAACGCCGTGCGGGACCTGACCAGCATGGGCGGCACCCTGTCTTCCGGTGGAGACATGGGCCTGTCCGCCGGGCGCGACGTGAAGCTGGAAACGCTGAAGACGGAAACCAGCTTCCGGATCAGCGGGGCCGCAGCAGCAACCTTGTGGACATCACCAGCCACCAGGGCTCGTTGCTGGATGCCGGCGGCAATCTGACCGTGACGGCCGGACGCGATCTCTCGGTCCTTGGCTCCAGCCTGGCCGCGACAGGGGACACGCGCCTTGCCGCAGGCGGGGATGTGACCATCGCCTCCGCCGAAAACCGTCACCGTACGGAGCAGACGGCCAAACGCCACCACTCCGTGAAGGACCACGGCCAGACCGTTGGTTCCATGGTGGATACGGGCGGCAGCCTGAAGATCACTTCTGGCGGGGACACCGCCATCACCGCCAGCAGCCTTCTGGCCGGGGAAGATCTTGCCGTTGCCGCCGCCGGAAACCTCACTGTCGAAGGGGCGAACTCGACCCAGCGCGAGTCCTATGCCTCAAAATCCAGCGGCTTCCTGCGCAAGAAGGAAAGCCGGGGCAATTCCAGCGAGGACGTCTACACCGGCTCCATGCTGCTTGCGGGCGGGGATGTCAACCTCAGGTCCGGGCAGGACCTGACTGTCTCCGGCTCCACCATCATCGGTGGCGGCGATGTGGCGCTGGCCGGTGACAATGTCACGCTCACCACCGGTCAGGCCGCCTTCGACAGCTACACCTTCGAGAAGAAGTCCGGCCTCTTTGCCGGGCGCAGCCCAAGCGGATCGGGCTTCTCCGTCGGCTACCGCCGCACGAAGGAGGAAAGCTCCACCTCCGGCGTCACCAACATCATGTCCGCCATCAGCGCCGGGCAGAACCTGACGGTCACCGCCACCAAGGACATCAACGCCACGGGCACGGCCCTGCTGGCAGGTGAGGATCTGACACTCGCCGCAGGCGGCGACGTCAACCTCCTGGCCGCCACCGACAGCTTCGCCGCCAGCCACCACAGAAGCGATCTCTTCATCGGCGCCACCGTCTCCGCCGCCTCCCCCTCATCGACGCAGGCGACAAGATTGTCTCGGGCGTGCAGAGCATTGGCAGTGGCAAGGGCAATCTTGGCTACAAGGCCCTCTCCGCCGCTTCCGGTGGCCTGAAAATCCTGGATGCGGTCAACGCCCTTGACGGGATGTTCGGCAAGGAAACCGTCTCCAAAAAGACGGCAATGGCGACAACCGCGGTGACAACGGGGAGGAGCCCAAGAAGGACTGGAAAGGCGGCACGATCGCCAGCCTGACGCTTGGCGTTGGTATGTCCAGCTCGAAGAGCGGCAGCAGCCAGTCGGGGGAGGCGGCCCGCGTCACGACCCTTTCGGCGGGGAATGACCTGATCATCAGCGCCGGGCGGGACATTGTCTCGCAAGGGGCGCAGATCGAGGCTGGCAATGATGCGGTGATCGCCGCTGGCCGGGACATCGAGTTGACGTCTGCGGTCAACAGCACCAGCATGGATACGTCCAACTCGTCGCGCTCGGCTGGTGTCAGCGTGACGGTGGGCGTTGGCATGAAGGGGGCGAACATTGGCGTTGGCGCCAGCGTTTCGGCGCAGAATGGCACCTCCTCCAGCGCACAGACGGCCCACACCAATACGAACATCACGGTTGGCGGCCATGCGGATGTTACAGCCGGACGCGACATTGCGCTGAAGGGGGCGCTTGTCGATGCCAGGTCGGCGGAAGTTGATGCGGGCCGCAACCTGACGGTGGAAAGCCAGCTGGATACGGGCGCAGGGTCCAGCGCGTCAAAGGGCATGAACGCCGGTGTCAGCTACAACTTCACCACCGGCCAGTTTGGCGCCAATGCGGGTGTCAATGCGGCGCAAGGCTCGCAAAGCCGGGCCTGGGTGGAGACGCCGTCCGGCATTGTCACAGACAGGGAGCTGACGGTCACGGTTGGCGGCCACACGCAGGTTACGGGCGGTGTCATTGGCTCGCGTTCGGGCGAGCTGACGCTGGAGACCGAGACGCTCGGGACGCAGGATCTCATCCTGCACGAGACGAACCAGCATGTCTCCGGCGGGGTGAATGTCTCGGTGGGCGTCTCGGAAAAGGGTGATGTCACGCCCGGCGGCTCGCTCGAAGGGGCCTATGCCAACGCAGAGAGGAAGGCATTGCCAAGGCCACGATCGGCCATGGCACCATCGTGGTGCGGGACGGGGATGGCAACGGCGTAACGGCCGCCAAGCTGCGGGCTGAAGCCGACGCAGCAGAAGCCTCCGGCGACCCCGCCACCGCCGCCGCCCTGCGCGAGCAGGCGGATGCGGAAGAAGCCAGCGACAAAGCCGCCACGGACACCCAGCTCGCCAGCATCAACCGCGACCTCGACACGGTCATCGAAGTCACCCGCGAGACCGAAGAGGGCTTTGACCTCTATGTCTCGGACACGAGTGTGAAGGCCGCGCTGGAAGCTGGCAAGACCGTCAAGGAAATCATCGGAGATGTCCTGGACCAGCTGGTTGCCGATGACCGGCTCTCGATCGAAGACGCAAGAGCGGCGAAGCTGATTGCGTCCCATGCCGATGATCCTGAAGTTCTTGCCCAGCTTGCCGTTTGCGGCCAGCGGCGGAGTGATGCCCGGCCCAGCCTGTTCGACTGGCTGATCCCGCCTGCCTATGCGGCGATGAGCTGTGAGATCTCCATCGGCGGGGAAATGGTGATCATCCCGCCGGATGTGGCGCTGACCTGTCTTCAGATCGTGCAGCAAGTCAAGGGTGCCGTAACTCTGGCCAGAGCACTTGCGGTTGGTCTTTCTGTTATTCCCTTGATTGCATCGACGACGAAAACCGGCGGTGCGATTGATGAAACGCAGACGCTGGCGGACGGCACGGTGGTCCGGCTGACGGGCTATGGCTCAGACCGGATCCGCAAGATTACGGCAACCTCCCCGGATGGCGTGGTATCCGTGCTTGAGGTTGAAGCCACCGGCTACGGCTATACGTTGATCGGCGGCGCGGTTGATGGCAAGCCAATGACGCCCGGCCAGCTGCGCTCCGCCGCCCTGCAGGCGAGCGGCGGTGAGGTGCAGGTTGTCTACAATGATGCGCCGGGCAAGGGGCACAACGGTGGTCCGGAATATAACGAAGATGATACGCCCGGTGGAAATGGCGGTAATAATGGAAATGGCAACGGGCCGAACCTTCCGCCTGTGGTGCCAGGGAAGAGTGGTGATAGTAGTACATCAGGTGGAACAGGCGCTCCAAATACGGTATTGCCGAGCTATTCTACACGTCAATTGCAGCATGAGTTTAAGCATGCAGCTGACTTCGGTGTGCGAGGAAGCTGGAACAGGGTCAACGGCGAGGCTTTCCAGAGGGCAATTGATCAGCACATTTCTGATCCTGCGACTACTGTGATTCAGGGAACGTATAGAGGTCAGGCAGTCACGCATCATTTCAATCCCAACACTGGAAATAACGTTTTTGTCAGACCGGATGGCAGTTTTTGGGGTGGGTGGAAGCTAAGCCCTGACCAAATCACCAACATTACTTCGCATGGAGGATTGCGATGACCTCTGCGGCTTTAGATGGGAATAAGATTAACGTGTCGCTATCTCGGCAGGAGGCGCTGATTTTGTTTGAATGGCTCTCCCGGAACTGGGAGAAGACAAGTTGGCAAAATGAAGATCTTTTTGCGGATCCTGCTGAAAAGCAACTGTTGATTTGGCTTGAGAATGATCTGGCTCCCCTGTTGGGCGACATCTTTGAACGGGACTATCGCGCTACAGTGAGTTCGGCGTATCGGGCCTTGGTTCCTGACAGGGATGGCTGGGAGTAACGGGGCCCCACTTTGCATCCGACTGGCGGACGAGCCGACTGCCAGCGTTCTTGCGAAAGCTGGCGCATGCCCGGTTGCATTACAGCGGGCGGCCGTCGTTGTGGATGAGCCCACTTGCGTCGTTGACGTTTGCAGTATCGGGGTTCTACCCGGTGAAGTAGACCGCGCCGACCCCTGCGAGAAGGGGCGGGAGGCGATGCCCGGCCCAGCCTGTTCGACTGGCTGATCCCGCCTGCCTACGCGGCGATGAGCTGCGAGATCTCCATTGGCGGGGAAATGGTGATCATCCCGCCGGATGTGGCGCTGACCTGTCTTCAGATCGTGCAGCGCGTCAGGGATGCGGCCACCGTTGCTGTTGCCGCAACGGCGCTGCTTGCCGGTGGCTTCTGGCTTGCATCGACGAGGGAAACCGGCGGTGCGATTGATGAAACGCAGACGCTGGATGACGGCACGGTGGTCCGGCTGACGGGCCATGGCTCGGACCGGATCCGCACGATTACGGCAACCTCCCCGGATGGTGTGGTATCCGTGCTTGAGGTTGAAGCCACCGGCTACGGCTATACGTTGATCGGCGGCGCGGTTGATGGCAAGCCGATGACGCCCGGCCAGCTGCGCTCCGCCGCCCGGCAGGCGAGCGGCGGTGAGGTGCAGGTTGTCTACAACGGCACGCCGGGCAAGGGGCACAACGGTGGTCCGGAATATAACGAAGATGATGCACCAGGTGGAAATGGCGGCAATAATGGAAATGGCAACGGGCCGAACCTTCCGCCTGTGGTGCCGGGGAAGAGTGGTGACAGCGGCACATCGGGTGGAACAGATGCCCCAAATGGATTTGGCTTCGACACATCGAACGTTGAGAGTAAGCTGAAGGGATACTTGCTCGACCCAGCGCACCCGCAGAATCAGTCCAAGGCCATGTGGTTTAACCAAGCTCTTGGCTTTAATCAGAGCAACTGGCAGAGGCTCGCTTCACAGTTGCGCTTTGATCCCTCAACTGCCGTGGCGACAAAGACTACGCAATACGGGCAAACCTATGAGCAGGTGATTGCTATCAACGGCGCTAACGGAAAAACAATCAATACGACTTTCGTGTTCATGAAGGACAACTCGGGAGCCGTTCGACTCGTGACAGGAATTCCGGCAAAAAAATGAAAATACTGAAAGAGAACGACGTATTTTCGTTGTTGAAGCCCGTCGAAGCGGCAGTGATTGGCAACAGCGACATAGTGTTGTTGCCAACGGGACAGGTCGTCTCAGTTGTACTCGTGTTTGGTGATCCTTATGCGCCCGTAGCCTATGAAGTGGAGGCGTTTTTGAAGGACAGTAACAGATACGCACTCGCGACAGTGGAGGCTAGCGACATCAAATAATTTACTGCCCTAAATACGGGAAGGGTGTACAGAGACGGTATTCGCCTGACACCCTGCCACTCTGAGCCCCGGCACCATTGGCGGCGGCGTCATCGGGGCGTCAGGGTCTGCGAGCCAGGGCCGCGTCACCGGTGATTTTGCCAGTGTGGGCGAGCAGAGCGGCATTGTTGCCGGGCACGCTGCGGCTATGACGTCACCGCCGGCGGCAAGGTGGGGCTGACCGGCGGGGTGAGGTCTTCTGCCAAGGCTTTCGATGCTGACGCATCACGTCTTGCTATTGCTCAGGCGCCGCACGGGGTTGGCCGGGCCTTTATGAGGCGGGCTCATTGTGGTCTGGTCTTGCACCCGGGCGCCGCTCGCCTTCCGGCCTATTGCCTCAGTCTGAGGAAACGGGCTGGACCGTTCAGCACCAGGAGCTCGATTTCCAGCGCATCCGCTTCAGGGCCGTTTCCGAAGAAAGTTATGGCCGAGCGGGAGCCTGCGGGGGCATTTTCGTTGGCGATATCGAACACCATCGTCGACCCGTCCCAGTCCTGCAGCGGGAACTTCAAAGGGGCTGGACCGGCGAGCAGAACCAGTTTGCCTGCCTCTTCGCGCAGGTCAACAGTGCCGAAATAAGGATGAGCGTACCGCCCCGTGCAATAGCTGGGCGAAGGAGCGGGGGCGGCGGCGGCCGGGGCCTGCTCTCCTGCGGTAAAGCCGAAAGGCTCGCCGAAATGGGCGAAAAGGCTCTCGTATCCTGCGTACCAGTCGCGGGTGATCCGCCCGTACTGGACCATGTCGTTAAAGGACACGCCGATCGCTTCAACGGCGCCGACGGGAGAGCCGTTGGACAGAACGGCAATGCCGATGCCGAGCGAGGGGATGAGAGAGAAATAGGTCGCCGCCCCGAGCTCGAAGGCGCCCGAGTGGCTGAGGGTCACACGGCCTGAGGGATCAGTGCCAACATTGAAGCCATAGCCATAGAAGCCGGCGCGCTCGTCGGGGCTGTTCGGGCGGCTGGAAAAGCTCTGCGGGCTGATTGCTGGCTGCAGGGCCTCGGGCGAGATCAGGCCGCCACCATCGGCCAGGACCATCTTCATCCACAAGGCAAGGTCATTGATGGATGAACTGACCCCGCCAGCGGGAGACTGGGCATCCGGTTGCCGCTGATAGGTGTGCTCGAAACGGTCTCCCCGCTTGGCGTGAGGCACTGCGCGATTGTCCCGCGCCATGAAGTCACTGAAACGTGCGCTCGTTCTGGTCATGCCGAGGGGCTTGAACAGCGCTTCATCAGACAGGTCTGCCCAGTCGGCGCCGGAGGCCTGGGCCACCGCCTCTGCTGCGGCTGTCAGGCCGAAGTTCGTATAGGCATAGCTTGTGCGGAAGGCAGTCAGCGGCTGCAACCGCAGACGTTCCAGGATCGTCTGCCGCCCGAAGCCGATATCCTCCAGGTCGTCTCCCGCGTGAGCTGGCAGGCCGGAGCGGTGGCTGTAGAGGTCGCCGACCGTCAGCTGCTCTGTTACGGCGGGATCGGCCAGATTGAACCAGGGCAGCAGGTCGCGCATGCGGCTGTCCCAGGACACCACACCCCGGTCAACCTGCCGTGCAACCACCGTTGCCCCGATTGATTTTGAAACGGATGCCAACTGGAACACGGTATCGGCGTTGATGGTTTGATCCCCCTCTCCGCCCCGCTTGCCGAAGCCTTTGGCGTAGACGGTTTCGCCCTGATGAACGACGACGACCGCAAGGCCGGGCACATTGCTGCGTGTCTTGATATCTTCCACGATCCCGTCAAGCGCTCGCAGCGCCTTTTCGATCTGGCCGGGAGGAACCTCCGTGCCCGGCGTCCGGGACGGGGGCAGATCCTGGGCAAGGGCCGGGATTGCCAGAACCGGCAGGGAGACGGCTGCCAGAAAGCGGCGCCGTGTGAGCTGGAAGAAGGACATGCGAAACCTCTCAATCTTCTTTGCGCTTCAGGTCTGCAACACGCTGCCGGCCGGGACTGCCGGCACCTGCAGGGCAGGGTCTGAAGGCTTCGTCAAAGGGCAAGGCCCAGTCTGAAGAAAACCCGTGTGCCCGGATCGTCAGCGTTGTCCGGCCGGTGCCAGGGCGTGGCCGCAAGCAGCTGAAAGTTGACGCGCTCCGCAACCATTCCGCTCACACCAATGCCGGCCGAACCCAGGGAGTCGCGGGAATAGTCTGCTGCCGCATCCGCCCTCCATACAATGCCATAGTCGGCGAATGCTGTAAGGGTTATGTCCGGCAGCGTGGGCCAGCCGGTTTCAAGATCGTGACTGACTTCAAAAGCGGATGCCACACCGCTGTCGCCGGAGAGGCTGCCGCTGTTGAAGGCCCAGCCATAGGGATCGCCGCCGAGCGAGAACCGGACAGAGCCGGGAAGTGACATGGGCGCATACTGGCCTGTTGCGCGCCAATGCAACCGGGCGATCGAACCGAGACTGTGCGAGATATCGACATCGGCCCTGCCGAAACGATAGCCGTCCGGCACGCTTCCGTCCTCGACCTGATGGCTCAGGCTCTGCCCGAGCTCGGTGCCTGCGGAAAGAGACGTTTCGCCGAAGCTCAGATCGTACCGGAGCCCCATGGTTGCCCAGCGGGTTCTTTCACGGGCGGCACGCATGCCCATCACGTCGATCCGGTCGTTGCGCAGGTTGACCTCCACCTTGCCGTAAAGGCTTTGATCAATCGTGCGCAGGAGCGGATACTGAAGACTGGCGGAGCCGATCACGGTCTCGATATCAATGTTGTCGTTCTTGAGATTGCCGCCGGGCTTCTGCGTGACATAGGTCAGATCATAGGCCGCACTGAGGCCGCTGAAACCAATCGGGATGGACTGGGCCGCCTGCAGAAGGATCATTTCCTGCGGCGTATCCGGTATGGTCACGCCAACCAGAGTTGTGGTCTCGAAGAGGCCGAAGATGTCGTTGACCGAAATGTTGCCGGAAAGCTCGACCGGACCGACTTCGTCCGTGCCCAGATTGTCGAGGCCGATGCCGGCGTTGTAGCGGTTGAATTCCACGGCAAGCTTGAGTGTGCCTCCGCCTGATGGCGTTTGCGGACGGATCAGTGTGCCTTCGATCTGCAAGCCGCCCAGATCGCTCATCAGAAGCAGGATCCGCTCTGCCTCCTTGATGCGGATCGGCCGCATGGATGTCAGCCGCGCGATATAAGGCGCCAGACGCTCCCGGATGTTGGGGATCGAACTGGTGATCTCAACCGTCTCCAGATAGCCTTCGTAGACACGAAGCGTGACCTCGCCGGATTTGAAATTCTGGACCGGAACCACGGTCATCGAAAAGTATCCGGCCCTCAGATAGGCCGCATCCACCGCCTCGGCGATCCGGTAGAGCTCCACAAGACTGATCTGCTCCCCGATCCTGTCCTGCCAGATGGCTTGCAGAGTTCCGTTCGCAACGGCCTGCGCGCCTTCGACCGAAACCGAGCGCAGTCTGAAGCGCATGGCTTCCGCCTTGCTGTCAGGCACAAGCCTGCGCTGGTCCTCGACGGTGATATCGACCGTGCCCGGCCGCGCTGGCGGGGTGAACCGGTCAATGATGGTCGTCTGCCCGGCAACGGCGTTGTCAATGCTCTGGGCTGCCGCAGGGGATGCGGCCGCGGCGGCCAGCATTGCGGTCAACATTGCGGCAATGCGCCGGGGAAAGGCGGGATGGGGCGTGGTCACATGTCTTGTCACGGACAGGTCCATTTTTAGTGTTCGGTTTTACGGGGGGCCGTCTCGCTCAGAAGCGGAGCGATCGCGTTGAAGATCCGCAGGGCGGGCAGCGAGCAGGAGACAGACGTGCCGTCCGCCGTCTCCCCGCCTTCCTCCGCATCAGCACAGTGACCGGAGGGCATGTCGCTGTTCGCCTGGATCGCCACGCTCGTGCCGGTCAGGACGTTGTGGTAGATGACGGTGGTATAGCCGGGCACTTCGCCGGTATGGCCGACCCACGCCCCGGTACAGCGCAGCGCAAGCCCATAACCTTCCGGTGCAAGGAACGAGCGCAGCCTCTCACCCTGCATTTGCGGTCCCAGAAGGTCCTGTCCCGTGGCGAGTGCGCGGGAATAGACAAGCAGGTCATCAATGCTGGAGATCAGCTCACCCGCTGTCCAAAGTGACGCCGGGTTCCAGTGGGTGGCGGTCCGTGGCGGATCCGACGCAAGTTCGTTTCCCTGCAAGGTGATGCCCTGCGCATAGGGTTCCGGCAGATCTGTCTGGTTTCCCGGCCAGACAGTGTTCGTCAGCCCCAGCGGCTCGAGGATTCCGGACCGCAAAGCTGTTTCGAACGGCTGACCTGTGACCTTCTCGGCGACCATTCCTAGAAGGATCGTGTTCGTGTTGGAGTAGTCGTATTGGGTGCCCGGCTCGAAGAGCGGCGAAAGCTCCATGGCGAAGGGCAGCAGCTCTTCCGGCGTGAAAGCCCGGCCGGGTTCACTGAGATACATCTCGACGAACGGACCGGACGCCGTGTAGCTCGCCACTCCGCTTGTCATGTTTGCAAGCTGGCGCAGGGTGATCCTGTCTCCGTTCGGAACGCCCTCGACATACATGCCGATTGTGTCGTCCAGAGAAAGACGGCCTGCCTCTGCCAGTTGCAGGATAATCGTGCCCGTGAATGTCTTTGTCACAGACCCGATACGGGTGTGCATGCCCGGCTCCATCGGGGAGCCCGTTGCGGGATCGGAGACGCCATAGCCCTTCTTCCAGATTCCGTCAGGCGTCTGGACGCCGACAATGAAACCGGGTGCCGCTGCGAGAGGAAGCGCAGACTTCACGGCTTCGTCCAGCCTGGTGGCAAGCGTGCCGGATATGGGCTTGTCCTGAGGCGCCTCGCGCGCCGTCCCGGTCACGATTTTGTCGAGGCCTTCAACACATGTCACGGCGGACAAGGCACCGGACGTGCCGCTGGCTGACACCAGAAGAGCTGTGAGCAATCGCTGGGTCCTGGCGGTCAGAGGGCCTTTTTTGACGGTCGTCTTCAAGCCGGATACTCCTCCTCCTGGCAGCAACCGGGGCAGGCTTGTGATCGCAGAGCACCGCAGTTGCATGTTTCATGAGGACGGGTTTAGGAAAAGCTTCGGAGCAGGCACAGTCTGCAACGGTGCAAAATTGGTATATGCTGTTTTTGAATCAGTGAAATTCGCCTTCAAGGCGCATATATTCTGCCTTACCTGAACATCGGAATCTGCGTTTCTGTGCCGAAGATTGAACTAGATATTGCCCGAGGCGAGCTGTTGCTTGACGGGGAGGCCGTTCGGTTGCGGCCCAAGACTCTGGCACTGCTGATGGAGCTTCATGCGCGGCAGGGAGAGGTCGTCAGCCAGAACGAACTGAGGAACGCGGTCTGGGGACAGCAGCATGGGCGCGAGACCGGGCCGAAGCAGTGTGTCCGCGAGCTCAGACGTCTTCTTGCAGACACGGCCGGAACATCCGAATTCATCGAGACGGTTGGCCGGCAGGGCTATCGCCTTGCTGGCAAACTCACGCTTCTGAACAACGGCACGGACACCCTGGACACCGAGCAACTGTGCGTGGGCCGGGAAAGGGAGCTTCAGAGGCTTGCCGATTGCGCGGCCGCTGCGCGGCGCGGCAAACGGACGGCAGTCCTTGTGGCCGGGGAAGCCGGGGCCGGCAAAACACGGCTCGTGGAAGCGTTTTGTGCAAGATTGCCCCGCACGGCGGTCTTCTGGACGGGGCGCGGCCAGTGCATTCCTCATCCCGGCGCCAGGGAACCCTATGGCCCCCTGATCGAGATCGTCACCCAGCTTGCGGACGGGCCCTCACGAGGGCAGCTCCTGCGGCTGCTTGAAGCTGTTGCCCCGTCCTGGCGGGACATGATCCCGGTCTTGCGTGCTGCGGGCCGTCCGGCTGCCCCGTCCGCGAACCTGATCGATGCCCGGCCCGACTCCCTGCTGCGGGAGTTCACAGCGTTTCTGGAGCGCTTTTCTCAGCGGCAGCCATGTGTCCTCATTCTGGAGGATCTGCACTGGGCCGACCAGAGCACGCTTGCCTGGCTTCTCTCCTGGGCGCAACGTCCCGGCCCTGCGAAGGTGCTTGTGCTGGGCACGTACCGGTTCGATGAGCTGGATAAATCCGGCGACCTTCAAACAACCCTGCACTACCTCCAGCGCCTGCCCGGTCTGGAGCTGATGACGCTCGAAGGGCTGGATCAGCCCGCCGTCGCCGATTTCCTGAGCCGGCGCTTTCCTGACAAGAGGCTGCCTGCCGCCCTTTGCGAAGAGCTGACGCGAAGAACGGAAGGCCATGCCATTCTCGTCGATGCGGTTATCGATCAATGGCGCCGGAACGAGGCGGTGAAATTCGGGACCGGCCCATTGTCCGGCACGGAGACTGTTGAAACCCTTGTCGCGGCGATCTCGTCCGGCACGCGCAGCTTCATCTCTGGCGAGATCCTCAGGCTGGATGACCACGAGCGGAAAATCCTCGAAGTTGCCAGCGTCGCGGGAAGCCACTTCTCCGCGGCCATGTTGAGCGAGGACCGCCGGGACGTCGAAGAGATCGAAACGGCTCTCGACCGTCTGGCGGGTGTCAGGCGGTTCATCGAACGGGCGGGCGACATGACCTTGCCGGACGGAACCGAGGCAACGCGATACGTCTTCAGGCATGCGCTTTACCATGAAGCGCTTTACGAGAGCATTCCTGCGGCAAACCGGCAGGGATTGCACGAGCGGATCGGCAGCCGCCTTGAAGCTGCGTTCGGGGCACGAAGTGAGGAGATCAGCTCGACCCTTGCCGATCATTTCGAGCGTGCGGCGGACTGGAAGCGGGCTGCCATTTATCGTGGACTGTCAGGCCTGACGGCTTTGAAACGCGGAGCGGTTGCGGATGCGGCGGAACAGTTGCGCAAGGCGCTGGTGTCCTTTGGAGTCTGTGACAAGGATGCCGGACTGCGCACGCTGGAGTGCCGCACGCTGCTGGGTCTCGGGGCCGCGCTGATCTTGAGTGATCACTTCACGACGGCGGAACTGCGCGATGTTTACGAGCGGGCTGCGGCGCTTTCGGGCAAGACGAATGATCCGGCGGCGATTGTTCCAGCGCTCGCAGGCCTGTGGAACCACCATTTGACCAGGGCCGATCTTGCGGCAGCCACGGACCTGGCGCAGGGCCTTGATGATCTGATCGGCGGGGCTCCCGCGCTCCATGCCATGGTGGCGCACAACGCGGTTGGGCAAACGCGGTTCTTTCGAGGCGATCTTGCTGCGTGCCTGCCGCACATCGAGGCCGTGTGCAGCGCCTATGATCCAGATCTGGGCGCCGAAGCAATGGTTCTCTTCGGTGAAGATCCCGGTGTCGTGTGCCATCAATATGCTGCCTGCGTCCATCAATTGCTCGGTCAGGACAGCCTTGCGGAGCGGCATTTTGCCGAGGGCATGGACCTCACCACGGCTTTGGAACAACCATTTGGACAGGCGCAGATGCTCTGGGCAGGCGCGCTGATCGCCCGTGAGCGTGGTGAACCGGACTGCGTTCTGGAGCGGGCAAATGCCCTTGTCGGCATCTGCAACGCCGCAGACATTCCGTTCTGGCGGCCGTCTGGCGACATGCTCGCCGGTTGGGCTCAGGTGGCTCTTGGTGATCCGGGAGGGTTGCAGCAGCTCACAGCAGGTTTGAGGGCGTATGAGGCCATGCATGTGAACCTGACCCGCCCCTATGGACTGGCGCTATATGCGGAAGCGGCGGGCCTGTGCGGAGAGCCGTCCAAGGGGTTGCAGGCACTCGTATCGGCTCTGAAACTCATCCGGCAGACCGGCGAGCGATGGCAGGAACCCGGGATCTACCGTCTGTGGGCGGCGCTTGCGCGCCGGATGGACCGTCCCAGGAGTGCGTCCCAGGCATTGCGCCGCGCGGTCTCGCTGTCGGAAAACCGGCATGTGGCAACCCGCAAGAGGCACGCCCGGGAATGCCTGGCCGAATAGAGACAGGCAGCGTGACCGGCCGCCTAGCTGCCGGTGCTGATCCGCACGGTGGTGGGGACCTTGTGCTCGTGAACTTCCAGCACGCAATCGAAGGGCGCATTCTGGCGCAGGGCGGTGCCGAGTGCGGGCAGGTTGAGGCCTTTTTCCGTCAAGGCGCGCCGCGCAGAGGCGGGCATCAGGCGCGTGGCCAGCAGGGCAAGGCGGCCGGGAATGCGGATGTGCCGGTCCGGACCAGCTTGCGTGTGCTTGGTGATGTGGACGGGGTTCATGGTCTTTATCCTTCTGCTGAAGGTTGGGGGAGCGGGGTGTTTCCGGTGCTCGTCCGTAGTGGGTCAGGACCAGCCGGATGATGCCGTGCATGGCCTCAAGATCCGGCAGGCTGTCGAGGGCTGCTTCCGACACGAGGCCCTGATAGAAGGCGAGGACGAAACCGGCGAGTGTTCCGGTCTCCTGCGGTGACAGATCCGGCCTTGTGCGCGCCAGCTGATCGCGCAGGGCATCACGGATCCGGCTGCGCCCTTGCTGAAACACCTTCAGCAAGTCCGGCCGCACCGCCACCTCGGCATGGATCATCGGTGTTGCACGGGCGCGGCCGTCGCTGGCTGCGGCCTTCAGATCGGCCAGGAACTGGCCGATGACCTCATCAAAGCTCAACACCGCAGCGGCCGCCGTGATCGCATCCGCGCTTTCATCCGTGCTGGCGGTGATGCCGTCGGCAATCAGCTCGTCCTTGGTCTTGTAGTAATTGTAGACGGCACCGGCGCTGAGGCCCGCTTCGGCGAAAATCTCGCGCATGGTGGTGGCCTGAATGCCCTTGCGGGCAAAACAGCGCGCCGCCGCCGCACGGATCTGCTGGCGGCGGTCTTCAAGCTTGTCCTGACTGATGCGGGGCATGGCTTTCTCATATAAAACGGACAACCGTTCTATATTAAACTTCCGATGCCTGCGCAAGCGTGCAGGAGCGCCTCACCCCTGCGCCGTCTGCCGCCGCAGGAGCCAGAGAAAGCACGGGCCGCCTAGGAGGGCGGCGAGGAGGCCGGGGAGAGGGGCCACGGCCAGGCGAGGGTCTGGCTGGCCGTGCCACGGAAGCCAAGGCGCGTGACGAGATGCGGCACGAGAATGCCGATGAAGCTGACGGGACCGGTGACGAGCGTTCCGGCGGCGGTGGCACCCGGTACGCTGGAGCTTTCGGACCAGAGGCAGGACCTTATGCCAAGGCTTTTGATGCTCACGCATCACGCCTTGAAAATGCTCAGGCGCCGCACGGGCTTGACCAGCTCCCGATGAGCCGGTGTTCATGCAAGGCATCGCGCATGACGCGGGCGATCATGAACAGTATGGCGCCTCCATCAGAAGCAATGTGACTGTGGCAGTGGTGATCGCGTTCACAACGAGAAGCCCCATGCCGGTTATTGGCAGTTCCGTTTGATGAGCTTGCCGTCTTCCATGAACACACCTGCCTTGCGAGCGGAGTCGCTGCACTGGAACAGAAAGCCTTGGGCAGTAAATTCCTTGTAGCCCTGCAAGATGTAGTCGAACCGCCGCCATGCGCCCTTGGCTGATACGAACAGGGTTAGTGGGCAATGGGACGCGCCGCACATGGTCAGTATGGCATCGGGGCAGAATTGCGCGTGATCGAGCAGGAAGTCATAGGTGCCGTCGCCGTCGATATCCTCGGCCAATAGCGCCTGCGGGCTCCGCCCTACGGTCTTGAAGGCATTCCCGCACATCGCGGCAATCTGATTGATTTCTTGACGTACGGGTGTGGGCAACTGATCTGCCGTCACCGCCAATTCTGTTGCCTTGGGATTGACCGCCAAGGCATCGGTCTGTCCCCCTACCGGACACATGGCGACAACCCGCTCAATCTCGCGGGCGGAACCGCGCAAGGAAAGCTGTGCGCCCGTTGCCCCGCCGACCAGAATATAGAGGCCGGAACCCGCCTTGAGCTGATCGACCGCTGAACGGTCACGGGTTGCATCGTAGGATGCGTTAAACGACCATTCGCCTTGTGGGGTTTCTCCCTGCTGCATGAACAAGGTCATGTGGTTCTTGCCGTCCACGATGAGGTTGACGCGAACCTCACCCTCAACGGAATCCCCGCCGACCTGATGGGTGAACCATTCGGGTGTGTTCCCGGCCGTGCAGCGCAAGCCAAAGCAGAACACGTCGCCCTGATCGCCAAGATGGGTGCAGGCCGCGCTTCCGTTACCCATCGCCGGATAACGGATTGCGGACCACGGCGGCGGAGTCTGTGCTGCCGCCGTGTTTGAGAGAGCAAGCAGGACGGCCAAAGCCGCGCCAATTAATGGTGTTGCCTGTGTCATCCTGCTTGCATCCCCGTTACTGGATTGTCCGCGATGCGGAATTAAAGCGTGCCCAAGGTGTGACGCTCGACTTGCCGCCCGCTTCGACGGTGAGCTGATAATCCGAATTGAGGCGTCCGCCCGTCGTGTTGCATGGCGGCAGGAAGGCATAGTTCACGACCGTCGTGCCTGAGCCATCCGACGTGACGCGTGTGCTGTGGTGATTGAACGTGCTGCCGTCGCTCAACTTGTCCTGCAAGTGCAAACGGATTGGAACGCCTGCTGCGGCGGTGTGCTTGATGGTCACGGTCGGGGCCTGCCCCTGTCCACCGAGCTGACGGCACAGATTGGCCTTGGTCATGGGGCTGATGCTGACACTCGCAACGTCAAACGGCTGTTTAGGGGTGGGTGCCGTACCCGCACCGTCGCCCGTGGTCGAGCAAGCGGCCAGTGCGGCGGCGGCGACAGCGGTGATAGCCAGTGTCCCGAATTTTTTGATTGGCATAGTTAGTCCTTTCCGGTCTTCTTTGTTGAACTGGCGATAGGGAGGGAGCATTCGGCGTGGCGGCTAAAGCTGCTCGCGCACCTTGTTGAACAAGGCGATTGCATCGTCCTCGCGGAGATATTTGGCGAGCGGGATAACCTTGCGTCCGTGGCGAATGCAGACCTCGTTGCCGCGCTTGGCAAGAGATTGTGCCACGGACTGCCCGATGGCATTTCCGACCCCCGCCGAGACGTTGCTCATGGCGGATGCGCCCATCATGGCCACACCTGTCACGCCGGTTCCAACCACGGCCGTCGTAGATTGAGGCGGGGCGCTATGCGCTGTTGAGCCTTGGTTTCGGATCAGAATTTCGGAAATGTCAGCCTTGGCATAGTGCCGGCCGTCAGGCGCGTGAACGCCGCCTTCCGTGATCTTGAACACAAATTTCTGTTTCCTCGCACGGTCCCACAGGAAAGCGGCACCAAGGGCAATGCCCATCATCAGCAGAAAACTGCGCAATGAAGCAGCGTCGTTCAATTTGTAGCTTAAGGCGAGTATCATCGTGAGCAATGTTCCGAAGAACAGTCCCCCGAGAACAAAGCCTACCCAAGCGCCGATGCCGATGCCCGATCCGCCGATAGAATACTCAATCGACTTACCATCGGTGCCTGGCGTGATGGTAAAGCCTTCATCGACTGCGGCAGGGTCGAGTGTAAGATTTGCGGGCCGTCGCCTTTTGCGCCACCGGACAACGGCGATCACAGCAAAGCCAAGAAGCACCACATATGAAAGCAGATTCAGAATCGGCATCGGCAAAAAGCCTCCCGATGCTTGGGCCAATGCGGGCGAAGAAAGCGCAACAAGCAAAGCCGGTGCGCAAATGAGGCGTGCTGCTGATCGAAGGCTAATCGAGGTCATGCAATCCCGTCCAAGCTCGTGATGGGCAGGGCCTAGTCGTAAGGCCGGTGCTCCCGCCCCACATCCTGCCCTGCCGGATCGGAATACGATTCCCATAGTCTGCTTCGCGGGAATGGTCAGCGGGTATTCGTGGAAGAAACCGAAGTCACGGAAAAAATGGCAGAATTGTCTTACAAGATCAAAGGCATGACGCTATGTTGCTTGCTGGCTGGTTTGGGGGGCAAGATGGGGATGACGCGGGACTGGGCAACCTACGGGCACTGGCACGAGCTGCTGGATGGGCTGTGTACGGAACAGGGCTATCCGGACAACATGGCACTGGCTGATGCGTTGTGCGCGGCAAGCGGCAACCGGACACAAGCGGCTTTCGATACGGCGGTGAAAAATCTGCGGAACTGGCGGCACGGGGTACACATCCCGCAACGGAAGAACTTCATCCTGCTCGGCAAAATCCTCAAGGTCGATCGGGACGAAGCTCTGCGACAAGTATGGAGCCGCCTCTATAGTCAGGCTAAGGTGAAGCCCGGCGACACTGACATTGCCGGTGCGGACGCGACAAACGAACCCGTCAGGAAAGCACGAAAATCACGGTGGCCGTTTATGGTGGGCGGCGTGATCGTGGCTGGTGCGTTGGCAGCAACTGCGCTTGTGCTTCCCTCCAACCCGTCAGACGAAGTAGCCGATCCGGTCGCCAGCTATGAAGGGATTGTGGCGGAGTATGTTCGGCACGTTTCCATCAAGGTCGGGGATCTCGGCCATCATCCACGGCGCGCGAGGCAACGAATGTGATGAGGCTCCGACATGGGAAAGCGCCAAGCTCCTATTGCCGGAGCTGGTCACGGGAACGCTGACAGATGGCGGCGTAGGCACGCGGCATAGTCGTCAATGCGGTGGACGGGTTGCCGCAAGGGCCATTCTGTTCACTGCCACAAGGCCGGGGACAGAACAAATCAGCCTCTATGGCGACGATATTGTGATCCGCGTAAGCGAATAGGCACTTGGTTTGACGGCGGTACAGTCAGTGGGAAACTGGGCGCCTACGGGGTTTCGTAGGCGCCGCACCGCCGCCACTCTGATGAAGAGGATGGGTACCGAGGCGATTTACCGTCGCCCGAACACGTCGAAACCAGCGCCGGGGCACAAGGTCTATCCCTACCTCCTGCGCAAGCCGGCGCCCTCATTCATCCTTTGACCGGCAGATACCGGATCACGCCTGCTTCAACGCGCTGACGCCGATGATGGTGGTGGTATAATCGAGGCGGAAATCCAACTAACCAAACGCTCGAAACTGTTCAGACAAACCGAGCCACCTGTTTTCTGCCGGTGCGCAGTTGATGCCGGGGTGGTGCGCGTAAAGCCTAGCGCCGCAGGAGCCAGAGAAAGTACGGGCCGCCTAGGAGGGCGGCGAGGAGGCCGGGGAGAGGGGCCAGGGCCAGACAAGCGTCTGGCTGGCCCATTCGGCCAGCGTCATCAGCAGTGCGCCGGTGAGGCCGCAGGCGATGCTGGCGCTGGCTGTGCCCCGGAAGCCAAGGCGTGTGACGAGATGCGGCACCAGAATGCCGATGAAGCTGACGGGGCCGGTGACGAGCGTTCCGGCGGCGGTGGCAAGGGCTGCGAGCGTCAGGCCGATGATGCGGGTGCGGCGCACGGACACGCCGAGGCTGATGGCGGCAGGCTCTCCCAGTGCCACCAGATCGACCCTGCGGCTGAGCAGCAGGCTGCCTGCAAGGCAGGCACAGCCGGTGAGAGCGGCAGCCACGGCCACCGGCAGGCTGGTGGACGAGGTGATGCCGGAGAACCAGCCGAGCAGCGCCGCCCCCGCTGGCCGCCGCCCGCCATCACCAGCACAAGCAGGGCATTGGCGGTGCTGGCGATGCCTGCACCAATCAGCAGCATGCGTGCCGGATCAAAGCGGCTGCGCAGGGCAAGGAGTGTCACCGCCAGCATGGCGAGCCCCGCGCCGGTCAGCGTTACGGCAAGCTTCGCCGGGGCGCTGGCGGCGGGCAGGATGACGAGCGCCAGCGCCAGCGCAAGGCCTGCGCCATGGCCGATGCCGAGCAGGTCCGGGCTTGCCAGCGGATTGCGCAGCAGCCGTTGCAGCAGCAGGCCCGCGAGGGCAAGGCAGAGGCCCGCACTGGCCGAGCCGAGCAGCGGCGGCAGGCGCCATTGCCAGATGCGGGCGAGCTCCCCGCCGTCCAGCGCAAGGGACCAGCCGCCGGGCACGCGGCCCATCACAAGGGCGGCGGCAAAGGCCAGGGTCAGGGCAAGGCCCAGCAGCAGCAGGAGGCGCGCGCCCGCCTTGCGCTGCGGTGCCTGCAGCTGAAAGTTCAACGGCACGCTGCCGGAGACACGGCGGGCGAGGAACACGAGCAGGGGGCCTGCAAAGAGCCCTGCCGCCGCGCCCACGGGCAGATCTCCGGCAAAGGGTGCCAGCAGCCGCATGCACTGGTCGGCTGTGAGCAGCAGCAGCGCGCCGGTGAGAGCGGAGGTGGCAATGCCGGGGTTCGCCCGCTGGCGGATGGCCCGCGCAAGGGCCGGGGCGGCCAGGCCGATGAGACCGATCTGGCCGAATTCCGCCGTCACGCAGGCGGCGAGGCAGGAAACGAGGCCCAGCATCAGCAGCTTGACCATGCGCACCGGCAAGCCAAGGCTTGTGGCCCCGGCATCGCCCAGAGCCAGCAGCCGCAAGGGCCGTTCCAGCAGCCACAGGGGGATGATGGCGAGAAGCGCCAGAACCGTGAGCCGCAGCGGCGCGGCCCAGCCGTTCTGTTGCAGCGATCCGGCCTGCCAGGTCAGAAGGTTGCTGAGAAAGTCGTGGTTGAACAGCACCAGCAGCGAATAGGCCGCATTGCACAGAAGGTTCACCATCACCCCGGCGAGCACCAGCTTCTGCGAATTGAGATGAGGCCCCCAGGCAATGGCGAGCACGGCGGCAAGGGCCAGTCCCGCCCCGGCCAGCGCCACAATCTGATAGCCCTGCGACCACAGGACGGGCGCCAGCACCAGCGTTGCGGCCATGCACAGGGCTGCCCCGCCGGTGATGCCCAGCAGCGACGGCTCGGCGAGGGGATTGTTGAAGACGCGCTGGAACACGGCCCCGCCCAGCCCCAGCAGCGCCCCGGCCACCAGCGCCGCCACAATGCGCGGCAGAAGGCTGTAGGTGAGGATCAGCGGATCGGAGGTGCCGGTGATGGCCAGTCCCGCTAGCACCAGTGCAGGCGCGGCCAGCAGACCGGTGAGGAGAGCTGCACGAAGGACTGCACGATGGACAGTACGGGGCGGCATATCAGCGGAAAGGCCGGCGGCGGGCATCAGGATTTTCTCTCCCGCGTCAGGTCCAGAACGGCCTTTGCAACGGAGCGGGCGAGATGCAGCTCCGACAGGCAGCCGCCAAAGGGATAAAACTGGCTGATGCGTGCCAGCCGCCCCTGCCGCACGGCGGGAAGCTGCTGCCAGATCTGGCTGTTGCCGAGTGCCCGTTCGGTCTGGGCGTCCAGCGAGGGGATGGTGATCTGGATCAGGATCGTATCTTCCTGCGGCATCAGCCGGTCCATCCCGGCCTGCGTGAAGCCGCTGGCATTGACCGGTCCCGTCCAGCCGTTGCGGAGCCCGAGGCGCGTCAGCACCGTGTCCGGCATGCTGCCCTTGCCGTAGATCGTGGCGCGCCCGCCGCTCTGGTCGGGCAGGAGGACGCAGACCGGCGGGGCATCGGGAAGGGTTTCCGCAAGATTGGCGGCAAGGGCGCGGGTTTCTTTGGCAATCCGGGCCAGCAGCGCGCTTGCGGCGGTGTCCGGCAGGCCTGCGGCTGCGGCGCATTGGAACAGGATGGCGGCAGAGCGCCCGCCGCTGTCACCCTCGGCCACCACTTCCACCGGTGCAATGTCCTTGAGAAGCGGCGTCATGAACAGGCTCGGCGCACCCAGGAAGATGAGGTCGGGCCGCAGCCGGTCGAGAAGTTCCAGATTGACGGCCCAGAAGGGGCCGATGTCCTGCGTTTCCGGCGGCAGGGCCTGCGGCATGCGCTGGTTGAAATATCCAGTGTCGGCCACGGCCAGCGGCGGCAGGCCAAGGGCCATGAGGGATTCGGCGGCTGCCCAGTCGATAGCCGCAATCCGCCGCCTGCCATCTGCGCGGAGGGGCGGTCCGGCAAAGGGCAGCAGGGCGGCGGCAAGGGCGCTTTTGAGCAGCGTGCGTCTGTCCGGCATGCAATGAGCCCCCGCCGGAGTGTCATCCGGCAGGGGCGCCTTTCTCAGAAATCGACGGTCAGACGGCCCATCACCGTGCGCCGGTCGCCCTGATAGCAGGAATAGCTGGCGTCGCAGGTGGTGTAGTACTTCTTGTCGAACAGGTTGGTGGCGTTGATCTGCAGCTTGGCGTGCTCGTTGACGCGGTAGCTCGCCCCGGCATCAAACAGGGTGCGGCTCGGCACGCTGAAGGTGTTGGCGTTGTTGCCGAACACATCTCCCACGTGGCGGATGCCCGCGCCCAGCGATGCGCCTTCCAGCACGCCGGAGGTGAAGGTGTAGTTCAGCCAGCCGGAGGCCTGATGCTCGGGCACCAGCATGGGCCGCTTGCCGACGTTGCCGGAGGCCGCATCCTTGGTGATTTCCGCCTTCGTGTAGGTGTAGGAGGCGGTGAAATCCCAGTTGCGGGTGACGTTGAACCGGGCTTCCAGCTCGACACCGCGTGACTGGATTTCGCCGGTGGCCACCGCAGTGCCGTTGGAGAGGTAGTTCAGCACGTTGTTCTTGGTGATGTCGAAATAGGCGGCGGTGAAGAGGCCGTCAAAGCCCTGCGGCTGATACTTGATGCCTGCTTCCCACTGGTTGCCCTGCGAGGGATCAAAGGTATTGCCGCTCGCATCCACGCCGCCATTCGGCACGAAGGACTGGGAGAAGCTGACATAGGGCACCAGGCCGAAGGCGGTGACATAGCTGAGGCCTGCACGGCCGGAGAACTGGCCGACATCCAGCTTTGTCGTCGTGCTGTTCAGCCGGTTGTGGGTGTCCATGCTCAGCCAGTCATAGCGCCCGCCAAGCGTGGCGATGAAGCCATTGCCGAACTTGATCTGGTCCTGCACGTAGAGGCCAGTCTGGTGGTAACGTTCGGAATAGTTGATGAAGGCAGCGGTGGGCACCGGCACGTTCACGCCATAGACAGGCCTGAACGGATTGAGGCTCGGGGCAAGCCCCTGGAAACGCTTCACATCCGCATCGGACCAGCTGTAGTCGATGCCCATCAGCGCCTGATGGGAGGCAGGGCCGGTGTCGAACTTCGCGAGCACCTGATTGTCGGCGGTGAAGGCATCGAAGCTTTCGTCAAAGCGGCGGGCGATGCGGGTGACGCCGGAGGAATTCATGCCCGAGAGGAACAGGTTGTCGAGCAGGAAGTCCGTGTGGCCGTAGCGCACATTCTGCTTCACCGACCATGTGTCGTTGAAGCGATGCGCGAATTCGTAGCCGATGGTCTGCTGCTGCTGTTCGCTCTGGTTGAAGTTCGGGTCACCCAGCAGGATGTTCGTCGGCGTGAACAGCATGATGGTGCCGCCGCTCTCGTCGCGCAGCACTTGCCCGCTCAGGGTCAGGCTGGTGTCCGTGCTGGGCTTCCAGGTGATCGCCGGGGCGATCATCAGCCGGTCATCGCCGATCTTCGAGCCGTCGGAATACTTGAACTGGGTGTTGGCATCACGCGCCGTGCCGATGACGCGGTAAAGCACCGTCTTGTCTTCATTCAGCGGGCCGCTCAGGTCAAACTGAGCCTGCTTGCGGTCATGGCTGCCATAGTCGAACGCGATCTGGCGGATGACTTCTTCCGTCGGCTTCTTGCTGGTCTTGTTGACCACGCCGCCCGCATCGCTCTGGCCGAAGAGCGCGGAGGAGGGCCGCGCAGCACTTCAACGGAGTCCAGCTGGTAAGGGTCGGTGCGGAAGAAGCTGTAGCTGCTGGAAACCTGACGCAGCCCGTCCATGTAGGAGCTGGTGGCCTGCGCATTGAAGCCGCGCATCATGATCCAGTCATAGCCCTTGGGGTCCGGGCCATAGGTTTCGATGGCGACGCCCGGCACATAGCGCAGAACTTCGGTCACGCTCTGGGCGTTCTGTGTTTCCATCTGCTTGCGGCCGACGACGGACACGGACTGCGGCACCTCGATGAGCGGCGCGTCCATCTTGGTGGCGCCGGTCACGTTGGTGGCGACGAAGGTCGTGGCGCCGTTGGTGTCGCCCTGCAGCTGGATCTTGTCCAGTGTGGTGCCGCTGGTGGCGGTGGCGCTGGTGCCTGCGTCTGCTGCGGCAGGGTCATAGACCTGCACCGTGCCGGGGTTGCTGAAGCGGTAGGAAAGGCCGGTGCCCTGCAACAGGCGCGACAGGGCTTCGGCAGCCGTCATGGAGCCGCGCACCGGGTTGCCCGAGCGGGTGATGGCCTGGTTCTCGCGCACGACCACGGCAAGCCCGGTAATGCGGCCAATGTCATTGACGGCCTGCGGCACCGGCTTGGCGGCAATGTTGAAGCTGAACTGCTGGCTCGTGGCCTGCGCCCGCACCTCTGCGGTTCCCGCCGTCATGATGGCCACCGGGGTCAGAAGTGTTGCCGCCAGAAGAAGTCCCGTCCGCCGCAGTCCGCCCGACTTGCCCAACCCGTTCAACGCCATGTTACCTGTCCTTAATTTTCAAGGCTTTTGCACGGCGGAAGCCCCCTTCCTGCCGTGTCTCTATCCTCTTCACGGATGAGCGGCGCGGTTCATGAACCGGCGGGATGCGTTTTTTGATTTTTTGAGGCGGCGTTGGGACGGATCAGCGGCAGATGAGAGGGCGCTGCCCCGCCACACACACTGCGTCGTCCCGGACGGAGCGAAGCGGAGATCCGGGAACCACTCATTTCCAGAGCGGTGAAATGTGTTTGCGGCGGAGAGGCGTGCTCTGGCCGGGAGCCAGCCGTTTCGTCAATTCCACCCGCCTCCATACTCAGGCCGCCATGAAGGCTGGCTCAATCTACCGCGAGATCACCGTCAGCCGGCCCGCGACTGAGGTGATGCGGAAGCCGACGGAGGATTGCAGGGCGGCGAGGGCTGCGTCCGTATCGTCCAGCGAGAAGCTGCCGCTGACCAGTTCCCCGGCCAGTGCATCGGAGGTGACGAGAATCCGTCCCTGCCGGTAGCGGCCGATTTCCTGCAACACCGAACCGAGGCTGGCGCGGTAGAAGACGAAACGCCCGTTCCGCCAGGCCAGTGTCTCGTCAAGATCCACAGGGCGGGGCGCAGAGACGCCCTTTTCCCCGAAGTCCACCTGCTCGCCCGGTTTTAGCACGGCCTCAGCGCCTTCGGCGGTGACGGAAACGCTGCCGTGATCCAGCGTGACGGTGCCCCCGCCATCCTGCAGGCGCACGTCGAAACGGGTGCCCAGAACCGTGATGCCGGCGCCTGCGGCGTCCACCGTGAAGGGGCGGGCCTCATTCCGCACCACATCGAAAAAGGCCGTGCCGCGCAACAGGCGCACGCGCCTTTCGCCGGGCGTGAAATCCTCGGCCAGCGCGCTGCCGGCATCCAGCAGTACGGAAGAGCCATCGGAAAGGGTGATGGTGGTGCGGCTGCCGCGCGGGCTGACGTAATCGGCGCGCATGTCCTCGAAAAGCTCCGGCCGCTCCAGCCAGATGGCCCCGCCCAGAACCGCCAGCAGGGCCAGAGCCAGCCCCGTGAGGCGCTGTGTTGTCCGGCGCCGCGCCTTGCGGGCATCCATCGCCTGCAGATAGCGTTCCAGCGCCTCGCCTTCGGCTTCCGCCAGCCGCCGTCCCGGCGCTTCGGCAGCTTCCCAGGCCTGCGCGATGGTGCGGAAGGCCTCGGCATGGGCGCTGTCGGCCTGCCGCCAGGCTTCAAATTCGGCGCGTTTGCGGGCGGTCGGCGTTTGTAGCAGATCCACGAACCAGGCGCGGGCCTCGGCTTCAATGTCCCGTGCCGTGCGATGGGCCGGGCCTTCGCCGGGCGGAGTGGGAGGGGCAGGGCTCATCGGCGTTCTTTCGCGTCCGCTCAATCCGCAGCAAGGCAGCTCTGGCAGGCGGCCATGGCGCGGGCCATGTGCTTTGCCACCATGCGCTCGGAAATTTCCATCACTGCGGCGATCTCGGCAAAGGTTCTGCCATGAATGCGGTTGAGCAGGAAGACGTGGCGCGTGCGCTCCGGCAGGGCGGCCAGCGCCGCATCAACGCCCGTCAGCCCCTGACGCGCCTGCAAAATGTCCTGAGGTGTGGCGGGGGCGGGGGCATACTGGTCCGGAAGCAGGCCGTCCACGAAGGTGCGGCGGGTCTTTTCGGCGCGCAGATGGTCCACAGCGGCATTGCGGGCGCAGCGGGTGAGATAGGCCGGATCTCCGCAGCAGCGCAGGGGCATGCGCTCCCACAAGCGCATGAAAATGTCCTGCACCAGATCGCAGGCCGTCGCCGTGCAGCCAACCCTGCGGTTGATCTGCCGTTGCAGCCGGTCCCGTTCGGACAGGTACAGCGCGGCAATTTGATCCTGATCTGACGGCATGCGCTTCAAGAACCCCATGCCGCAGACGCGGCGGGAAAATCGGAACCGGCATCTGCAATGATCCGGCAGCCCCTCGTGCACGGGTATAATACTTGTATTTAATAGTCAAGTTTATGAGGAACTGAAGGGCGGTGCCGGGATGGCTAAATTGTCACCTTGCCCGACAGCCGCAGTTGGCTTCAGATAGATATATGAATCCCGCAGGATCACGGCGTGAGGGATGTCTGATGACGGACGCGATCAAGTCAGGCGGGCACAAAGATGCCGGGCGCGGCAAGCCAGAGGCGAAAGCTCAGGCTCGGGAGCGTGCGGAAATCTGGCTCCGGGAGAATGCTGCGGCCCTTGCAAGCTCCAATGCCTGGGTGGAAGAGAACGGTCTGCTGCTGGACCAGTACCGGCAATTCTGATGCCAAGGCCTGGCGTTTGTCCGGATGCACACACCGTGCCTGAAACCGAAGACGTTTTAGGGAAAGCCTGCAGTGTGGGCGACTGGGCACAGCGTTTCAGCCCCCTTCCTCCTTGAGGGGCAGTATTTGTAACGGACTGCCAGTCAGGCTCCAGTTCCTCTCCCCCTTGAGGGGCAGAGGGGGTAATTGCCTGTCCGCTTGTAAGAGAGGTTCGGCCGTGTTGAAGCGCTGCCACCCCCTCTGTCAGCTTGCGCTGACATCTCCCCCTCAAGGGGGAGAGGGGCGCTGCGGCAAAAGGAAGGCCAGATCCTCCTCCGTGCGTGCAATGCAAACACTGCCCTCAAGGGAAGGGAAACGAAAGCCCGTCCCATCCCGCAAATCCCCCCGCCCTCAAAACTTCGCAGGTGCGAAGATGCGAAGTCCGGTAGAGAGGTGGGTGAGGGCGTCGCGGGCGAGGGCCAGCATGGCCGGTTGCGGCTGGTTGGTGCCAAGGCCGCGCACCTGGCGCACGTGGTTGATCGCAGCATCGAAATCCGGGAAGCGTTCCGGCAGAGCGAGGTGCAGATACAGCGCAATGACGGTGGCCGAGCGGCTGCGTCCGCCCCGGCAGTGCACCAGCACATGGCCGCGCCGGTGGGGCGGGTAATGCGGCTTGCCGGGGCTGTCCTGCGTCAGCATGCCATGCAGCGCCATGACGCCCGCCAGAAGATGCTGCGGCGCGTTGCCCGGCCCGTCGATGAGGCCGATGTGGGTGCGGCGGATGGTGGTGCCATCGGAAAGGGCGAGGGGAGCCATCTCCACATTGACCGCAAGGTTCATGGTGGAGGTGACGCCTTCGGCCAGCAGCAGGGCGGGATCATCCGCCGCCACCTTGTTGCCGATGAAGAGGCTGGCGCCGTGGGGGCCGAGGCCGCTCGCCACTTCACACAGCACCGGCAGGCGGTCCTCTTCTTCTTCGGGCAGAAGGGCGCTGGCGGGGGCATGCGGGTCATATCCATCTCCTGACCGGCTGCACCGGTCCTAATTGCAGGTCAAGTTCGGGCCCGAAGACAAGGCTGCGGCCAGTGTGCAGCCTTTTGCCAAGGGCGGCAGAGAGTTTCGGCATCGCTTCGGGCGCGGCAAAGGCTGGCACCACATGGCAGGCGCGGGTGTGGTCCGCAAGCCAGAGCGTGTCGCGCAGGCGGGGATGCACATTCCAGCCAAGCCATTCGGCCTTGTCTTGCGCCAGAAGATCAGCGGCGGGTGTGCCGGGGGCACGTGGCTGGAAAAGACGAAACGGAAGCCCTCGTCCGCCCGTGCCAGCAGGCTGGCGGCAAGGCCGGATTCCGCATTCGCCTCGGTGCTGACGATCACATCCGTGGGCTGATAGGCCCCGCTGCGCCCGGCACTTTCGAGAAGGGATGCCAGCTCTTCCCGTGTGCCGGGGTGGCAGATGCCGGTTGCTCTCCGCGCCAGAGCCATCATTTCCGTCAGCACCACCGGGCAGGCGCGGGGCTTTAATCCCTGACGGGCCAGCGCCAGCACCACCTCCGGCCCGCGCCCGGCGGCGGGAACGGGCAGCACCGCGCCGCCGCGCACAGCATCGGCCATCAGGCTGATCTGGTCTGCAAGGCTGGTGTCCCGGTCGCCATAGGAAGCGTCGGTGACGAGACAGGCGGCGCGGGGCGGCGGGTCGAAGGCGAGAAGGCCGGACTCCGGCGTCCAGTCGCCCATGTAGAGAAAGCCGCAGTCCGCCGCTACATGCAGCCAGATGCCGCCCGGCGCATGGCCGCTGCGGCCCGTGGTGATGGTGAGACCCGCCACTTCCGCTGTTCCGGCCAGCGGCAGCAGATGGCGCGAGGCCTGCGGCAGAACCGCTTGCGGGATCTGCGCGAAGGTTTCCGCTGTGGCAAAGACCGGCGGGCTGCCCAGCCTTGCCCGCAGTTGCAAGGCGCCGGCATGGTCCTGATGGGCATGGGAGAGGCACAGGGCATCCACAGGGCCTGCACGGCTCACATCCGGCAGAACGCCGGGTTCGGGCCCCTCGCCAAGGTCAAACAGAATGCGGCGGCCGCAGGTTTCCAGCAAAAAGGCTGCAGGCAGCTTGCCGCCCGTGCCGCTGATGATTTTCAGTTCTGCCAAGGCAGGGCTCCCTTCGGCAGGCGGGAGGAGAACAGCGAGGCGGTGCCCATCAGCAGCAGAATGACAACGATCATCAGGCAGCCAACTGCCGCCGCCAGCGTCGAGGAGCCGCCTTCCTCAAGGAAGACGATCATCGGCCCGATGGTGCGTGCGCCGGAGGAGACGAGCAGGATGGAGACCTGGATCTCGTTCAGCGCCGTCATGAAGACGATGATGCCGCCGGCAATGGCCGAAGGGGCCAGCATGGGCAGGATGATGTCCTTCATCCGGGCGAGGAACCCGGCACCTGCCACACGCCCCGCCTCTTCCAGCGAGCGCTCGATCTGGGCAAAGCCGCCCATCACCGGACGCAGCGCGAGGGCGACGAAGTTGGAGAGGTAAGCAGCCAGAATGATCCAGACCGTGCCATAGATGCTGACGTTGATGAAGGGCAGGGGCCTCAGGAAGAAGAGGATCATGGCCACGCCCAGCACGATGCCCGGCAGCGCATAGGCCAGCTCCGCCGCCAGCTGCACCAGCCGCACGAGCGGGCCTTTGTGCCAGCTGAGGAAATAGGCGAGGAACACCGCCATCCCCACCAGCAGCACAGTGGCTGTCAGCGTCAGGCCGAAGCTCGTCAGGAAGGCTTCCCGGATCGAGGCATGGTGCACCAGCGCATTGGCGTAGTTTTCCAGCGTCAGGCTGGCGAGCGTCAGCTCCTGCCCGAAGCCGCTGACCAGTGACGTGGTGACGAGGGCCGAGAGCGGCAGCAGCAGGGTGAGCGCAAGGAAGACCCACGCCCCGGCTTCCGCAACAATGCGGCCCCTGCCGAGGGAGAAGGTGACCGGCTGGCCGAGGCCATCGACCCGCAGATCCCCGCGCCGGGACAGCCACCCGGCAAGGCCGAGGCCTGCCACGGTGAGGGCGGAGAGCAGCAGGGCGAGCGCAGCCATATCGGACAGAGCCGAGGGGCCGTAGCTGTTGAGCTGCTGGTAGATGAGGGTGATCAGCGTCGGGAAGCGGGCCGGGATGCCCAGCATCGCCTGAATGCCGAAATTGCCGATGGCCGAGACGAAGGCGAGCGCGGCACCGGCCATGATGCCGGAGCGGGCAAGCGGCAGGAGGATGGTGAAGAGCATGCGCCGGTTTCCAGCTCCCGCAGCGCGGGCAGCCTCCGCCAGGTTCTGCGGAATGCGGCGCAAGGTGGCGCGCACGGTCAGGAACACCAGCGGCGCATTGTAAAGCCCCAGCAGCAGGATGATGCCGGTGGCGGAAAACAGTGGGTGTCTTGCCCCCGCAGGCAGGGCAAGGCCGAGCGCACCCAGAAGCGGGCTCGATGGCGAGAAGGCCTGCACCCAGGCAAGGGCGGTGACCTGCGGCGGGATCATTAGCGGCAGCACGAAGCAGAAGATCCAGGCCGTCTTGCCGCGCATGTTGGTGTGCACGGTGAGAATGGCCGCGAGCGTGCCGAGGGCAACCGCGATCACCGAGGACAGAACCGCGACCTGCAACGAATTGAGCGCCGCCGTCAGCACCCGGCCCTTGAGATAGAGCGAAGACAGGCGGTCAATATCCACCACCCCGTCCGGCGCAAGACCGGTCACGGCGAGGCGGGCGAGGGGGCGAAGGAGAGCAGCCCCACGAGAATGGCCAGCCCGCCAAGGACCAGCCAGTCCGAGCGCAAGGGAGCGCCAGACGGCGCCCCCCGAAGCGGAAAGAGTGATGTCGGACATGCCTCAGCCGCCGAAGATCTCGGTGAACTTGGCGCGGGCGGCAGCGTCGGTTTCGACGGCCTTGTCCGCATCCATCGGCAGCAGCTTGATGGTCTCAAGCTTGGGGAAACCGGCCGGCGGGGTGAGGCCAGCGTCGATCGGCAGGTTGCCCTGTGACACCACCAGCTCCTGGCCTTCCTTCGACAGCAGGAAATCGACGAAAGCCTTGGCGGCATCCACGTTCTTGGCCGTGGACATGATGGCCACCGGCTCGGTGATGAAGGAGACGCCATCCTTCGGGAAGATGAAGTCCACCGGCGAGCCCTTGGCCTTGGCGCGGATCACGTCCGCATCGACGACGATTGCATATTTGGCCATGCCGCCTGCGACCGCCTTCAGGGCCGGACCGTTGCCGCCTTCCGGGGCGATATCGAGCTTGGCGAGGCCCTCGTAGAACTCCCAGCCGATGCCCGGCACGTTGACGACGCTGTGCATGTGGTTGAGCGCGGCGCCCGAATAAAGCGGGCTCGGCACGGCGATCTGGCCTTTGTTGTCCTTGCTCAGCAGCTCGCCCCAGGTCTCGACGGGCTTGGCGTTCTGGGTGTTATAGGCAATGCCGGTGGACATGATCTTCGTGCCGAAGAACATCTTGTCCTTGTCATAGGTGCTGGCGTCATAGCCTTCCACCTTGGCTTCCGGATAGGCCATCAGGCGGCCTTCGGCCTTGAGCTGGCCCAGGTTGATGGTGTCGGCCACCAGCAGCACGTCCGGCTTCACGTCGCCAGCGGTGATTTCGGCGCGCAGCACGTTCATCAGCTGGCTGGTGCCGTTACGGGTCCATTCCACGTCGATGCCGGGGTTCTTCGCCTTGAAGGCGTCAACCGTCTGCTGGGCAATTTCCGGCGACTGGGAGGTGTAGAGTACCAGCGTTTCGGCGTGAGCCGTGCCGGCCATCAGCATGAGAGCAAGTGCAGAAAGAAGGCGCATGGTCAGGTCCTGTCGTCTTTGGGGGTAAAAGCCGGGCGGGGCATGTCAGCCCGCATCCGGAATGATCCAGCCGTCTTCGGCCCGGACATGGATGATGCTGCCGGAAGGCAGCGCGAAGTCGCCGGGGGCCTGCAGCGTCAGCGGCAGGTCCGGCATGGCGTGCGGGTGGAAATCCACCTGTGTGTGAGAGCCGCGGAAGATCACCTGGGTGATGGTGGCGGCAAAACCGTCTTCCGGTGTGGGCGCAAGCGCCAGCTCGCCCGGATGCACGCAGATGCTGACCGCTGCCTGCTGCTGCTGGCCGGAGCGGGCGCGCACCTCGTGCCGGTGGCCGAAAATATCCACCATGGCATGGCCTGCGCGGCCCGAAGGCGTGGCATCCGTGCCCGGCAGGATCAGGCCGCCGCCGATGAAACGGGCGACCATTTCGTTCTGCGGCTCGCGGTAAAGCTCACGCGGCTTGCCGAATTGCATCACCCGGCCCGCCTCCATCACCGCAATGCGGCTGGCGAGGGCCATGGCCTCGGACTGGTCGTGGGTGATGTAGATCATGCTGGCGCCGGTGCGGCGGTGAAAGTCGAGGAACTCGCGCTCCATGGAAGCGCGCAGATGCACGTCGAGATTGGCCAGCGGCTCGTCCAGCAGCATCACGGACGGATTGGCCGCAAGGCAGCGGGCAAGGGCGACGCGCTGGCGCTGGCCGCCGGAAAGATCCGACGGGGCGCGGGTGCCAAGCGCTTCCATGCCCACGGTTGCCAGCGCCTCGCGGCAGCGGCGTGCCCGCTCCGCAGAGCTGACACCGGCGACCTTCAGCGCATAGCCGACATTCTCTTCCACGCTCATGTGCGGCCACAGGGCGTAGTTCTGGAAGACGATGCCGATGTTGCGCTTTTCCGGCGGCAGGCTGGCGGCAGGGGAGGCAACCTCGCGCCCGCCCAGGCGGATGGAGCCCGCTTCCAGCGTCTCGAAGCCCGCGATCAGCCGCAGCATCGTGGTCTTGCCGCAGCCGGAGGGACCGAGAATGGCGACGAATTCCCCGTCGTTGACCGTCAGGGACACCCCGTCCACCACGCGCTTGCCGCCATAGCTCCTGGCAATATCCGTCAGTTCGATTCCAGCCACGTGCCGATCCTGAAAGTTGAGTAATTCCAGTTGGTTGATGCGCTTGATCACAGATAAAACTTGATCTGCACACGTGTGCACATTACAGCTGTTATGCTTCGGTTTTATGACGGGGCCAGAGGTTGCAATCCGGCAGGGCTGCCAGTTGGCAAGCAGGTGGGGAGAGGTGAATGCGCAAGGCCGGTTTCGTGACCGCAGCCGAGGTGGCCAAGCTGGCCGGAGTGTCGCGCTCCGCCGTTTCACGCACTTTCACGCCGGATGCCTATGTTTCGCCAGCAGTGCGCGAAAAGGTGCTGCGGGCGGCGGACGAGCTGGGCTACCGGGTGAACCGGCTGGCCAAGGACCTGCAAACCTCCCGCTCCAGCATGGTGGCGATTGTCGGCGCGCGCTTCTACGAGCCTTATGTGGCCGGGCTGCTGGATGACCTGAGCGCCGCGCTGATTGGCCAGGGCCTGCATGCGCTGCTGCTCAATGCCTCGTCGCAGGACATGACGGCGCTGCTCAATCTGGTGCTGGAATACAGGGTGCGGGCGGTGATCGTGCTCTCCGGCGCGCCGCCGCGTGAGCTGATCGACCAGTGCCTGCGCGCCCGCCAGCGCATGATCCTCATTAACCGCCACATGGAAGACGTAGAGGCAGGCGCCATCGAGACCGACGACCGCATGGGCGGACGGCTGGCGGCAGAGCGCCTGCTGGCGGCGGGGCGGCAGAGGCTCTGCGTGGTGCGCTCCGGGGCGGACACACCCAGCCAGCGGCGGCGGGCGGCGGGCTTTCTGGAGCGGCTGGACGAAGAGGGGATCGCCTGCGAACGCTGGGTGGCCGGACGCGGCAACTATGAAGCGGGATGTGAAGCGGCCCGCAGCCTGTTGAGGGGTTCAGGTCCAGCTATTGACGGCGTCTTCGCCGCCACCGACCGCACGGCCCTCGGCTTTCTCAACACGTCGCGGTTTGAAATGGGCGTATCCGTGCCGCAGGACGTGTCCGTGATCGGCTTCGACGACATTCCGGAAGCTGCCTGGTCCTCCCACAACCTCACCACTATCCGCCAATCCGCCCCGGATGTGGTGGCCGCCGTTCTGACGCTGCTGGCCGAAGAAGACGGCGGCACCGAATCCCGGCGCGTGTCGATCCCGGTCACTCTGGTTGAGCGGGGGACGGTGTGAGACCAGCGCGCGACGGGTATGACTCAACGGAATCTGGCCGAGGCCGTACAGGTCAGGTCAACCGTTGATCTATCAATATCAATGGGTGTTGATTATGCAGATGTGTTGTTAAAATACAACTTGGGATGCCCTGCGAGTGAAGGTCCTGGATTTGCCGGATCATCTTCTTGATTTTCTTCCAGATCTGCGCGAACAGTGCTCAAGATTGGATCTTTCGGATTTTTAGTCCTGGGGGAAAGCGTGGCAGATCGTACGTCAAAGAGACTTCTTCTTTCCTCTGCTTCGTATTTCTATATTAACAAATGCAATTTCAGTGCATTGACGGCTTGCGTCACGGCTGCGTCGCTTGTTGTTTCCGGTGTTTCGCCTGTCTTTGCGGAAAATATTCTGCCCACGAATGGCTCGGTTGCAGCCGGTTCTGTTTCAATCGGCTCCAGCGGGCCGGTGATGACGGTGACGCAGGGTAGCAATCAGGCGATCGTAAACTGGGGCAGCTTCTCGATCGGGCAGGGCAATACGGTCAATTTCGTTCAGCCGGGTGCCTCTGCGGCGATCCTGAACCGTGTCACGGGCGCCACCGCTTCCACCATTGCCGGTGCCCTCAACGCCAATGGTCAAGTCTATCTGATCAACCCCAATGGCATCACCATCACGCCGACCGGCCGGGTTACGGCGGGCGGCGGCTTTGTGGCTTCCACGCTGGACATGTCGGACGAGGATTTCCTCAAGGGGCAGTACCGGTTCTCCGGCAACGGATCGTCGGCAAAGGTCAGCAACGAGGGCGTGATCACCATCGGGCGCGGCGGCTATGCGGCGCTGATCGGCGGCACTGTCCGCAATGACGGGCTGATTGCCGTGCCGATGGGCAAGGTGGCGCTTGGCTCGGGCGAGCAGGCAACGCTGGACCTGTCCGGCGACGGCTTCCTTCAGGTGGCGGTGCCCACGGCAGAGGGCGCGGAAGGCGACGGCGCGCTGGTTGAGAACAGCGGGCAGATTTCCGCCGAAGGCGGCACGGTTGTTATGAAGGCGGCCACCGCCCGCAATGCGGCACGCCATGCGGTGAACCTGTCCGGCTCCGTCGAGGCAAACAGCATCTCGGGCCGCGACGGTGAGATCGTGATCGGCGGGGGCAGTGGCGGCAAGGTCACGGTTTCCGGCAAGGCGGCGGCCAGGTCCGCCAGCGGCAAGGGCGGCAAGATCACGGTCACCGGCCAGAAGGTGGCGCTGAAGGGCGCGCAAGTTGATGCCTCGGGCGCCAAGGGTGGCGGCACGGTGAAGATCGGCGGCGGCTGGCAGGGCAAGGGCACCACGCAGCGGGCCGAGACCACCAGCATTGATGCCGCCAGCATCATCCGCGCCGACGCCACGCAGAGCGGCAACGGTGGCACGGTGGTGGTCTGGTCCGATGACCTCACCACCTTCGCGGGGCTGATCAGTGCGCAAGGCGCAGGTGCAGGCATTGGCGGCGAGGCGGAAGTCTCCGGCAAGGCGGTTCTTTCCTACACAGGCCGCACGGACCTTCGCGGCCCCGGCGGCTTCGGCAACCTGCTGCTCGACCCCTACAACGTCACGATCTCCAGTGGCACGGCCTCCAACTCCACCGGCACCACGGCGACGGGGGATGACAGCGTCATCAACGTCAACACCCTGGTGACAGCGCTGAATTCGGCCAATGTCACCATCACCACCGGTGGGGCTGGCTCTGCGGGCACGCAGGCGGGCATCATCACCGTTGCAGATGCGGTGACGTGGACGAGTGGCTCGAAGCTGACGCTCTCGGCCTATGGCGATATCGCCGTAAACGCCAATCTCGCTGGCGGCTCCGGCTCTTCCATCGTGCTGCGGGCGGACAATTCCGGCACGGGCACGGGCACGGTCACCTTCGGGCAGGGTGTCACGGCCACCGCACCGGGTGGTGTGTCGCTCTATTACAATCCGTCGGGCAACGACAGCAGCACGGTCAACGGCAGCAGTTACACGGCGCCGGTGGATTACAGCGCCAACGCAGGCGCCAGCACCACGATCACGGCCTACATGCTGGTCAACACGGTGCATGACCTGCAGAACATGCAGAACAATCTCTCCGGCACCTATGCGCTTGGCCGGGACATTGACGCCAGCAGTACGGCAGCCTGGAACAATGGTGACGGGTTTGCGCCGGTGGGGAACAGCGGCGCTGTCAGGTTCACCGGGACATTTGATGGCGGCGGGTACACGATTTCCGGTCTGACAATCAATCGCAGTACGGCAGATTTCGTTGGTCTGTTTGGCCACGCGGGTGATGGCAGCATTATCCGGAACGTCGGCCTGACCGGCGTGAATATCAGCGGTAAGAGTTATGTTGGTGGCCTGGCTGGGGCGCACGGCAGTGTCATCAGCAATGCCTATGTGACAGGTGTGGTGATAGGCTCAGGCAGCCATACCGGAGGGCTGGTGGGGTATAATTCCGCCAACGGTTCTCTCAGCTCAGTGTATGCAGCCGCAGATGTGATCGGCGTGGACAACACTGGCGGCCTTGCGGGCTACAACGCCGGTGCAATCAGCAATGCCTATGCGACGAGTGTCGTGATTGGCAGTGGCTCGGCCATTGGCGGGCTGATTGGCAATATGGACAGTGGATCTGTTACCAATGCCTATGCATCCGGCACCGTGACCACAAACGGCGCGGGCAGCGGCACGGGAGGACTTGTCGGCACCCTGAATACTGGCGTGTTTACGAATACGTTCTTTGACACTGAGACCACAAACCAGACCCAGGGTGTAGGCAACAATCACGCTGTTTCCGGTGTCACCGGCCGCACAACGGCGCAGGCGCGCGTGGCCTCCAACTACACCGGCTGGAACTTCTCGACTGTCTGGTACCAGTCCGCTGAGATGCGGCCCATCCTGCGCTCGGAAGCGGCGGCGGTGAATGCGGACGGGGTGATCACCATCTCGAACATGAACCAGCTTGCGCTGATGGCCACCAACCTCTCGGGCTCCTACCTGTTGACCCGGGATCTGGATGCCAGCGGCACCAACGCGCAGGGCCAGACCTACAATGCCTCCGGCATCTGGGGCGTGGGCGGCTGGAGGCCGGTGGGGGTCAGCACTTCCAGCCGGTTCGCTGGCGTTTTTGACGGCGGCGGTCACACGATCAGCGGGTTGACGCTTAACCGGCCCACGACTGCCGGCGTAGGTCTTTTCGGCTATGTGGGCACTGGCGCCGCTCTCCGGAATGTTCGCCTGACGCAGGCGTCCATAACGGGACAGAACCAGTCCGGCATTCTGGCCGGGCGTGCTGATAACAGCACGATCTCTGATGTTTCCGTGGAAGGGGACGTTAGCGGCGCGGTGAATGTGGGTGGGCTTCTTGGTTATAATTCCGGGTCAACGGTCACCCGGTCGTCATCCGCGGGGTCTGTCTCCGGAACGGGTATCCGTACCGGAGGACTTGTTGGCTATAGTCCGTCCGGCACGATTTCCAATTCCTACGCAACCGTCAACGTTTCAGGAAGCTCCCTCGGCGTGGGGGGCTTGTTGGCAGTGGCGGGGGACGATTTCCAATTCCTACGCGACGGGAACGGTAACCAATAGCAGCGGCAGCACGGGCGGCCTGATTGGTCTCAGTTTAGCTACGATCTCGAATTCCTATGCAACGGGGGCTGTGACCGGCGGAACCAACACAGGTGGCCTTGTCGGGGAAATGACGAGTGGAACCATTTCCGCCTCCTTCTTCAACACGGAAACAACCGGACAGACCCAAGGCGTTGGCAGCAACGCCTCCGCATCCGGCGTCACCGGCCTGACCACGGCTCAGATGACCAGCTTCGCAACCTTTGATGATGCAGGCTGGGACATTGCGAATACGGGCGGCTCGGTCTCGGTCTGGCGCATCTACGAAGGGCAAACCGGCCCCTGCTGCGCAGCTTCCTGACCGCTATCACCATCGGTAGCACGGCAACCGGCAGCAAAACCTATGACGGCACGGCCGGCAGCGGCAGCGCGGGCTCGCTCACCTACAGCCTTGCTGATTACGACGCGTCGAGAATTCTTGGCACGGCGGTTTACACCACCTCCAGCGCCAATGCCGGCACCTACACCAATCTGCTGCTGTCGGGGCTTTACTCAGGCCAGAATGGCTATGACATCAGCTATGGCGCGGGCTCCGGATCGTTTACGATCAACAAGGCCGCACTCACGGTGACGGCGGAAAATGCCACGAAAACCTATGACGGTCTGGCCTACAGCGGTGGCAACGGCGTGAGCTACAGTGGCTTCGTCAACAACGAGACGGCCTCGGTTCTGGGCGGCACGCTCGCCTATGGCGGCACGTCGCAGGGCGCGGTGAATGCGGGCAGCTATGCGCTGACAGCCTCCGGCCTGACTTCGGGCAACTACGAGATCAGCTACACAGGCGGCATGCTGACTGTGGGCAAGGTGAGCCTCACGGTGACGGCGGATAACGCCACGAAGACCTATGACGGTCTGGCCTACAGCGGTGGCAACGGCGTGAGCTACAGTGGCTTCGTCAACAACGAGACGGCCTCCGTTCTAGGTGGCACGCTCTCCTATGGCGGCACGTCTCAGGGCGCGGTGAATGTGGGCAGCTATACGCTGACGGCCTCCGGCCTGACTTCGGGCAACTATGACTTCACCTATGTTGCGGGCGCGCTGACTGTGGGCAGGGCGAGCCTCACGGTGACGGCGAATGATGCCACGAAGACCTATGACGGTCTGGCCTACAGCGGCGGCAACGGCCTGAGCTATAGTGGTTTCGTCAACAACGAGACGGCCTCGGTTCTGGGCGGCTCGCTCTCCTTTGGCGGAACCTCGCAGGGGGCGGTGAATGTTGGCAGCTATACGCTGACAGCCTCCGGCCTGACTTCGGGCAACTATGACCTCACCTATGTGGGCGGCACGCTGACCGTGCTGGCGGCTCCTGCGCCTGTGCCAGTCCCAGTCCCAGTCCCGGTTCCAGTTCCTCCTTCCGGCAACCCGGTGGCGCCTGTGATGAGCCCCCCGGTTGTCACGATTGTTTCCAATCCGATATTCAGCCTGCAGGCCACGCAGAGCAATCCGCTGGCGCCTTCCATGCAGGCGGGCGGATACTCTCCGCAGCTGATCATCTACTCCGCCGGACCATCCGGAACGGGGCAGGGTTCCCAGCCCGGCGGCGAAGCTGGCGGCAGTGAGATGACAACCGAAGACTTGCGTATCAGTGCTTCGTTCTGCGCCCTCGGGCCGAATGTGGCCGTCAACTGCTCCACTCAGTAATCCCGGCGGGCGATGAAGACGATGACAAAGATGATGAAGCCGTTTGCCGTTGCTGTGGTGGGGTCTGTGGTTCTTGCCGGTGCAGCGCAGGGCCAGACGGCAAGCCAGCTGACGCAGCCGAGCTATGCGCCGCCGGTTGTCCGCCCGGCGGAAGGCGGGGTTTCGCTGGCCGGGTCCACTGGAGTTGATGCGCCCGCAGGGGCGGAGAAGCTGAGCGTCACGCCCTCGGGGCTGATCGTGGAGGGCGGCTGGCCGGAGTTTGCCGCCGAGACCGCCGCCATCGAAGCCTCGCTCAAGGGGCAGAAGGTGACGGGTGCCGATCTCTTCGCCGCGGCCCGCCGTCTTGAGGAGGCCTACACCCGCGCCGGTTACGTGCTGGTGCGTGTCAGCCTGCCGCCGCAGACGATCCGTAACGGCAGGCCGCTGCGTCTTGTGGTGACCGACGGCCAGATCGAGGCGGTGGATGTTTCGGCGCTGCCCGCCCGCGTGCAGGGCCACGTGCGGGCGGTGATCGCGCCGCTTTCCGGCAAGGCGCGGGTGACGCAGGCCGAGCTGGAGCGCCGCCTGCTGCTGGCCGGTGACACGCCGGGCCTGATCCTGCGTTCGACGCTGAAGGCCGGCTCGCAGCCCGGCACCACGGTGATCGTCGTCGATGGCCGCCATGACGCCATCAGCACCACGGTGACGATGGACAACAGCACGGGCAAGGATCTGGGCGGCTATACGGCAGGTCTTGGCGTTGACTTCAACAGCCTGCTGGGCTTCGGCGAGACGGCCTATCTGAGAGCCAACGGCTATCCGGGGCTGGATGGCGGGGCCTTCAGCAATGATCCGCGCAACCGGCAGCTGATTGCCGGCGTGACGGTGCCGCTGGGCGGCACCGGGGCCTGGGTCAATGTGGAGGCGGTGGACAGCCGCACGCATCCCAAGTCCGAGCTGCCCTTCACCATGCTGGACCGCTACGACCGCTTCTCGGCGCGTCTGGGCTACAACTGGATCCGCTCGCGCAATCTCAACACCAGCTCGATCCTCGCCCTTGATGTGGCGCAGGAAACGCTGAAGCTGGACCTGGGCACATCGCGGACGGACTTCTCGCAAGACCGGCTGCGGGTGCTGCGGCTGACGCAGACGGGCGATGCCTTCCTGCCGTGGAACGGGCGGCTGAACGGCAGCGTCACCGCCTCCTTCGGCCTCGATGGCCTTGGCGCGCGTCAGGGCACAGCGGCCCTTCCGTTGACGCGCTCGGGGGCAAAGCCAGACTTCCGCAAGCTGGAAGTGACAGCAAACTACACCCAGCCGCTGCTGGACAGCCGGGTGTATGTGTCGCTGGCCGCCAAGGCGCAGACGTCCTTCGGGGCGGCGCTGGTCAGCTCGGAACAGTTCGGCCTTGGCGGGGCGGACTGGGTGTCGGCCTATCGCGGCGGCCAGTTCCAGGGGGACAGCGGCGCAGCCCTTCGCTCGGAGGTGAGCCTTCCGGTCACGCTGCCGTCCTTCGCCATGCTGCCGGATCTGGGCTCGGCTGTGATGCCGTATCTGTTCGCGGCCGGAGGCTTCGTGAAGCTGGAAAAGCCGTCGGCAGTGGAAAAGGAATATCTCAGCGCAGGCGCCTTTGGTGCGGGTTTGCGCGTGGCCCTGTCGCAAAAAGGCACGGCACATTCCGGCTCCCTCAGCCTCGAATATGCCCGCGGCGGCGCCCGCCAGCAAAAGCCTGAAGACCGCATCAACTTCCGCCTTGCGCTGAAGTATTGAGGGCGGGCAGGGGGCTGGGCTGCCGGTCATGCCCCCTCCGCTTGCGGTTTGGGGAAAGCCTGAAATCCGCTCACCCCAGCACGGCATATCAGCCCCCTCCCCGAAGAGCAGATGCATCATGGCGGGCGGTGTCCGAACTGGACGGAAGCCAGTGCCTGACATATATTAGCTAAATTAGTCATGTTTTAAAACTGGCCAAGGAGGCAGGGAAATGCAGGTGACCGTTCATGCCGCCAAAACCAACCTGTCGAAGCTGATCGAGGCGGCGCAGGCAGGCGAAGAGGTTATCATTGCCAAGGGCAAGCGCCCTGTTGCGCGCCTTGTGCCGATCCCCCAGACCACGTTCAGGACGGGTCTGCTGAAGGGCAAGCTGACGGGAGCTGGCCCAGATTTCTTCGAGCCGTTGGCAGAGGACGAGCTTGCGCTCTGGGAGGGGCGTGAGTGAAGCATCTGCTGCTTGATACCCACGCCTGGGCATGGTCGCTGACGGCGGACCCACGCCTGCCGCAAACGGTCGTTGCCGCACTTGAGGCTGCGGAAACCGTATCGATCAGCGCCATTAGCCTGTTTGAAATCGGTCAGAAGGTCCGGCTTGGAAAATGGCCCGAAATGGCGCCGTTCCTGCACCAGTTGCTGGCCCTCGCCGAGGAACAGGGCGCACGGCTGCTAGATGTTTGCGCCGGAACCTGCCTTCTGGCGGCAACGCTCGAATGGTCGCACCGCGACCCCTTCGACCGCTTCATCGGAGCAGCTGCGATCACACGCGGCATGGTCCTTGTGTCGGCAGATACGGCGTTTGATGGACTGGCCGCAGAGCCGGGTTGGCTTGGGCGTGTGTGGTAACGGGGCTTTGAGTGTGGACGGGGCTGGCGAAGAGATTGCGCAGGTTCTCAAGCAGATGCGGCTGAATGCGGCGGCATTTATCGTCACGGTTTACGGCGACATTGCCGTGCCGCGCGGCGGTGTGCTGTGGACGGGCACGCTGATCGAGCTTTGTGGCAGCGCAGGGATCAATGAATCGCTGGTGCGCACCGCCGTCTCCCGTCTCGTCGCTGCGGAACGTCTGGCGGGGGAGCGCATCGGGCGGCGCAGTTATTACCGGCTGGCGGAGGCGGCAAGGGCGGAGTTCCAGCAGGCTGCGGATCTTCTCTACGGGCCGGACCAGCCGGGGCGGGGCTGGCAGGTGATCCATGCGCCGGACCTGAGCCCGGACGACGCCCGCCGCCTGCGGCTGGGGCATATGGGCGGGCCGGTGTTCATCCGCCCGGACCGGGGGCAATCGCCGCCGCCGGGCGCGCTTGTGCTGCATGCGGGCGAGGTTGCGGACCCGGCAAGGCTCGCCGGTTTCTGGGATCTTTCCGCTCTGCAGGACGGCTATGCGGAGTTTATCGGCAGCTTTTCGCCGCTGCTGGCGGTGGCGGATGAGGGCGGCTGCCGCCTTGCCGATGAGGACGCGCTGACCGCGCGGCTGCTGCTGGTGCATGCCTACCGCCATGTGCTGCTGCGCGACCCGCGTCTGCCGCCGGCGGCCCTTCCGGCAAACTGGAACGGCGGCGAGGCACGCCGCCTGTTCCGCCGGCTTTATCTGGCGCTGACACCGGGCACGGAGCGGCACGTGGCCGCCCATCTGGAAGGCACGGACGGCCCCTTGCCTGCGCGCACGCCCGAGAGCATCAGCCGGATCCCGGTGATGGCCTGAACGGCGAGAGGGGGCTGGTTGGTTTAAAAATAAATAACCAATTGAAATATAAAAAGAAAAATCTTCACATCCAAAAGCATCACAAAAATCATGAAAAAGTGACTTTTCTTGTGACGGTTTTGGGCGTATAAATCGACCGATCGGTCAGCGATATGAGGAGTGAGCTGGCCGTTACGTTTCTGCAAGGCGCTGGATCAGGCGCGGATCAGGGCGGTTGGCGAGGGAGGAGGCCGGATCATGTATGCCCAGCTTGTGACATCCGAAGGCGGCAAGGCCCGTGAGGCCATGACACCGGAAGAGGCAGCCTTTCAGGACCGCATCGACCGGGGCGAGAAGATCGAGCCCAAGGAGTGGATGCCGGAGGGCTACCGCAAGACGCTGATCCGCCAGATCGGCCAGCACGCGCACAGCGAGATCGTCGGACAGCTTCCCGAAGGCAACTGGATCACCCGCGCACCGACGCTGGAGCGCAAGCAGATCCTCTTGGCCAAGGTGCAGGACGAGGCGGGCCACGGGCTCTATCTCTATTCCGCTGCCGAGACGCTGGGTGTCTCCCGCGATGAACTCATCGACCTGCTGCATGCGGGCAAGATGAAGTATTCCTCCATCTTCAACTATCCGACGCTGACCTGGGCCGACATGGGCGCTGTCGGCTGGCTGGTGGACGGGGCGGCGATCATGAATCAGGTGCCGCTGCAGCGCACCAGCTATGGCCCCTATTCCCGCGCCATGATCCGCATCTGCAAGGAAGAGAGCTTCCACCAGCGGCAGGGCTACGACATCATGATGAAGATGGCGAAGGGCACGCCGGAGCAGAAGGCGATGGCGCAGGATGCGCTGAACCGCTTCTGGTTCCCCTCGCTGATGATGTTCGGCCCCTCGGACAAGGACTCGGTGCATTCCGCCCAGTCCATGGCCTGGAAGATCAAGATGAACACCAACGACGAACTGCGCCAGAAGTTCGTCGATCAGACCGTGCCGCAGGCCGAATATCTCGGCCTCACCGTTCCCGATCCCGAGCTGAAGTGGAACCAGGAAAAGGGCGGCTACGATTTCAGCGAGCCGGACTGGAGCGAGTTCTTCGCCGTTATTTCCGGCAATGGCCCCTGCAATGAGGAGCGCCTCGGCGCCCGCGTCAAGGCCTGGGAA
Source organism: Pannonibacter phragmitetus (assembly GCF_050510895.1). Taxonomy (GTDB): domain Bacteria; phylum Pseudomonadota; class Alphaproteobacteria; order Rhizobiales; family Stappiaceae; genus Pannonibacter; species Pannonibacter phragmitetus_B. The sequence goes on along the minus strand of NZ_JBNINT010000002.1, from coordinate 113,493 downwards.
GATGGCGCCTGGGTGCGCGAGGGGCTGATGGCCCATGCCGCCAAGCAGGACGCGCGCCGTGCGGCGGCGCGGGTTGCCGCCGAATAGACCGAGGCCGGTGCGGCGCCTGAGTCTTTCAGGCGCCCGGCAAAAAACAGTCTGATTTCAACGTGTTTGCGGGAGGACGCGGAACATGCCCAGCGAATGGCCCCTTTGGGAAATCTTCATCCGTGGCCAGCATGGCCTCAATCACCGCCATGTGGGCAGCCTGCATGCGCCGGACGCGGACATGGCCATCCGCCATGCGCGCGATGTCTATACGCGCCGCAATGAGGGCGTCTCCATCTGGGTGGTGAAGTCGGAAAACATCACCGCCTCCGTGCCTTCGGAGAAGGGGCCGCTGTTCGAGCCGTCCAACAGCAAGGTCTACCGCCACCCGAGCTTCTACGACATTCCCGAAGAAGTGGGGCACATGTGATGGCCAGCGCGACACATCAGGCGGCGCTGTTCGAGTGGCTGCTGCGCATGGGCGACAACGCGCTGATCCTCGGGCACCGGGTGTCCGAATGGTGCGGCCACGGCCCGGCGCTGGAAGAGGATATCGCGCTTGCCAATCAGGCGCTGGATCTCATCGGCCAATGCCAGCTGTGGTTGGGGCTGGCCGGCGAGGTGGAGGGCAAGGGCCGCAACGCCGATGCGCTCGCCTATCTGCGCGATGCCGGTGCCTTCCGCAATCTGCTGCTGGTGGAGCGCCCGAACGGCGACTTCGGCCACACAGTGATGCGCCAGTTCCTGTTCGATGCCTTCCATGTGGAGCTGCTGGATGCGCTGAAGGCCTCCAGTGAACCGCGTGTGGCGGAGATTGCCGCGAAAGCGGCCAAGGAAGCGGCCTATCACCTCGACCGGTCCGCCGCGCTGGTGATCGCCCTTGGCGATGGCACGGAGGAAAGCCACGCCCGCATGGCCAAGGCGCTGAAGGCGCTGTGGGCCTATACCGGCGAGATGTTCATGGATGACGAAACGGATGCAGCGCTGGCCGCTTCCGGCACTGTGCCGCTGCCCTCCAGCCTGAAGGCGGGCTGGGATGAAACGGTGGGCGCGGTGCTGGCAGAAGCCGGGCTTGCCCATCCGGGCGAGGCCTGGCAGCACAAGGGCGGCAAGCGCGGCACCCATACGGAGCATCTGGGCTATATCCTGGCCGAAATGCAGTTCCTGCAGCGCGCCTATCCCGGCGCAACGTGGTGAGTGCCATGGCCAGCGCGCGTCATCCTGATGTGGCGGAAGTCTGGTCCTGGCTCGCCGAAGTGCCGGACCCGGAAATTCCGGTGATCAGCCTCACCGATCTCGGCATCATCCGGGATGTGGCCTGGCAGGATGAAACGCTGGTGGTGACGGTGACGCCCACCTATTCCGGCTGCCCGGCAACCAGCATCATCAACCTCGACATCGAGGCGGCGCTGCGGGCAAAGGGCATCACCGATCTGCGGCTGGAACGGCGCCTGTCGCCGCCCTGGACCACGGACTGGCTGACGCCGGAGGGGCGCGAAAAGCTGCGCCAGTATGGCATCGCCCCGCCCATCGACGGCACGGCGCCCGATGGCCGTGTTGCCGGGCAGATCGCAGGCCGGGTTCAGGGCCGCGTGGCGCGGCTCGTCTCCGGCAGCAACCTTGCGATCACCTGTCCGCGCTGCGGCTCGGCAGCCACGCAGAAGGTCAGCCAGTTCGGCTCGACCCCTGCAAGGCCAGCTACCGCTGCACGGACTGTCTTGAACCCTTCGACTATTTCAAGTGCATCTGAGGACGCAAGCCATGGCCCGTTTTCATCCGCTGACCGTCACCGGTGTGCGCCGCGAAACCCGCGATGCGGTGGTTGTCACCCTTGCCCCGCGCGAGGAGGACCTTCCGCTTTTCGGCTTCACGCAAGGCCAGTATCTGACCTTCCGCCGCGAGTTTGACGGCGAGGAGCTGCGCCGCAGCTATTCCATCTGCGCAGGCCTTGATGAGGGCGTGCTGAAGGTGGGCATCAAGCGGGTGGATGGCGGTGCCTTTTCCACCTGGGCCAATGAGGCGCTGCACCCCGGCGACGTGCTGGAAGCCATGCCGCCCATGGGCCGCTTCTTCACGCCGCTCGATCCGGAGGCGGGCCGCCAGTATCTCGGCTTTGCCGGGGGCTCTGGCATCACGCCGGTGCTGTCGATCATCAAGACGGTGCTGGCCCGCGAGCCGCGCTCGAAGTTCACCCTCGTCTATGCCAACCGGCAGATCAGCTCCATCATGTTCCGCGAGGAGCTGGAGGACCTGAAGAACCTTTATCTCGGGCGCTTCTCCGTCATCCATGTGCTGGAGCAGGAGGGGCAGGAGATCGACCTCTTCACCGGGCGCATCGACGCGGAAAAGATGAAGGCGCTCTTCACCCACTGGATCGACGCCAGCGCCGTGGACACGGCCTTCATCTGCGGGCCGGAGCCGATGATGCTGACCATCGCCGCCAGCCTGCGCAAGCATGGGCTGGATGACAGCCAGATCCGCTTCGAGCTGTTCGCCTCCGGCCAGCCAGGCCGGGCGAAGGCGCCCGCCGTCTCCCGCAATGCCGTTGCGCCGGGCACGGGCACGCAGGCCTCTGTCACGCTCGACGGCCTGACCCGCAGCTTCGAGATGGGCCGCGATGGTGAGACCATTCTGGAGGCCGCGCTCGCTGCCAGCCTCGACGCGCCTTACTCCTGCCGGGCGGGTGTCTGCTCCACCTGCCGCTGCAAGGTGCTGGAAGGCGAGGTGGAAATGGCCGTCAACCACGCGCTGGAAGATTACGAAGTGCGCGCCGGTTACGCGCTCTCCTGCCAGGCCCGCCCGCTGACGGACAAGGTGGTGGTGACCTACGACGAATGAGGCCCCTCAAGGCCTGAGGCGCCTGCATCCCGGAGCCTTGGAGTAACCCGCCTCTGGCGGGCAGGATCATTGAAAGAAGGAAATGCCCATGACTGCCGCCCCGCGCCGTCTTGAAAGCCATGTTTGCGGACGCTGGATTGCCGGAACCGGCGAGGGCCAGCTTCTGCGCGATGCGGCCACCGGAGCGCCGGTGGCTGAGGTGGATGCCACCGGCCTCGACTTTGCCGCCGCGCTCGACTACGGGCGGCGGACCGGCGGGGCGAAGCTGCGCGCCATGTCCTTCCATGACCGGGCGGCGATGCTGAAGGCGCTTGGCCTCCATCTGATGGAGCTGAAGGAAGCGCTCTACGCCGAGAGCCTGCACACGGGCGCGACCCGCGCCGATGGCTGGATCGACATCGAGGGCGGCATCGGCACCATGCTGACCTTTGCCTCCAAGGGCCGGCGCGAGCTGCCCAACACCCGCGTGCTGACCGATGGCGATGTGGAGCCCCTGTCCCGCGACAACAGCTTCAGCGCCCAGCATATTCTCACGCCGCTGCGCGGTGTCGCCGTCCACATCAACGCCTTCAACTTCCCCGTCTGGGGCATGCTGGAAAAGATCGCGCCCACCCTGCTGGCGGGCGTGCCCTGCATCGTCAAGCCCGCGAGCCAGACCGCCTATCTGACCGAACTGTGCGTGCGCCAGATCATCGCCTCGGACATTCTGCCGGAAGGCGCGCTGCAGCTGATCTGCGGCAGCGTCGGCGATCTTCTCGACCATGTGACCGGGCAGGACGCGGTGACCTTCACCGGCTCCGCCTGGACGGGCCGCAAGCTCAAGGCGCATCCGGCCGTTGTGGCCAATGCGGTGCGCTTCACCATGGAGGCCGACAGCCTCAACGCGGCGATCCTCGGCCCTGACGCTGCGCCGGGCACGCCGGAATTCGACCTCTTCGTCAAGGAAGTGACCCGGGAGATGACCGCCAAGGCCGGGCAGAAATGCACCGCCATCCGCCGCGTCATGGCCCCGCGTGCCCATGTGGAGCCGCTGATTGATGCCCTGCGCGATCGCCTTGCGAAAACGCTGCCGGGCCTGCCGGGCGAGGAGGCAACGCGCATGGGCGCGCTGGCCAGCCTTGACCAGCGGCAGGAAGTGCGCGAGCGCATCACCGAACTTCAGGCCGACGCGGAAATCGTTGCGGGCAATCCGGATGACGTGCGCCTTGCCTCGGGCGATGCGGAGGCGGGCGCCTTCCTCAACCCGGTGCTGATGTATTGCGCGAAGCCCTTTGAGGCCGGCGCCGTGCATGATGTGGAGGCCTTCGGCCCGGTATCCACCGTCATGCCCTATGATGATCTGGAAGAAGCCGTCGAGCTGGCCCAGATGGGCAAGGGCTCGCTGGTGTCCTCGGTGTTCACCGATGATCCGCATGTGGCCGAGGAGATGGTGCTGGGCCTCGCGCCCTTCCATGGCCGCGTGCTGATCGGTAACCGCGCTTCCGCCAGGTCCTCCACCGGCCATGGCTCGCCGCTGGCGCCGCTGGTGCATGGCGGGCCGGGCCGGGCAGGGGGCGGCGAGGAAATGGGCGGCATGCGCGGCGTGAAGCATTATATGCAGCGCACCGCCGTGCAAGGCGCGCCCCGGCTGCTCTCCGCCGTCACGGGCCGCTGGATCGAGGGCGCAGAGGCAGAGCAGGGCGTCCATCCCTTCCGCAAGTCCCTCGCAGAGCTTGCCATCGGCGACCAGATCGTCACCGCCGCCCGTGAGGTAACGCAGGAAGACGTGGAGCATTTCGCCCATTTCACCGGCGACACCTTCTACGCCCACATGGACAGCGAAGCGGCCAAAGCCAATCCGTTCTTTGACGACCGGGTGGCCCACGGCTACCTCATCGCCTCCTTCGCCGCCGGGCTGTTCGTCGATCCGGCACCGGGCCCGGTGCTGGCCAATTACGGCGTCGACAACCTGCGCTTCCTGACGCCGGTCTATTTCGGCGACACGCTGCAAGTCCGGCTGACCTGCAAGGAGATCAACCCCCGCGCCAACGCCGAACACGGCGAAGTGCGCTGGGACTGCCAGGTCACCAACCAGTCGGGAGAAGTGGTGGCGCAATATGACGTGCTCACCATGGTCGCCAAGACATGGCCCCCGGTGGCGGAAGCCGCAGCGGCTGCGGAGTAGGGGACGGGGCGAGGGTGCGCTCAGCCCCGCATCAGGCACTGAGTCACCCCGGCCAAGCGCTGCGCGAGCCGGGGCCCACTCGTTCGCAGAGAGATGCCGGACACAACCGCAGATGACACGAATTGTGTCTCATGTGCCTTCAGTAACTTTTTCACCGCTCTGCAAGTGAGTGGCCCCCGGGTCTGCGCTTCGCTCCGCCCGGGGAACGGCGGAGAGGACTGCGCGCCCCTAACAGGCCCGGGCACAGTGTGGGATTTGGGGCCGGGGCGGCGCGGAGAGGGTGTGAGGCTTTGCAGCGTCACCGAGGCAAACTCAGAACAAAAAGGAACTTTCTTGTCGCCTGGTGGGATATTATGCTACTTTTTCCGAAGGCAAGGAGATCCGCCATGCAGAATGCCGAGAAGATCAGCGTGACAATGACGCCCGAGATGATGCAGGTCATCCGTGCCAGTGTCGCTTCAGGCGAATATGCGTCGACGAGTGAGGCGCTTCGGGATGCAGTGCGTATCTGGCAGCGCGAACGGCAGGAGCATGCCGAACGCATGGCCGCCATCCGCCAGCGGGTGAAGGCCTCTGCCGATGATCCCCGGCCCTCCGTCAGCGCGGATGAAGTCATGACGCGCCTCGAAGCTCTTCACGCGGAAACGGTGAAAGGGCATGGCGGTGAAAGCCGTTGAGGTCACCTTCCGGGAAGCCGCCATCACCGATATTCAGGATGTTTACCGCTGGATTTATGAGGTCAGCCTTGACCCTGAGACAGCGCAGCGTTTTACCTCCTGGCTGGTGCAGGCCTGTCTGCGCATAGGCGAGGTTCCGTCCGGTGGACGGCCTAGAGATGATCTGTTGCCGGGACTGCGCACAGTTCCGTTCGAGAAGCGGGCGGTCATCGCATATGTGATCAAGGACGGCACGGTAGAGATCACCAATGTCTTTTATGGTGGCCGTGACTACGAGAGCTTGCTGAAGGAGTAAGGCGCCAGAGCACATTTGCTCAGGCCTCATTCAGCTCCATGGCCCGGCGCGCGCGCGAGGACCGGGCAGGCTGCAGGCGGCAGCTTTTCACTGCCGCCGTATCGCCCCGGCGGGATCAGGCTGCCGCTGCTCCGGCCTGGTTCAGCGAGCTGTCCAGATCGCCAATGATGTCGGCGGTCTCTTCAAGGCCCACGGACAGGCGGATCAGACCTTCGGAGATGCCATGCGCGGCACGCTCTTCCGGCGTGTAGGTGGAATGGGTCATCGAGGCCGGGTGCTGGATCAGGCTCTCGCAGTCGCCGAGTGATACGGCACGCCGGATCATCATCAGGCGGTTCATCAGCGTGGCCCCGGCTTCGTAGCCGCCCTTCAGCTCAAAGGCGATCATGCCGCCGAAGCCCGGCATCTGGCGGCGGGCGAGATCATGCTGGGCGAAGCTTTCGAGGCCCGGATAATACACCTTGGCCACTGCGGGATGCGCCTCAAGGAACCGTGCCACCTCCATTGCAGAGGCGCAGTGGCGCTCCATGCGCAGCTTCAGCGTCTTCAGGCCCCTGAGCACCAGATGGGCATTGAACGGCGCCATCACGGCCCCTGTCATGTCCTTCATTCCGACCAGACGGACCTGCTGGATGTCCGCGCCCGGACCCACCGCAATGCCGCCGACAAGATCGCCATGGCCGCCCATGTACTTGGTTGCCGAATGCACAACGATGTCGGCTCCCAGCTCGACCGGGCGGGTCAGGACCGGGGTCGCATAGGTGTTGTCGACCACGGTGCGCGCACCGGCCTTGCGGGCAATGGCGGAGATGGCGGCAATATCGACCAGCCGCATGTTCGGGTTTGCTGGCGTCTCGAAATAGACGATTTTCGTCTTGCTGCTGATCGCCGCTTCCAGATCGGCCGGGGCCGTCAGGTCGACATGGGTGATCGTAATGCCGAAGCGGGCGAGGCCGTGGCGCAGGAAGGCGAAGGTGCAGCCGTAGAGCGTCTTGTCGGTGATGACCTCATCCCCCGGCTGGAGGAAGGTCCACAGCACCGAGGTGATCGCACCCATGCCCGAGGCCAGTGCGAGTCCGGCCTCCGCTCCTTCGAGCACGGCGCAGCGCCGCTCCAGCAGATCCAGCGTCGGGTTGGAAATGCGCGAGTAGAAATAGCCACCCTCACGGCCGGCAAAGATCGCCGCGCCCTGTTCGGCGCTGTCAAAGGCGAAGGTGGAGGTGAGGTGCATCGGCGGCGTCAGGGCGCCTTCGTTGTCCATCGGGTCATAGCCGTGATGGATGGCGCGCGTTGCAAAGCCGGCGTTGGACTTCAGGGTCATGGGCTGCTCCTCCAGATCAGATCGTGCAAGGAGAATACTGCTGACAGGCTGGCAGGTGCTTTCAAGATATGCCACATTATGGGTATGATTTAGCAGATATTGCCAAGACAAGCCGGAGTAGCGACCGTTGATGCCACGCCTGGACCCCAAGGACCGCCAGATCATCCGCGCCTTGCAGGAGGATGGCCGCCTGACCAATCAGGAGCTCGCTGGGAAGGTGAACCTGTCGCCGTCGCCCTGCCTGCGCCGGGTACGGCTTCTGGAAGAGCGCGGGATCATCACGGGCTATGCGGCCAAGGTCGATCCGGCTGCCTGCGGACTGGAGATCACGGCATTCATCCGCATTTCCCTGCAGCGGCACGAAGGGGCGAATGTCTCGGACTTCGAGGCGCGCGTCCGCCGCATCCCGGAAATCCTTGCCTGCTATCTGATGACCGGTGAGGCCGACTATTTGCTGCGCGTTGTCGTCGCCGACCTGAAGGCCTATGAGGCCTTCGTCCGCGATCAGCTGCACCACATTCCCGGCATCGCGTCCATCAACACGAGCCTTGTCTATGGCGTGGTCAAGGAAACCAGCGTGTTTCCGTGACAAGGATCCATCGTTTTTGCGTGAGAATTTCGGACGGCTCCAGGCTTCATTCTCACCTGACCGCCTTGATCCCCTCCAGGATCAGCGTCGTGGCGACGCCGGCGTAGTCTTCGCGGCTGATGCGGCCGCCGTCGCGGAACCACATGTAGACCCAGTTCATCATGCCGAAGAGCGACATGGTGACGGGCATCAGCAGCGGGCGCTCGCGGCTGTTGAGGTCCGGGTTGATCAGCTCCAGCACGGTGGAGAAGCGCCGCACGATGCCACGCTCCAGCGCGGTGATGCCGGCTTTCTGCTCGTCCGAGAGGGCGGAGGTGGCGTTGAGCTGAACCTTGTGCTGGTTGTCCGCGCCCCGGTAATTCTCCAGAACTGCGCCGACCAGCCGCCGCAGCCTGTCGCCCGGCGGCAGGGACGGGTCGTCTGCGGCCTCGATGGCCTCATCCAGCGCTTCAAGATGTGTGACGATGATGGCGTAGATCAGCGCGTCCTTGCTCGGATAATAATGATAGAGCAAGGCCTTGGACACCTGCGCAACGCTGGCGATCTGGGACATGGAGGCTTTTTCCATGCCCTGCTCGGCGAAGACCTGCGCTGCCTTGTCCAGAATGCTGCGCTGCTTCTCTTCAAAGTCTGCTGCCCGCGTGCGAGCCATCTTGCTGTTCCTGTTCATGACAAACGGGCGGATTGCGCGTTGTTTAGCCGATCCGCCCCCGGTTGTCAGGGGTTCGCCCCATGGGCCGTGATGCCGCAGGGGCTTGATGTTGTGCCGCTCATGCGCCGCACGGGCTTTTATTCCTTCGGCCTGTTGTCCACCACCCGCTTGGCCTTGCCTTCCGAGCGGGCGACGCCGCCGGGGGCGTGATGTTGATCCGGGTCGAGACGCCGACCACGGCCTTGATGTGATGTGAAAGCTCCCCGGCGGAGGACTTGCGGGCATCATCGCCTGCCATCTCCCCGTGCATTCCACATGCACGGTCATGGTGTCCATGCGCCCGTCGCGGCTCAGTTCGATCTGGAAATGCGGGGCAAGGCCCTTGCACTTGAGGATCTGCTCCTCGATCTGCGTCGGGAACACGTTGACGCCGCGCAGGATGATCATGTCGTCGCTGCGGCCTGTGATCTTCTCGATGCGCCGCATGGAACGGGCGGTGCCGGGCAGAAGCCGCGTCAGGTCGCGGGTGCGGTAGCGCACCATCGGCAGGCCTTCCTTGGTGAGGGTGGTGAACACCAGCTCGCCCATCTCGCCATCGGGGAGCACCTCGCCCGTCACCGGATCGATGATTTCCGGGTAGAAATGGTCTTCCCACACATGCAGGCCGTCCTTGGTCTCCACGCATTCCTGCGCCACGCCCGGTCCCATGATTTCCGACAGGCCGTAAATATCAACCGCGTGCATGTCGAAGGCTTCTTCGATTTCGCGGCGCATGGCGTTGGTCCAGGGCTCGGCGCCGAAGATGCCCGTCTTCAGCGAGGACTGGCGCGGATCGAGCCCCTGACGGCGGAACTCATCAAGGATTGCCAGCATGTAGGACGGGGTGACCATGATGATGTCCGGCTGGAAATCGCTGATCAGCGTCACCTGCCGCTCGGTCTGGCCGCCGGAAATCGGCACCACGGTGCAGCCCAGCCGCTCCGCGCCGAAGTGGGCGCCAAGGCCGCCGGTGAACAGGCCATAGCCATAGGCATTGTGCAGCATGTCGCCCGGCCGCCCGCCGGCGGCACGGATGGAGCGGGCCACCAGATTGGCCCAGACGTCAATGTCATTGGCGGTGTAGCCGACAACCGTGGGCTTGCCCGTGGTGCCGGAAGAGCCATGGACCCGCGTCAGCTTGTTGCGCGGCACGGCGAACATGCCGAAGGGATAGGTGTCGCGCAGGTCCTGCTTGGTGGTAAAGGGGAAGCGGGCAATGTCCTTCAGGCTCTTCAGCTCTTCCGGGTGCACGTCATGCTCGATGAAGCGCTTGCGGTAGAAGGGCGAATTCTCATAGGCGTGCTTCAGCGACCGCTTCATGCGGTGAAACTGCAGCGCCTCGATCTCGTCACGGGACGCGGTCTCGATCGGGTCGAGCGACTTGCGGTCCGGCGTCAGGTCTTCCATGGTCTCCTCCCCAGGATATCCAGTCGGGTATTCGGCTTTTGCGCCTTGGCGCGTGTGATTTACCGTCAGTTTTGGCCCTTGAGGGCGGGGCATCTCCTCTTGCCGCAGCTCCTCCCAACAAATCTTCCGTCCTTCAGCGCGTCTCTGGCTCCGCGCCCCCACCCCTTACCCCTCCCCACGAGGGGAGGGGGCTGAGAGGCAGTGCCGTGAGTCTCACCCCTCGGGAATATGCGTGCCCTTGATGGTGCGGCAGTGGCCGCGGAATTCGGCGAGGTGCTGGCCGTCCTGATTGGTGATGCGCACGTCATAGATGCCTGAGCGGCCCTGCCGTGACACTTCCACGGCCTGCGCCGTCAGCCGGTCGCCGATGCGGCCGGGCATCAGGTAGGTGATGGAACAGTGCTGCGCGACAGCGTGCTGGTTGCGGCTGTTGCAGGCGAAGGCAAAGGCGCTGTCGGCCAGCGTGAACAGATAGCCGCCGTGGCAGGTGCCGTGCCCGTTGGACATGGCAGCGGTGATAGTCATGCTGATCGTCGCGGTACCGGGGCCAACCTCTTCAAGGCGCATGCCAAGCTCTTGCGTGGCAGTGTCACCCTCCCAGAGGGAGCGGGCGGAGGCTTCGGCGATCTCCTGCGGCGTCATGGCGCTGAGCGGTTTCATTGGCCCTTGAACTCCGGCTTGCGCTTTTCAAGAAAGGCGGTGACGCCTTCGGCATAGTCGGCGCTGCGCCCGGCCTGACGCTGCAAATTGCGCTCCATGTCGAGCTGTTCGTCCAGCGTGTTGGTGGCGGCGGCCTGAATGAGCCGCTTGGTCAGGCCCAGACCCAGCGTCGGACCGGCGGCGAGCGAGGCGGCAAGGGCTTCCGCTTCGCCCATCAGCGCGTCATCCTCCACGGCCTTCCAGATCAGGCCCCAGCTGGCGGCGGTTTCTGCGGGCAGGGGCTCGGCGGTCAGCGCCAAAGCCTTGGCGCGGGGCTCGCCCAGAATGCGGGCAAGGCTCCAGCTGCCACCGGCATCCGGGATGAGACCGATCTTGGCGAAGGCCTGAATGAAACGGGCGGATTTTGCCGCCAGAACGATGTCGCAGGCCAGCGCGATATTGGCGCCAGCCCCTGCGGCCACGCCGTTGACGGCGCAGACAATGGGCTTTTCAAGGCTGCGGATCAGGCGGAGCGTGGGGTTGTAGAAGGTCTCCAGCGTGTGGCCGAGGTCCGGCGCCGGGCCACCCTTGCGCGGGTCGCGGTCGCCCAGATCCTGCCCGGCGCAAAAGCCGCGTCCTGAACCCGTCAGCAGCACGGCACGCACGGCCGCATCCTCATGGGCGCGGTTCAGGCCAGCACGCAGGGCAAGGTGCATCTCTTCGTTGAACGAATTGAGCTTTTCCGGCCGGTTCAGCGTCAGGCGCAGCACACCGTTGTCCAGTGCCACCAGCACGGTGGTGCTCTCGGTCCCGGTTTCGGGCCCAGTTTTCGTCCCAGTTTCGGGCATGGTCTTGTCTCCTCCCGTCCGGGCCATGGGACCGGACATAAAAGCTCTTGCATAAACCGACCGGCCGGTCAATGATAATCCTTGCCGGTCAGGGATGGGCCGGCGGGAGGACTTCGCAAGGACCTGAATGCCGATTGCTCGCCGGGCACTGCCCGCAAGCAGGGCTGACATGTGTCCTTGCCGTTATACCCCCGTTCCAGCTGGCCAGAGGAGTGGCCAAACGGACGGGCCGCATCCCGTTGAGAGAGAAATACCGGTCCGGTTTCCGTGGGAGGAGAGCATGAAGACCTATCTGACGACAACTGCGCTGGCAGTGGTGGCTGGCCTTGGCCTTGCCACCAGCCTTGTCACTGGCGCGCTTGCCGAAATCCGCATTGGCGCATCCATTTCCGCAACCGGCCCGGCGGCCTTCCTGGGTGACCCGGAAGCCAAGACGCTGGAAATGCTGGTTGAGGAAATCAACGCCAAGGGCGGCGTCAACGGCGAGAAGATCACCCTCATTTCCTATGATGACGGCGGCGACCCCAACAAGGCCCGCACCTTCGCCACCCGCCTTGTGGAGGATGACGAGGTGGTGGCCATCATCGGCGGCACCACCACCGGCACCACCATGTCGATTCTCTCGGTGGCGGAAGATGCGGAAGTGCCGTTCATCTCGCTGGCCGGTGCCATCGACATCATCAGCCCGGTGAAGCCGCACACCTTCAAGACCCCGCACACCGACCGCATGGCCTGCCAGAAGATCTTCGAGGACATGAAGAAGCGCGGCCTGACGAAGATCGGCATGATTTCCGGCACGGACGGCTTCGGCGCCTCCATGCAGGCGCAGTGCAAGTCGGTGGCCGGTGACTATGGCATCGAGATCCTGGCCGACGAGACCTATGATCCCAAGGACGCCGACATGACGGCGCAGCTGACCAAGATCAAGGGCACGGACGGCGTGCAGGCAGTGCTGAACCCCGGCTTCGGCCAGGGGCCGTCCATCGTGACGCGCAACTACAAGCAGCTTGCCGTCGGCCTGCCGTTCTACCAGTCTCATGGTGTCGCTTCCGATGGCTTCATCAAGCTGGCGGGTGAGGATGCGGCTGAAGGCGTGCGCCTGCCGGGCACGGCGCTGCTGGTGGCGGACCTGCTGAAGGATGGCGATCCGCAGAAGCCTGCGGTTGATGCCTACAAGGCTGCATTTGAAGCGCGCACCGGCACGCCGGTCAGCACCTTCGGCGGCTATGCCAATGATGCCTTCCTCATCCTTGTGGATTCGCTGAAGCGGGCTGGCTCTGCCGAGCCGGGCGCAATCCGCGATGCCATCGAGGCAACCTCAGGCCTTGCTGGCACCACGGGCATCTACACCATGTCTCCCGAAGACCACCTCGGCCTCGACCTCTCCGCCTTCCGTATGCTGGAAATCAAGGGCGGCAAGTGGACGGTCATCGAATGAGGTGACGAAGGGGCAGTCCCGGGCTTTTGGTCCGGGGCTCCTCTTAGGGCAGTGTCTCTTCCGGACTTCCAGACAGGCACCAGTTCCTCTCCCCCTTGAGGGGGAGATGCCCCCGTCAGGGGGCAGAGGGGGTAACTGACTGTCCGCTTGTGGGAGACGCTCTGCCGTGCTGAGGCGCTGATACCCCCTCTGTCAGCTTGCGCTGACATCTCCCCCTCAAGGGGGAGAGGGGGCTGCGGCGAGAGGAAAATGCCTTCGTTCTCCTCGCGTCTGCTGCACCTGCTGCAATGACCACTGCATATCCAGCCGGAGACTGACATGCCGGAACTGCTGCAATTTCTTTTTCAGGGGTGACGGTCGGGGCGGTGTATGCGCTTGCGGCGCTTGGCTTCACCATCATCTACAATGCGTCGGATGTGGTGAACTTTGCGCAGGGCGAGTTCGTGATGCTGGGCGGGATGATCACCGTCTTTGCCCATCTTGCCGGCGCCCCGCTGCCGCTGGCGGCGCTGCTGGCCATTGTCATCACCGCGTGCCTTGGCGTTGCCATGAACAAGCTGGCGATCGAGCCCGCACGCGGCGCGCCCGTGGTGTCGCTGGTCATCATCACCATCGGGGCGTCGATTTTCATCCGGGGCGCGGCGCAGCTGATTTTCGGCAAGCAGATCCACAGTTTCCCGGCCTTTTCCGGCGATGAGCCGTTCCACATCGGCGGGGCAACCATCCTGCCGCAGAGCCTCTGGGTGATTGGCGGGGCGGTGGCCGTGTTTATTGGCCTGTGGCTGTTCTTCACCCGCACCCTGCTGGGCCGGGCGGTGCTGGCCACCTCCAACAATCCGCTGGCGGCGCAACTGGTGGGCATCAACACCGGTTTCGTGATGACGCTGTCCTTCGCCCTGTCGGCGGGCATCGGTGCGCTGGCAGGCGTCCTGGTCACGCCGATCACGCTCACCTCCTATGACGTGGGTCTCGGCCTTGCGCTGAAGGGTTTTGCAGCGGCGATGCTGGGCGGCATGGGCAATCCGAAAGGCGCGCTGGTGGGCGGGCTGACGCTGGGCCTGCTGGAGGCGCTGACGGCGGGCTACATCTCCTCGCAATACAAGGATGCCGCCGCCTTCCTCGTCATTCTCGCGGTTCTCTTCTTCCTGCCGCAGGGCCTGTTTGGCCGCAAGGCCACGGAGCGGGTGTAAGCGATGCGACTGTCTTCCAAAGCAACGGCACTTCTCGTTCTGGCGCTGCTGGTGGCGCTGGCGCCGCTCCTGTTCCCCTCCGGCTTCTATTACCGGGTGGGCGCGCTCATCTTCGTCAACGGCCTTGCCGTGACGGGCATCGTCATCCTGACCGGCTGGGCCGGGCAGGTCAGCCTCGGCCATGCGGGCTTTGCCGGCATTGGCGGCTATGCCTGCGCGCTGGCGCCCGTTCATCTTGGTCTGCCGCCGGTGTTGGCGGTGGTGCTCGGCGCTGTGGTGTCGGGGCTGCTGGCCTATCTGGCCGGCCGGCCGGTGCTGCGGCTCAAGGGTTATTACCTTGCCATCGCAACGCTCGGCATGGGCATCCTGATCTCCATGGTGCTGAACAACGAGCGGGCGCTGACACGCGGGCCGGATGGCATCGATGTGCCGGAATTCGGCCTGCGCGGCGTGCTGAAAGGCATCGGGCTTAACCTGTCGAACGGCGAGTTCTGGTATTTCTTCTGCGGGTTCTGCCTCATCATCGGGGCGTGGCTGGCGCTCAATCTCTACAACAGCCCCACGGGCCGGGCGCTGCGGGCGCTGCATGGCTCGGAAGTGGCGGCCGGAACGGTAGGCGTCGATGTGGCGGCGGCCAAGCTGCAGGCCTTCGTCATTTCCGCCGTCTATGCCTCCGTCTCCGGTTCGCTGCTGGCCCTGCAGAACAAGTTCATCACGCCGGATGTGGCGGGCTTCATGCACTCGGTGGAGATGGTGACCATGGCCGTGCTGGGCGGTGTTGGCTCGGTGATGGGCGGCATCTTCGGCGCGGCGGTGCTGACCTTGCTGCCGCAGGTGCTGACCGTCTTTGCCGAATATGAGCAGCTGGTTCTGGGGCTGGTGATGATCCTGGTGATGATCTTCCTGCGGCAGGGGGTGATACCGTCCATTCTGCGCAAGATCAGGGGAGGCGAGGGATGAGCCTTTTGTCCATCGAGGGCCTTGGCATCAGCTTCGGCGGGCTGAAGGCGGTGCATGATGTGTCGTTTGCGCTGGAACCCGGAGAGATCGTCTCCGTCATCGGGCCGAACGGGGCGGGTAAGACGACGCTGTTCAACATGATCTCCGGCATCTATGAGCCGGGTGCGGGCAAGGTGAAGCTGAACGGGGAGGATGTGACCGGCATGCCGCCGCATCTTCTGGCCCGGCGCGGCATGTCGCGCACCTTCCAGAATCTGCAGATTTTCCAGCAGATGAGTGTGCTGGAAAATGTCACCGCCGGGTTTCACCTGAAGGAACGCGGCTCCGTGCTGGCTGATCTTCTGGCCCTTCCCGCTTCCCGCCGCCGCAGCAAGGCGGCAGAGGAGGGGCGCGGGCGCTGCTGAAACGGGCCGGGCTGGAGCGGGCGGCAGAGCGCGAGGCGGCCAGCCTCTCCTATGGCTCGCTGAAGCGGCTGGAAATCGCCCGCGCTCTGGCGCTGTCCCCGAAAGTGCTGCTGCTGGACGAACCGGCGGCAGGCTGCAATGCGGTGGAGACGGAAGAGATCGACCATCTGATCGCCGAAATCGCCGCCGCAGGCACGGCCATCCTGCTGGTGGAGCATGACATGAAGATGGTCATGCGCATCTCGAACCATATCGTTGTGCTGGACCATGGCGAGAAGATCGCCGAAGGGGACCCGGCCAGCATCAGCCGCAACCCGGCTGTCATTGCCGCCTATCTGGGAGCTGATCATGCTGCTGGTTGAGGGCCTGCGTGCCCGCTATGGCCGGATCGAGGTGCTGCATGGCCTCGACCTTTCCGTCAATTCGGGCGAAACCGTTGCCGTGATCGGCGCCAATGGGGCGGGCAAGACGACGCTGCTGCGCTGCCTGTCCGGCGTGCATCCCCTTGCTGCGGGCTCCATCACCTTCCGGGGCGAGACGCTGACAAAGGTGCCCTCGCACCGGCGTCTGGCGCGGGGGCTCGCCCAGTCGCCGGAGGGGCGGCAGATCTTCACCAACCTGACGGTGGAGGAGAACCTCAGGCTCGGGGCCTATCTCTTCGATGATGACCGGGTGGCAAAGGACATGGACGATGCCTTCCAGATGTTCCCGGTGCTGCGCGAAAAGCGCAATCTGGCGGCGGGCGGCCTTTCGGGCGGGCAGCAGCAGATGCTGGCCATGGCCCGGGCGCTGATGGGCCGGCCCTCATGCCTCTTGCTGGACGAGCCGTCGATGGGGCTGGCGCCGATCATCGTTGCCCAGATCTTCGACGTGGTGAAAAGCCTCAAGGCGCTGGATGTGACCGTGCTTCTGGTGGAGCAGAACGCCTTCGGCGCCCTGAAAATCGCCGACCGGGGATATGTGATGGAAACTGGCCGCATCACCATGGAAGGCCCCGCCCAAGACCTCATCGCCGACCCCGCATCCGCGAGGCCTATCTGGGGATTTGAGGGGGCAGTGTTTCTGCCGGACTTCCAGTCAGGCTCCAACTTCTCTCCCCTCAAGGGGGAGAGGGGCGCTGCGGCCAGTGGAGGAGAATACACTGCTGCGGTAAAAGAAGGGGCTGTCAGAGCTGGCTCAGAATCCTGCGGCAGCGCTTGCCAATCTTCCCGTTCGGGATGAAAGTTGGTTCTCCGGCGGCAGGCTTCCCGTCGGTAAGTTTTCCGGCGGCCCGGCTTTCCGGCCTCAGCCCTTGATCTCCACCTCGAACAGCGCACCGCGTTCGGACGGCAGGCAGCGGGCGTGGCCGCCATGGGCGGCTGCGATGTCCGCGACGATGGCAAGGCCCAGTCCGCAGCCACTGTCTATGTCGAGGCCGAGCCGGAAGAAGCGGTCGAATATCCGCTCGCGCAGGTCTTCCGGCACGCCCGGCCCATCGTCCTGCACGCAAAGACGCACGGTCTCAGGCAGGAAGACCAGCGTCACCGTCAGTTCGCCGCCAGGTTTCAAGGCGTATCGGACGGCGTTGTCGAGCAGGTTGGCCAGCATTTCCTCAACCATCACCGGATCGCAGGTAACGGGCCTCGCCTTGCCTTCCATGGCGAAGCCGACCGCAACATCGCGGCGCATCTGGATCTCGGCAAAGGCACGGACACGTTCGGAAACGAGGGTGGCCAGGTCCGCCTCCGTGAACAGCGAGCGCAGGCTGCGTCCGCGCACCCGCTCCATCGACAAGAGCTGGTTGGTCAGCCGGCCGGTGGCCCTTGCCGAAACGGCGATGGCGCTCACCCGCCTGCGCAAGGTTTCCTCATCCGGCGCAGACAGGGCGGCCTCCGCCTGGCTGACAATGGAGGCAATGGGATTGCGCACCTGATGGGCAGCGTCGGAGATGAAAGCGGCGCGGATCTCGAAGGCCTTGGCCAGCCGTGAGAAGAGAGAGTTCGTCGTCTCCACCAGAGGCCGCAGTTCCTTCGGCACCCAGCGCCGGATGGGGCGCAGATCATCAGGTGTGCGCAAGCTGATGGCATTGCGCAGGTCCAGCAGCGGCTTGAGACCCAGCTGGATGCCGAACCACAGGATCAGCGCGGCAGACAGGATGATCGAGCCCAGAAGCAGCAGGGACTCCGCCACAAGCTCCTGGCTCAGCGCGCTGCGCTGCATTGTGGTCTGCCACACTTCAACGGTGACCCAGCCATTAAAGCGGGGATGGGCGATGAACTCCCGCAGAATGACCGCACGGACCTCACTCCCGAGATAAATGCTGTCGAAGAAACTGGGCTCGCCGTTCTGAAGGCTGATCCCCTCAGGAATCCGGGGGAGTGGGAATAGCCTGTCACGAAACTGCCGCCCGGTCCGGTGATGCGGTAGTAGACCGGATCACCCAGTGCGGTGGTCAGTTCTTCGAGGAGCGGCTCGGTCAGCATGTCACCCTCGGAGATGATCACATCCCGCGAGATCGTCAGGGCGACGGCCAGCAGCGTCTTGTCATAAAGCTGACGCGACAGTTTCTGTGCGGCTTGATACCGGGCATAGGCGCCAATGGCGGCAATGATGACCAGCGGCACGATCAACAGCAGGAACAGCCGCGCACGCAGCGAGAGCCGGTTCATGCGGGGTCCGTATCCAGCATGTAGCCAAGGCCGCGCGCGGTCCGGATCTGGACGCCGCTGCCCTCCAGCTTGCGGCGCAGGCGGGAAATCAGCAGTTCGACAGCATTGGCCTCGACTTCCGCCCCGGTGCCATAAAGTGATGCCGTGATATGCTCCTTGGCCAGAAGCCGTCCCCTCTGGTCCAGCAGAAGCTCGAAGAGGGTCAGCTCGCGTCGGGGCAGGTCCAGCCTCTCGCCATCCCGGTAGACCGTCCGCTGCTGGCGGTCATAGGTCAGGCTGCCGGCCGTTTCGATCTGGGGCGCAACCTGCGGGCGGCGGCGGGAAAGGGCCCGGAGCCTGGCGAAAAGCTCTGCCATTTCGAAGGGCTTGACCAGATAGTCATCGGCCCCTGCATCCAGTCCGGTTACCCGGTCAGACGTCTTGCCCATGGCCGTGAGCATCAGCACGGGGGTTGCATCGCCACGCTGGCGCAGGCGGCGGGTCAACTCGATGCCCGTCAATCCCGGCAGGTTGACGTCAATGATGATGACATCACAGGTCTCAGTCCTGAGGAATTCTTCCGCGGCCAGTCCATCGTCGAGATGGTCGACTGCATGCCCCTGATCCTTCAGCGCATTCTCGATGCCCTGTGCCAGGCTCATGTTATCTTCGACGAGGATTATTCGCACCTTCGTGCCTTCTGTTGACGGACAGGTTATGGACAGCAAACTTTCGTAATGTGCGATCAAGCAGACTTGACGAGGAGAAATCAAGTCCGCTCCCACCAGAAGATAAGAATTGGCTGCATCCTGATGCTGTTCAGGGGCTGGGGAGGACATATCAATTGACTTTTTCGCATTGACGCGCCAGGGCGCGAAGGATCCGGCCGCAGCGCTGTTTACAGCGGGACTGCAGAGTCCGGCGGCAAGTGATCTGGCTCCAGGCGCTGATGCGGCGCAGGCTCTCAAGGAAAAACTCCACTAGAGCCGGGTCCTGCCTTTCCTGTCTGTCCGGTGCGGCGATGCGTGGTGTCACGCTTTGCCATGCGCCTTCCAAATCTCATCAAACATCTTGAGAACCTGCGGATCGCCGCAGTGTTCACGGAGTTCTGACCGTGATTGACACGTTACTGTCTGCGCTTGGCGCGCTTTTGTCTTTCCAGCACCTGTTCTACATGCTGATCGGAGTTTCTGTCGGGCTTCTGATTGGTGTCATTCCAGGCCTTGGCGGGATCGCCGGGCTCTCGCTTCTGATGCCGTTTCTGTATGGGATGAACGAGATCAGCGCGCTTGCGATGCTGATCGGGCTTGTGGCCGTGATCCCGACCTCGGACACGTTCTCCTCGGTGCTGATGGGCATTCCCGGCTCCTCCGCCAGCCAGGCAACCGTGCTGGACGGCTTTCCGCTGGCCCGGCAGGGTCAGGCGGCGCGGGCGCTGTCTGCCGCCTTCATCTCGTCCATGGCGGGGGGATCTTCGGCGCGGTCGTCCTGACCGGCTTTGTCGTCATCGCCCGGCCCTTGATCCTGTCCTTTGGCTCGGCGGAGCTGTTCATGCTGGCGCTGTTCGGCCTGTCCATGGTGGCGGTGCTGGCGGGGCGGAGCCTGGCCAAGGGCTTGCAGCCTGCTGCATCGGCCTGATCATCGGCTCCATCGGCGGGGCGCCAGCCACCGGCGAGTTCCGCATGATCTTCGGCTTCGACTATCTGTATGACGGCATTCCGCTGGTCATCATCGGCCTTGGCTTCTTCGCCATTCCCGAGATCGCCGATCTCCTGCGCAAGAATTCCGCCATCGCCTCGGGCAATGCCCTTGGCACGGGCTGGTTCCAGGGCATCCGCGACTGGTGGTCGAACCTCTGGCTCTCCATGCGCTGCGCAGGCCTTGGCTGCATCATCGGCGCCATTCCGGGTCTTGGCGGCTCGGTCGTTGACTGGATCGCCTATGGCCATGCGGTCCAGACCGTGAAGAAGGACCCGCAGTTCGGCAAGGGCGACATCCGCGGCGTCGTCGCCCCGGAAAGCGCCAACAACGCCATGCAGGGCGGCGCCCTGCTGCCCACCATGCTGTTCGGCATCCCCGGCTCCGGCGCCATGGCCGTCTTCCTCGGCGGCATGGTCCTGCTCGGCATCCAGCCCGGCCCCTCCATGGTGGGCGCGGACCTCAACATCACCTATTCGGTGATCTGGTCGCTGGCGCTCGCCAATGTCATGGGCGCGGGCATCTGTCTGGCCCTTGCCATTCCGATCTCGCGGCTGACCCAGATCCCGTTCCAGCGCCTTGCGCCCTTCATGATCGTGCTGATCTGCTTTGCCGCCTTCCAGGCCACCCGCTCGCTCGCCGATCTTGTGGCGCTGCTGTGCCTGGGCGTCCTCGGCGTGCTGATGAAGCGCTTCGGCTGGCCGCGCCCGGCGCTGCTGATCGGCTATGTGCTGGCTCCCCAGGCCGAGACCTATCTCTATCAGGCGCTGCAGTTCAACGGCTGGGACTTTGTCTTCCGCCCCGGCGTCATCGTCATCGCCCTGATGACCCTCGCCTCCATCTGGTTCGGCCTGCGCAACCGCATCGACGAGCACGGCCATGTGGTGCCCAACCAGGACGATGCGCCCGACGTGCCGACCCTGCGCGCGCATCTGCCCCAGATCACCTTCGCCGTGGCCATGGCAGGGCTCTTGCTGGTCGCCCTCAACGATGCGCTCAGGCATGACTTCCTCGGCCAGGTCTTCCCCTGTCCGTCTCCCTCGTCGGACTGGTCATGCTGGCCATCCTCATCCCGCAGCTGGTGCGGGGCAAGGCCGGGCATCATTCGCATTTCGATGCGGAACTGACCGGAGACCACGTCGGCCAGCCGGGGATCGGCAACCTGTGGGGCGGCCTTGCCTGGATCGCGGGCCTCGTCGGCCTCACCGCCCTCATCGGCTTCTATGCCGCCATGCTGTTGTTCTTCCCCTTCTTCCTCCTCGTCAGAGCAAGGGCCGGAGTGCTCGTAACCCTGCTCATGACCGCAGGAGCCGCAGGCGTCATCCTCACCCTCGCGTGGGCCCTGTCCCTCAACTTCCCCTCTGGAATGCTGCAGGACGCAATGGACCTGCCGTGGCCATTCCGATAAGCAAAACCTGACCCGCCCAAAAAACAGGCGGGTCAGCCAGTCAAAGGCTTCAGGAGATCAAGATGGCGCGCTCGCGCCCCGTCTTCGGCCGGTCCTCAAGGGCGCCCTCCTGAAGCCAGCAGCTGTCCAGCCAGGCATAGCCGATGATCAATTCCGGCAGCAGCGGACCTGCAGCAAAAAAATCAGCCACAGAACCTTGCGTCTTGCGCGGCGCGTTTGCCAGAAGCCTCTCCCGCGAAGACGGCATGCGGTTCTGCGTCCGAAGTCGTGTGCAAACGAACAAGTACCTTCTGATGACTTTGTTTTCATCAAGCGCGCTCTAGTACAAACGATTTAAAAAGCCGGACTCGTCAAAGGTTTCAAGCGATACCCTTCCGGCATATTGCAAAACCCGCAGGATGAGATAATGCATAAACGGATCTTGTTGCCGGAATGATTTGGTTTGTCTTGTTGTGGTGAGTAAAGCCGGAGGGAGACGGCGCACCAGAACAACCAAACGGAGAGTGACCGGATTCATCTGCGAGTATCAGCTTGGAGGGGGCTGCATGCTGCTGGAACGATCTGCCACGCCACAGGTGCGTCCGCCTGCCGTTCTGACGGCAGATGATCCGCTTCAGTTCGCGCAGCTCACGCCGGAGTGGCCGGCGGAATATGTCCAGCTCTCGCCTGGGCGGCTGTCTGCCTCGTTGCAGCTCTTGAACCTCAACCATGTCCAGCTTCTGCGCGAGACCGTGGACAAGTCGCTTCTGAAGCGGGGGCTGGCCTCCTGCCGTTCACCGCTGATCTTCGCCTTTCCGCTGGCCGCCGAAGGCATCGCCAAGGCGGGCGGGCGCGACATCCCGGCCATGGCCGGACTGCTGGCGGACGGGAGCGATCATCCGGATGTCGTGACCTCGGGCTCCATGGACCTTGCCTGCCTTGCCTTTGACGAGGAGTGGTTCCGGCAAGCCTGCCTTCTGGCAGGTGGCGGGGAACTGGCAGAGGCGCTGGCCCGGCACACGGCGCTGTTCATTCCCCCTGAAAAGCTGACCCGTGTGCGGGCTCTGTTCGAGGCGGTCATGGGCCTGGGCCACGCGCTGCCGGATGCGGCCTGCATCCGCGCCGAAGAGGACCTTCTCCTCTCTGTGCTGGACCTTGTCACCGTGTCCAGTTTCCAGCCCGGACCGGCCAGCCGGCCGCATGTGCAGGTGACCGATGCGGCGCTGGAACTGGTGCTGGAAGGCGGGCTGGAGGCCTGCTCGGTGCTGGAACTGTGCCAGCGCCTCGGGGTCAGCCGCCGCTACATGCAGTATTGCTTCACGAAGGTCTACGGCAAGAGCGCCGTGCAGGTGCTGAAGGCGGTGCGTCTTTCCAGGGTGCGCGCGTCGCTGCTGGCGGCCCGGAAAGAGGCCCGGCGAGAGACCATCGGCGATATCGCCGCCCGCTGGGGCTTCTGGCACTGGAGCCACTTCAGCCGGGACTACAAGGCCCAGTTCGGCGAACTGCCGTCCGAAACGCTGGGGAAGCCGGGGGCCATTTCCTGAAATAATGCCGTTTTTGACAGGGGCGGCCAGGAGAGTGCCGATCTCGGATAACGGCGTTCAGCCTACTGTGTCTAGGTTTTCCTACTTAACCGGAAAAACACAGTGGGGAACAATGAAGGTTAAAGATATCGCAGGAAAGACGGTTCTGGCGGGCGCAGCGCTGCTTGCCGTTCTGTCAGGTGCTCAGGATGCGTCGGCGGTGGAAGGTGGGGCCACCATCACGCCGTTTGGCCTGTTTGACTTCGGCGCAGGCATGTCGCCGCCGCCAACACCTTACGGCGCCTTTGGCCTGCAGGTGATGCATTACACGGCCAACAAGGGCAATGACGTCTTCGGCAAGAATAACGGCATTGATCTGCAACTGGATGTCACCTCCGTCACCCTTGCCTACATCAAGATGACCGAGATGAAGTTCCTGGGCGCTGCCTATGGCTTCGGTGTCGCGGTGCCGCTCATGAACCTGAACGGCTCTTTCAACGTGGGGCAGAAGGTTGCGGACAAGGATTTCCACATTGGTGATGCGGGGTTCATCCCGCTGATCCTGCAGTGGGATCTGACGAAGAACTGGTATGTGAACACCGCGTTCCAGATCCAGGCCCCGACCGGCCATTATGACGTGAACAATCCGTTCTCAGCCGGCGTCAACCACTGGACCTTTGCACCCACCGCCGGTGTGACCTACCTCTCGGACAGTGGCTGGGAAGTGTCCTCCCGCATCGAAATTTCCTTCAATACGGTCAACCGCGCCACGAACTACACCAGCGGCGTCGAGTACAAGCAGGAATTCGCCGTTGGCAAGTCGCTGGGGGCCTGGACGCTTGGCGTGGGCGGCTATGCCTATCAACAGCTGACCGATGACAAGGGGCAGGGCATCGTCAAGGGCAACCGCAGCCGCGCCTTCGCCGCCGGTCCGGCCATCGCCTGGTTCGAGCCGGGCCTGCCCAGCGTCAACTTCCATGCCTATAAGGAGTTTGGCACGCGGAACCGTCCGGAAGGCTACAACCTGTCCTTCCGTCTTTCGCACGCCTTCTGAGGCAGGATGCCGGCAAGGCGGTTGATACAGACCGGCCTTGCTGACCGGAAGAAGCTGGAAAAGCAGAAACCCCGCCGCAAGCCCGAGAGCCTGCGGCGGGGGTTTTTGTCAGCCGAGCTGAGCGGTCAGCGGGTCGTAGGCGTAGACCCAGGCCGGATCTTCCGGCTCCTTCAGCCAGGTGTTGGCGTTGGAGATGGTCTGAACTTTCGTGGCGCGGTCGCGGCGGGTGGCTTCGTAGAGGGCGAAGGCCTCGCGGTAGCCATTGGTGCCGGTTTCTTCCAGGCAGCGGGTCAGCACGGCGGCATCCTCGATGGCCATGCAGGCGCCCTGCGCCATGTGCGGGCGCATCGGGTGGCAGGCATCGCCCAGCATGACGAGGCGGCCACGGCTCCACAGGTTCAGCGGATCACGGTTCCAGAACGGCCACTTGGTCACGGTCTCCGTGGCATCAATCAGCGCCTGCACCACCGGGTGCGAGCCGCCGAAGATGGCTTCCATCTCCTCGCGGGAGCTGTCCACGAAGCTCGTCTCATGCTCCCAGCCATCCACGGGAACGCCGGTGACGTAGTAATATTCGCTGCCATCGCCCTTGGTCGCATAGGCCATGATGTGGCGCGAGGCTTCCCACCACCACTTGACGCAGGCCTCGAACTCCAGGCCGGAAGCGCGCAGCTTGTCCATGTTGACCAGCGCCCGGTGCCCGACCCAGCCGGAGAAGCGCGGCTTTTCCGGCCCGAGCAGCATTTCGCGGATCATGGAATTGATGCCATCGGCACCCACCACCAGACCGGCGGCGATCTTGCGGCCGTTCTCGAAGGTCAGCAGAACATCGCTGTCGCGCTCCTCGATGGCGGTCAGCTTGTGGCCGAAATGCACCCGGTCCTGCGGCAGGGCATCAATCTGTACCGAGTGCATGTCGCCCCGGTGGATGGTGATGTAGGAGGCGCCATATTCGCGGCGGCCATAGTCGCCCAGCGGAATGCGGGAGAGATAGTCACCCGTGTTGCCATCGCGGGAGAACCAGAAATCCGGGTGCGAGCCGATGGACTCCAGCTTCTTCTCGATGCCGATGCGGCGGAAGATCTTCATCACGTTGGGGCCAATGTGAATGCCCGCGCCCAGCCGGGTGAAGACGGGCGCCTGCTCGAACGTGTGCACCGAAAACCCGGCCCCGGCCAGCAGTGCCGCAGCGGCAGCCCCGCCAAGCCCTGCACCGATGACGGCGATTTCGACCCTTTCAATTGCGTCTGTCATTGGTCTGTCCTCTCTCTGGCAGATATTTGTTTGTATACTAACAATATGGGTATGCGTTGACCTTGGTCCCGTGTGTTCGGGGCGTCAGGATTTGTTACGGGGCCATATGGTCAAGTCAGGCTCCAAATCCTCTCCCCTCTCCCCCTCTCCCCTCTCACCATGGCGGCAGGTCCGGGGCGAAGCGGTGGCGGAGGTAGGTGGCGAGGGCCTCGCGGTTGCTGGCGGTCAGCTCTCCGTGGAAGGAGGGCATGTCGCGCAAGGCGAGGCCATCGGGGGCGCGCACGCCCTCGTCCAGAACCGAGTACAGCGCGTCCGGCTTTGGTGCGCGCAGGGCAGCGGAGCGGCTGAGCGGCGAGAGCGCCGCCGTGACCGTGCCGGAAATGGCGGGCTCGTGGCAGACGGCGCAGGCGCTGTCATAGATGCGGCTGCCCGGACCAGGTGCGGGAGAAGCTTCCGCAACAGGGGTCCGCGAAACGGGGGCCAGCGCGGCCTTCGGATCGCCTTCACCCAGAGAGGCGAGATAGGTGGCCATGGCGCGGATGTCGTTGTCCGGCAGGGCGGTGAGGCTGGCGGTTACCTCGGCCATGGGGCCGGAAGCGGTGGCAGCCTCTGAATGGCCGGTCCGCAGATAGGCGAAGAGCGTGTCCTCGTCCCAACCGCGTGCCGTGGCTTCTGCCCCGGCGAGCGCGGGCGCGTACCAGCCCTTGATCATGGCACCCGACAGCTCCGGCATTTCGGCGCCTGCCGCATTGCGCGGGGCGTGGCAGGCGGAGCAATGGCCGGCGGCTTCCACCAGATACTTGCCCCGGTTCCACACCTCGCCTTTCGCTGGCTCGGGCATGAAGGGCTTGGCGTCGTGATAGAGCAGGTTCCACACGGACAGTGCCGGGCGCAGGTTGGCCGGCGCAATCATCTGCGCCTGCGGCGCCATCTGACTGACAGGCGCAAGCGTTTGCAGGAAGGCGTAGAGCGCCAGCATGTCCTCGCCCGACATCTTGGCAAAAGATGTGTAGGGGAAGGCCGGATAGAGATTGTGCCCGTCGCGGCTGATGCCGTGGCGCATGGCCCGGTCGAAGGCCTCGAAGCTCCAGCGGCCAAGGCCGGTGTCCGGATCCGGCG
Source organism: Pannonibacter phragmitetus (assembly GCF_050510895.1). Lineage (GTDB taxonomy): Bacteria > Pseudomonadota > Alphaproteobacteria > Rhizobiales > Stappiaceae > Pannonibacter > Pannonibacter phragmitetus_B. Next base: position 87,343 of record NZ_JBNINT010000002.1, on the reverse strand, counting down.
TCAGGTTGGTGCTGTAGACGGTGCCGAAAGGCGTGACCACGGGCCGCCCGCCCGCATTGGCGATGCCGCCTTCCGCCGTATGGCAACTGGCGCAGTTGCCAAGGGCAAAGACCTGCCGTCCGCGCTCCAGTGTTTCCGCCGAGAAGGACGCGGGAGCGGAAGGGGTGACCGGGGCAATGGGCCGGTTGAGCGGCAGGGCAACCGCGCCGAAGGTCAGCGCGCCGCCCAGCACCGTGCCAAGGCCCAGCAGCTTGCGGCGCAGGCTGTGGCGCTTCTTGCCCTGTGCAGGGGCGGGGAGTGCACCGTCAAAGCCATGGGCGGCAAGGGCGCTGCGCATCTTTTCCGGCGTGAAGGGCACTTCGCGCATGCGCACGCCCGTTGCATCGAAAATGGCATTGGCGATGGCGGCGGCACTTGGCACGGCGGCGCTTTCGCCCACACCGAGCGGCGGGTCTTCCGGGCGGGCAATCAGCATGGTGCTGATGTCCGGCACGGCGGGGAAGGTCTGTATCGGATAGGCCGCCCAGCTTTGCGGCGTGGGCGAAATCTCGTCGAAGGTGACTTCTTCCAGCATCACGCGGCTGGCGGTCTGCACCGCGTTGCCGTGGATCTGCTGGCGCACCCCGTCCGGGTTGATCACAAGCCCCTGATCCTGCCCGATGAAGATGCGCGTCAGCGTGACTTCGCCCGTTTGCGTGTCCACTGCCACATCCACCACCCAGGCGGCGGAGGCGGCGGCAACGCCGGGGAAGGTGCCATGCACATAGGTGGCAAAGGCAAAGCCCTGCCCATAGGCCATGCGCCCCTCGCGCCGCAGGCGCGGGCCGCTGCGGGCGGACCAGCCGGCCTCTGCCGCCGTGCGCCGCACCAGATCGGCCTGCCGGGGATCATCGAGATGCCGCAGGCGGAACTCCACGGGATCTTCGCCCGCCTCGAAAGCCATTTCGTCGATGAAGCTTTCGTGGGCAAAGGTGTTCGGCAGGGCCGAGACGCCGCGCATCCAGGCGGCGCGCACCATCGGCGCCATGTCATGCACGGTGATGCGCTTGTTCGGCACCCGGTAGGGCGGAATGATGGTGCGGTCGCCCATGTCCGAGGGCGCGGCTCCGGGCTGACGCGCCCGGTCAGCAGCAGCGCCAGATTGGGCCCGCGGTTGGAGGGGTACCAGGTGTCGATGGCATAGGCATGCAGGCTGCCCGCCTTCATCCCGCCGTGCACTTCCATCAGCTGCGCCGCGCCCTTGGGCTCCCACAGGTGCTCCTGCGCCCTCGTCAGCTGCACGCGCACCGGCTGGCCGATGGCACGGGAGAGCAGCAGCGCATCGCCGCACACATCATCGGCGCAGTTGCGGCCATAGCAGCCGGCCGCCTGATAGCGGCGGATCTCGATGGCCTCCGGCGGCAGATCCACCAGCACGGCCAGATCACCGCGCAGCATGTGCGGGTTCTGCGTGCCGGACCAGACCACCGGCTGCCCCTCCGCCCAGTCGGCAATGGCGCAGGACGGGCCGATGGAGCCGTGCTCGTGATAGGGCCAGACATAGGTGCGCTGGCGCGCCACATCGCATTCGCCAATGCCACGGGCAAAGTTGCCGGTCTGGTCCAGCGGGCGGGGCGTGGAGGGATGGTCCTTCAGCGTCTGGCGCAGGTTGCCCATGTCCGGCAGCTCCGGCGGCATGCGCCAGTGCACCGGCAGAGCCTCTGCGATCGCCCCGGCCTGATCGGCGCGCTGCGCCACCACGGCCAGAAAATCCGCATCCCGCACGATGGCGATGAAGCCCGGCATGCCCCGCACGGCGGCTTCGTCATAGCTGATAAGGCTGTGGCCGATGAAATCGCCGCTGTCGCGCCCGGCATAGGGCGGGCGGATGACATGGCCATGCACCATGCCGGGCACATCCACATCGTGGATATAGGGATGCTGGCCGCGCAGCTTCTCCGGCAGGTCACGCCGCCCGGTCTTCTGGCCGACGATGCGGTACTCCGCCGGGGCCTTGACTGTGGCGCTGCGATCCAGCGGCAGGTCGAGGCTCAGACCCTCCAGAAGCTGGGCATAGGTGAGGCTCTTGCCCTGCCAGTGGGCGAGTCCTGCCTCAAGCCGCAGCTCATCCGCCGGGGCGTTGAAGCGGCGGGCGGCCTCGGCAGCCAGAACCGCACGGGCCTGCGCGGCGGCAAGGCGCAAGGGGATGGCGGCCACCTGAATGGTTTCGGAGGCAATCGTCGGCCCCTGATCCGGCGTCAGCGCCGTGTCGCCCAGCACCATGCGCACGGAGCCGAGCGGCAGATCCAGCTCTTCGGCAACGATCTGCGCCAGCGCCGTCTCGATGCCGGTGCCAAGATCCACATGGCCGTTGAAGCCGGTGGCGCTGCCGTCTGCTGCAAGATGCAGATAGACGGCGCGGCCATTGGGCCGGTCCTCGTGAATGACAAGGGCAGGGGAGGCGGGGCTCATGATGCGCCTCCGCGCATGAGTTCGGCGGCGCGCTCAATCGAGGCGATGATTTCCAGATGGGTGCCGCAGCGGCACAGGTTATGGCGCAGGGCGGCGCGGATTTCCTCGCGTGAGGGGGAAGGATTGTCTGCCAGAAGGGCGGTCGCGGTCATCACCATGCCATTGAGGCAATAGCCGCACTGCGCGCCCTCACACTCCAGAAAACCCTGCTGCACGGGGGAAAGGGCGCCGGTTTCAGCATCGGCGAGGCCTTCCAGCGTGGTGATTTCGCAACCTGCGGCGCGGGAGGCGCGCAGCACGCAGGCGCGGGCTGGCCTGCCATCCACCAGCACGGTACAAGCCCCGCACTGGGCCATGCCGCAGCCATACTTCACCCCCGTCAGCTTCAGCTCGCTGCGCAGGATGTCGAGAAGCGTGCGGTCTTCCGGATGCGGCAGCACATGGCGTGCGCCGTTCACGGTCAGGCAGAACGTGTCAGTCATTGTACCCTCTGGATCGCTCTCTCGGGGGAGCGTTGAGGTCAGTTGAGCAAAAAAATTGTATGTATGCAAATGAATTTTTACGGGATGATACTTATTTCTGCGCAAACGCTGTGCAGAAGGAGGATTTGCCTAATATGCAGCCTGCCTGCGCAAGGCATCAGCACTGACACTCATGCGAAACTGCAACCTTTGCCGCGAAACTCGTGATAAGGCAGATTCAAACAAAAAGCACCGGCGGGGAGAGAGCGGGCTGATGACAGCATCCGGAAATGACAAGGCCTATGTGCTGGACGAGCAGGCGGGATTCCTGCTGCGTCTTGCCTATCAACGGCACATGGCGATTTTCTCCGAGCGGATGACCGGGGGGCTGACGGCGACGCAGTTTTCCACCCTGTTCCGCCTGCGTGAGGTGCGCGGGCCGGTGTCGCAGAATGCGCTGGGGCGGATGGCGGGCATGGATGCGGCGACGACCAAGGGGGTTGTTTCCCGCCTGATGGCGCGCGGACTGATCCGGCTGGAAAAGGACGGCGAGGACAAGCGCCGCCATCTGCTGTCCACCACGGAGGCAGGCCGGAAGCTGCTGGACGAGATTGTGCCGCAGATGCGCGGCATCACCGAGGCAACGCTTGCCCCGCTTTCGCCGCAGGAGCAGGAAACATTCCTGGCTTTGCTGAAGCGGCTGATTTAATTATTCAATTGAATAATATGAGCGTATAAGTCAGCAATCCAACGCCCTCATGTGGGGCTTGGTGGGCACCAGACATGAGGACAGCCGCGTGGCGGAAACCAGTCAGACACCTCCGGCAGATGCAAAGGCAAAGCCGGGCTCAGGTCCGGGTTCTGGCCCGGGTTCTGGCCCGGGATCTGGCAAGCGGGCAAAGCCGCGCGGGCCGGGACGTCCGGCACGGGGTGAGCAGGCCGGTGCTGCGCCGGATCTGAAGGATCAGATCCTGGACCATGCGGAGCTGGCCTTTGCCGAAGCGGGCTTTGAGGGGGCGAATCTGCGCGATATTGCGGCACGTGCCGGGGTCAATCAGGGGCTGATCCGCTATTACTTCGGCTCCAAGGTGGATCTGTTCGACGAGTGTTTCCGCCGCAGGGGCGGGGTGCTGGCCGGGCACCGGCATGTCAATCTGGACCGGCTGCTGGAATTGACCGAAACGCCCACGGTGGAAGATGTGGTCTTTGCCTATCTGAAGCCCCAGTGGGACATGAAATATTCCGGGCCCAACGGTGCTGCTTTTGTCGCCATGCAGGCCAGGCTCCATGCCGAGCCGGAAGAGCATGCGCTGCGTCTGCGCCGCGAGGTCTATGACGCTTCGGTCAAGCGCTACATCGCGGTTCTTTCCCGCATCCTGCCGCATGTGCCGAAGGATATCATCAGCGTGCGCATGGCCTTCCTCGTCGGCGCATATCTCTTCATGCTCAATGACTTGGGCCGGATTGGCGACCTGACGGAAGGCCACCTCACGGCCTTCGGCAAGGACGAGATGCTCGACCATCTGGTCCGCTTCCTCTCGGCCGGACTGCGCGCACCGCTGTGATTGGGCGGGGGTTTCCCTCCCCCACTCTCCAAGGGCGCATTGTTTACTTGGGACGCACGGAAGAGGATTGGGTCTTCGTTTTGCCGCAGCGCCCTCTCCCCCTTGAGGGGGAGAGGAGTTGGAGCCGACTGGCAGTCCGCTGTAAACACTGCCCCGCCAGGGGGGCTGAAAGGCCGTGCTGCTGCGGCCAGATTGCGTGCGATCCTCTGGCTTTTTTCACCTCTGCTGAATGATGATGCAGCGCAATATGGCGGCAAGATGAAAAAATGGGCTTGTTATTATTCAAATGAATAATTAACGTGGCTTCCAGTGAATGGAGGGAGCCACAGGCATGAAGACCTACCGTATCGGGCAGATCGTCCCGAGCTCGAATGTGACGATGGAAACGGAAATCCCGGCGCTGCTGCGCATGCGGGAGCAGATCGCGCCGGAGCGCTTCACCTTCCACTCTTCCCGCATGCGCATGAAGCACGTGACCAAGGAAGAGCTGGCGGCGATGGATGCAGACAGCGATCGTTGCGCTCTGGAGCTTTCCGACGCCCGCGTTGATGTGATGGGCTACGCCTGCCTCGTGGCGATCATGGCCATGGGCCTTGGCTATCACTGCCAGAGCCAGACCCGCCTGCATGGCGTGACGGTTGAGAACGGCAATGCAGCGCCTGTCGTCACCTCTGCCGGGGCGCTGGTTGAGGGCCTGCGGGCCATCGGCGCGAAAAGAATCGCGCTGGTTGCTCCTTACATGAAGCCGCTGACGGAGCTGGTCGTTGCCTATATCCGCAATGAAGGCATCGAGGTGAGCGACTGGCGGGCGCTGGAAATCCCGGACAATCTGGCCGTTGCCGCCCATGACCCGATGAACCTGCCGGGCATCGTCAAAGGCATGAAGACCGATGACGTGGATGCGGTGGTTCTGTCCGCCTGTGTGCAGATGCCCTCGCTGCCGGCCGTGCCCATGGCGGAAGCCATCACCGGCAAGCCGGTGCTGACGGCGGCTATCGCCACCACCTGGCAGATGCTGAAGGCGCTGGATCTCGACACCCGCGTTCCCGGCGGCGGCACACTGCTGTCTGGCGCATACTGAGGAGGCGGATGATGGCACGCGGCTACAACGTTCACGCCAATGGCATCCGTCACCATCTGGTGCATCACGCAGGCAATGGGCCTTCGCTGCTGCTCATTCCGGGCATCACCTCGCCGGCGGTGACCTGGGGCTTCGTGGCCGAGCGCCTGACTGAGGCCTTCGATGTGCATGTGCTGGACGTGCGCGGCCGCGGCCTCAGCGAGGCAGGGGCGCTCGACTATTCGCTCGATGCCATGGCGGAAGATGCGATTGCGGTGGCGGAAGCTGCCGGTCTCGGCAAGCCGGTGGTGCTGGGCCATTCCATGGGCGCCCGCACGGCCATCCGCGCCGCCCGCAAGGCGCCGGAGGCCTTCTCCGGTCTGGTGCTGGTGGATCCGCCGGTCTCCGGACCCGGACGGCGCGCTTACCCTTCCGCCTGGAACTGGTATGAGGATTCCATCCTCATGGCGCAGAAGGGCTGTTCTGGCGAGGACATGCGCCGCTTCTGCCCAACCTGGACGGACGAACAGAATGCGCTGCGGGCCGAGTGGCTGCACACCTGCCAGCTCGACGCAATCCGCACCGCCTATGACGGCTTCCACACGGATGACATTCACGCCGACCTGCCGCATCTGCGCCTTCCCATGCGCCTTGTGGTGGCGGGTGGAGCTGCGGTGATCGGCAAGGAGGATATCGCGGAGATCTGCCAGCTTTCGCCGGGCATCGAGGTGATGATCGTCGAAAAGGCCGGGCACATGATCCCTTGGGACGATCTGGAGGGCTTCCTCTCCGCTGTCATGGATTTCAGGGCTTGATAAGCCCGTGCGGCGTTTGAGCAGTTTCAAGGCCGGATGCGCCAGCATCGCAAGGCCTTGAGATGAACCTGCGCCCAAGAGATAAGAAGAGGACACAGCACATGGACCACGCCAGCTTTACCGAGATCTGCCTGCATCAGCTGAAGATGTCGGGCGTGCATGAGGGCGAGAAGCTCATCGTCCTGACGCAGGGCAGTGACCGGCTTGATTATGCCGATGCCTTCATGGCCGCAGGCCAGCGTCTTGGCGCGCTGATGTATCACATGCGCCTGCCCGCACCGCTGCCGATGAGCGGCTGGAACGTCGGCGTCACCGGCCTTGCCGCCATGCCCGATGCGGTGGAAGCGCTGAAGGCCTGCGACATGCTGATCGACTGCGTGTTCCTGCTGTTCTCGCCCGAGCAGATGGCCATTCAGGCCGCCGGCACGCGCATTCTCACCGCCGTGGAGCCGCCGGAGCTGCTGGCGCGCATGCTGCCGACGAAGGAAATCCGCGAGAAGGTGGAAATCGCCGGGGAAATGCTGGCCAAGGCGAAAGTCATGCGCATCACCTCGCCCCATGGCACGGATGTGACCTACAAGCTGAACACCTATCCCACGGTGACGGAATATGCCTGCACCGACGAGCCGGGCCGCTGGGACCACTGGCCCTCCGGCTTCGTCTTCACGGGCGGGGATGATGACGGTGTGGACGGGCAGATCGTAGTGGCGCCGGGCGACATCCTGCTGCCGCAGAACATCTATGTGCGCGAGCCCATCATCTACACCATCGAAAAGGGCTTCGTGCGCGACATTCGCGGCGGCCTCGATGCGGAGCTGGTGAAGTCCTACATGGACGACTTCAACGATCCGCGCGGCATGGGCATGAGCCATGTGGGCTGGGGCATGAACCCCCATGCCAAGTGGCACAACATGGTGCCGGGCGTCTTCCCCGGCGGCATGGGCATGGAGCCGCGCAGCTTCTACGGCAACGTCATGTTCTCCACCGGCCCGAACAACGAGCTGGGCGGACCGAACGACACCGCCTGCCACCTCGACATTCCGATGCGCGGCTGCTCGCTGTTCCTTGATGACGAGCCGGTGGTGATCGATGGCGACATCGTCGTCAAGGAAATCCAGATGGCACGGGCCTGACCGGGCTCCAACTCCTCTCCCCCTAGAGGGGAGATGCCCCCGGCAGGGGGCAGAGGGGGTAACGGACTGTCCGCTTGTGAGAGAGGACCTGCTTTTTGAAATGCTGCATACCCTCCTCTGTCTGCTGACGCAGACATCTCCCCTCAAGGGGGGAAGGGGGCTGAGGCAAGAGGTGAGGCCGCAGTTTTTGAGCTGCGGGAAGCGTCCAGCCGAAGGGGGCAAGGACATGACACAGCAGGAAGAAACATATCAGGCCGCCGGGTTTGGCCAGCCGGTGCCGCGTGGCACGAGGCCTGCCGTTCTGGTGGTCGATTTCACCTACGGCTTCACCGACACCGCCTATCCGACGGCGGCGGACATGAGCGCGCAGATGGCTGCCACGCGGCGGCTGACGGATCTCGCCCGTGCCAAGGGCTTTCCGGTCATCTACACGACGATTGCCTATCATCCCGGCGAGATTGCCCTGCTGCCCTGGCTGCGCAAGGCAACCGGCATGGCTGCCCTTCTGGAAGGCAGCCGCCTGGTGGAGATTGACGCGGCAACGGGCATTCAGCCGCAGGATCCGGTGATCACCAAGAAGGGCGCATCCGCCTTTCATGGCACGGGACTTGCTGGCTTGCTTACGGGTGCGGGCGTGGACACGCTGGTCGTCACCGGTGCCACCACATCGGGCTGCGTGCGCGCCTCCGTGGTGGATGCGGTGCAGAGCGGCTTCAACGTGCTGGTTCCGGCCGATTGCTGCGCCGACCGCGCTGCGGCCCCGCATGACGCCAACCTTTATGACATGGGCCAGAAATATGCCGACGTGACGGATGCGGCGGACATTGAAAGCTGGCTCACCGGCCTTGCGCCCTGCGGGCGCTGAGGCAGTCAACTGATGCTTCCCGGCGGACGGCCGGGGAACTTGCGGGCGCCGGCAAGCGCCCGTGCAAACCGCCGGAAACAAGGCGGATGAAAACAACCCACCAATCTCTAGAGGGAAGTCACCACATGTCGAAAGCTGCTCTATACTTGATAGGCGTGGTCGTCCTCGCCTGTTACGCCATACCCTATATGCTGCTCACCAATGTGGCGGAGTGGTATGGCTCGTTCCTGTTCTGGTGCGCCGCAGGCGTGGCCGTCATCGTTCTCAACATTCTGGCAACTGCCAGCTTCGAGGAGGACGAGGCATGAGCGTTTCCCTTGTCGTCTGGGGACTGGTGATCTACGTCCTCGCCTCCTTCGCGGTGGCCTATATCTCGCGCTCGGGCGAGTCTGCCAGCATGTCCGAGTATTTCATCGGCGGACGCTCCATGGGCGGCGTGCTGTCGGCGCTGAGCTACTCGGCCACCACCTATTCCGCCTTCATGATGATCGGCCTTGCCGGTCTCACCTTCAAGGGCGGCGTCGGCGCTCTCGGCTTCGAGATCGTCTATTTCGCCGGTGTGTCACTCGTTGCCATCTTCGGCCCGCGCTTCTGGGCGGTCGGCAAGAAATACGGCTTCGTGACGCCCTATGAAATGCTGGGCACGCGTTATGGCAGCCGCTGGGTGGCCGTGGCCGCCGGTCTCGTCAGCCTCGTGTTCCTCATCCCCTATTCGGCAGTGCAGCTGTCGGGCGTGGGCTATCTGCTGTCCGGCATGACCGGCGGCGGCATTCCCTTCCTGTGGGGCGTGGTCATTTCCACGGTGCTGGCCATCATCTTCTCCTATGTGGCCGGTATCCGCTCGGTGATGTGGACCGACAGCCTGCAGGCGCTGATGATGATCGTTGCGTCTGTGCTGGTCTGCGCTCTGGTGCTGATCGAGCTGGGCGGCTTCTCCGGCCTCTTCGGTGCGATCAAGGCCACCAAGCCGGAGCTGCTGCAGGTGCCCGGACCGGGCCTGTTCAGCTTCACGACTTTCCTGGGGCTGACCATTCCGTGGTTCTTCTTCGCCATCTCCAACCCGCAGGTGAGCCAGCGCCTCTACATGCCGGCTTCTCTGAAGGCGCTGCGCCGCATGCTGGTGATCTTCCTGTGCTTCGGCTTCGTCTACACGGTCGTGTCGGTGCTGTGGGGCTTCTCCGCCTTCGTCGCCTTCCCGGACCTTGAGAAGGGCGATCTTGCCACCTCTGCGCTTCTGGCCTCGGACTTCGTGCCGCCGGTGCTGGGTGTCATGGTCATGATCGGCATTCTGGCCGCTGCCGTCTCCACCATCGACTCGATCCTGCTCACCCTGTCGTCGGTCTTTGCCCGCGATGTGTGGAGCAACGTGACGGGCGGGGCGAGTGACGAGCGCCAGCTCTTCATCGGCAAGCTGATCATCCCGTTCATCTCTGTCGTCTCGCTGGTCTTTGCGGCGATGGAATTCTCGATGATCGCCATCCTCTCGGTGGCAGCTTCCGTCGGCCTGCTGGTCACGGTTCCGGCCATCATCGGCGCCTTCTTCTGGCGGCGCGGCACGGCAGCCGGTGCGCTGGTCTCCATCCTCGGCGGCGTTGCCTTCGTGGTGTGGATGTACCTGACCGGCAACAAGCTGTTCGGCCTCAACGCCGGCGTGCTGGCCCTGCCGGTCTCGACGGTGCTGTTCATCGCCGTCAGCCTCGTGACCAAGCCCAACACGAAGGCCGCAGACGAATTCGTGGAAGCGTCCGTCTCCTACAAGAAGGGCAAGCTGCCGCAGGGCATGCCGGCTCCGGCGGAATAAGCACGCGCTACCTGCGCCAAAAGAAGGGCGGTCCCGGCATCCGGGGCCGCCTTTTGTCTTTGCCCTGCGCCACCAGGCGGTTAAATATCGGAGCCCCGGCAATCCCCGGTGGCGCGGCTGACATGATGCGGGCGGATTTACCGCCGTTAATGCGTTTCTTTCACATGGCAGCAGGCCCGCCCACCTGCCTTGCGGGGTAAGCGAATGGCCGGGCAAGTTAATGGATGAGGCATGAGTTTCCGGATCTTTCCGCAGCGGTCTAGTGAGGAGCGCAAGCTCGACATACGCAGTGCCATGGTTGCCTGCGGGGTTTTCGCCTTCATCGCTGCTGCCGGCATCGCGGCGTTTCTTGTGATGCCTGCAGGAGGGGACTGGTGGGCCTCGTTCCGCTGGCTGTTCCTGCTGGCAGGTGTGCTCTCCTTCTTCCTGACGCTGCAAAGCCTGTTCGAACTGGTGGTTGCCGCGACACTCGGACCCGAGCGCGCCTTTGCCCTTGTTGCCGTTCTGGCGGGCCTTGCTGCCCTTTGCGCATGGCTCGCGGCCTGATTGAGGCCCGACTGAAGCCCGGTTCAGGCCACTCCGGTGGCCGCGCCGGTTCTGGCCGGGGCCCTGACTGCGACGCGTGGGCTGCCGTGAGAACGGGCTCCACCGGCGGCTTAAGCTTCCGTTAACCTAATAATTCTTGCAGAATCGGCGGGGCTGGGGCATTTCTGACGGTATTGAGGTCGCGCTCGAATGCGAAACCGTCAGGAGATCGAGATGCTCGCAGGCGAGATGGATAGCGCCAAGGACACAACCGCCAAGATCGGTGACTTCACGCAGCGGCTCTCGGACAAGCTCCAGTCGATGCGTGAGATGACCTATCCGCCGGAAGCGCGCAAGTCCTATGGCCGCACGTTTTCGACGCTGGATCTGGTGCGCCTGCTGGGCATTCCCGAAAGCACCTTGCGCGCCCTGACGCTGGACGGCAAGGGGCCGCAGCCGCTGCGGGCCGAGAACAACCGGCGCATCTACACCATCGAGCAGGTGTGGGAGCTGCGCAAATATCTGGCCGAGCAGCGGCCGGACGATGCCTTGCGCCTTGTGCCGCACCGGCGCGAGGGCGAGCATCTGCAGGTCATCGCCTGCGCCAATTTCAAGGGCGGCTCCTCCAAGACCACCACCTCCGTGCATCTGGCACATTACCTTGCGCTGCAGGGTTACAGGGTGCTGTGCATCGACCTGGACCCGCAGGCCTCGTTCACCACCACCTTCGGCATTCAGCCGGACCGGGACTTGCGTTCCGGCGAGGACGAGGACGAGCGCACCGACACGGCCTATGACGCGCTGCGCTACGACAACAACCGGGTGCCGCTGAGGGACGTCGTCCGCAAGACCTATTTCCCCGGCATTGATCTGGTGCCGGGCAATCTGCGTCTGATGGACTTTGAATATGACACGCCGAACGCGCTGGTGAACCGCACCACGGACGAGCTCGGCCTGTTCTTCCAGCGCCTCGACGCAGCCATCCGCACGGTGGAGGATGACTATGATCTGGTCATTCTCGATACACCGCCCTCGCTCGGCTACACCACGCTCGCCTCGCTCTATGCGGCAACCGGGCTGATCATCACCGTGCATCCGGCCATGCTGGATATCTCTTCCTGCGCGCAGTTCCTGAAGATGATTGCCGATGTGACGGCGACCCTCTCGGAAGGCGGAGCGCGGTTCGAGCATGATTTCGTCAAGTTCCTGATGACGCGGGTAAACCCGAACGATGCCCCGCAGAAGATCATGGCCGGCACCATGCGCAGCCTGTTCGGCAAGGATGTGCTGGTGGCCGAAGCCGTGGAATCCACCGCCGTGGCCTCGGCTGGCGTTGCCAAGAAGTCGCTTTACGAGGTCGAGCCCGGCGAGGTCGGGCGCGAGCCACTGAAGCGCGCTCTGGAAAGCGCCGATCAGGTGAACGGCGAAATTCTGGACCTGATCAAGTCCGTATGGAGGCGGCAGGGATGAAGAAATCCATCGTCAAGATGATGGCGGAAGCGGCCAAGGCGGCTGAAGCCCAGAAAGCGGCGGACGCGGCAGCGCCTGCCGCCCAGCCTGTTTCAGAACCCCAGCCCGCGGCGCATTCTTCCCCTGCGGCCGCGCCCGCAGCCGAGGGGCACGGATGGTGGCCCCTGTCGTCAGCTCCATGGGCCGCGCCCTGTCGCAGCTGAAGGAAGACAGCATCGTTGCGCTGGACCCGGGCAAGATCGACCCTTCCCCTTCCGCGACCGTTTTGCCGCCGATGAGGAAGCGGCAGAAGCTCTGGAGGAGCTGAAGCTTTCGATCTCTTCCGAAGGGCAGAAGATTCCGGTTCTGGTGCGCCCGCACCCCACGGCGGATGGGCGCTATCAGCTGGCCTATGGCCATCGCCGTCTGGCCGCCGTTCTGGCGCTGATGCAGGAGAGCAGCCGTCCGGAGGCAGTGAAGATCCGCGCCTATGTGCGCCCGCTGTCCGACATGGACCTGATCCGCGAACAGTCGCTGGAGAACGGCGTCCGCGAGAACCTGACCTGGATCGAACAGGCGCTGTGGGCACAGCAGCTGAAAGAGGCGGGCTTCAAGCAGCGCGACATGCAGCCCGTGCTGGGCGTGACCGAATCCACCGTTTCCACCCTGCTGAAGGTTGCGGCCAGCGTGCCGGAGGACATTGTTCTGGCGATCGGCCGGGCGCGCAATGTCGGCCGGCCGGCCTGGACGGCCTTTGCCAAGCTGTTTGACGACGCCAAGGCTGCCCCGCGCATCCGGGCCGTTCTGGACGCCAAGGCCTTTCTTGCAGGCGATGCGCCTGCGCGCATGGCCCTTGCGGCCAAGGCGGCACGCGGCAAGGCCGGCGAAAAGGCGGCGGGCAAGTCCGGCGAAGAAGAGATCCGCTCCGGCAAGCGCCTTCTGGGCAAGCTGAAGACCGGATCCTCCGGCGTGACGCTGACCATTCCGAAGCAGGAAGCTGCCTTTGGCACCTGGCTCGGCGGGCAGCTGGAGCGGCTTTACGCGGAGTTTGAAAAGGACACTGACAGCGGTCAGCGGTGAATCTGTTCCGAACTTATCCCCGCCCGGCAAGGCGGTGGTAGAAAGGAGACAGAGGCATCAAATCAGGGAAAGGAGCAGGAATGACGCAACAGACCAAATGAAAAGGGATCATCTGGCGGCAACCAGATGATCCCCGATTTCACGGTCGAATGGGACTTCGCCCACACGAAACCTTGCACACATTTCTTGTAGGCGAAAAGCGAATCACGTTCAAGACCCGCTCTTGAGCGCACAAGCACTTTTGTGCCCGTTTCCCCCGTTCCGGCCTCCATCTTGTTCACCGTCCGAGCGTCACGCTCGTGGCGGATGGAGGATTTCATGTCCACCACATCGATCGCCACCTTTCGCAAGGTGACGCCAGGCATTCTTGCGTCCGCAGTCCTGTCACAGCAAGAAGAGCGCCCGCTCGTGACCAAGCAGGACCTGTCCCTCGTGCTCAAGCGCGTGGCGCCTGCGCTTGGCATTGATGGCACATCCTATCACGTGCTCGACATCCTGCTGGGCCTTGTCCAGGCGGAAGATTTCAAGGCTGGCCGCAGGCCTGTGGTCGCCATCTCCAACCAGCGCCTGTCCGAATACACGAGCCGCCATCCGCGCACGGTGATCCGCTGCCTGAAGCGCCTTGTGGAAGCCGGAATCCTTGCCTACCGCGACAGCCCCACGGGCCGGCGCTATGTGCAGAAGGATAACGCTTCTGGCCATATCGAGGCCTATGGACTGGATTTCACGCCGGCCTGCGTCAATCTGGAGAGCTTCCGTGCGGCCGCCGACGCGTTTCAGGCGCAGATCAAGGCCGATCAGGCAGCCCGCCGCGAGCTGACCCGCCTTGCCCGTGCCATCGCCGATCTGAATGAAGCCTGTGAGGGCCTTGAGGGCTTCAAGGCCTGCGCGCAAACCCTCCTTGAGGAACGGCACACGCTTCTGGGCGGAAGGCTGGAGCGTATGCGCGCGCTCTATCAGGATGCTTTGGACTCAGCCGCTTTCGATAACGCGTCTTTTTCTCAAAATATGTCATCCACGGGTGACATTCCTGTCACTTCCTTATCTATTACAAACCATCCCGACTCTTCAAAAAGTAACGTCAAACGGACTCGCCCTAACGGGCGAGAACAGCAAACCTATGCTGACAACGGCTGCGCCGTTGAAATGGCTCTTGAAAAAGAGCCTTGCGGCGATCCTGCCCGTGAGCAACCAAAACTGCGGCAAGCGGCAAGGCCTCAGGGGGCGGGGTCTAACGGGGCAGGGCGGGGCGCCTCTCATCATGGTCTGCTCGATGACGTGTCGGCAGGCCTCGTTGAAAGCGCTTGTTCTGAGCTTCAGGCGGTGATCAGCCACAAACTCACCTCCTGGCCCGCAATCTGCGAGGCGGCAGAAGAGATCCGGGTGCTGATTGGCGTCAGCCCCTCGGCCTATGCGCAAGCTGTCGAGCAGCAGGGCCGCTATGTCGCGGCCGCCTGCCTTGCGGTGGTGGCGGAAAAGGCGCTGCGCGATCCGGAACAGATTTCCCGGCCCGGCGGCTATTTCCGTGCCATGATCGAGCGCGCCGGCGAAGGCCGCCTGCATCTGGCCCGCTCGCTGTTCGGGCTTGCCGCGGACAGGCGGTCGTGATGGGCGTCCTTCAGAGGCCGAAGAGGCAATGTCTGGCAGATTTGCGGGCGGTGTGGTAGCTTGTACACACATCAACACAGGAGCGCACACCGTGACTGCCAGCACCACGATGACAATCCGGATCAGTCCCGAGGTGAAGCAACAGCTGGACCGGATTGCGGTTGATACCCGGCGCAGCAAGTCATTTCTGGCTGCTGAGGCCATTGCAGCCTATGTCGAGCGTGAGCTTAAGATCATCGACGGCATCAAGCAGGGCATGGACGATGCGGCCGCTGGCCGGGTTGTCCCGCATGATCAGGCGATGGCCGAACTCTATGCGGTGATCAACGGCGCGGAAGACAAGTGAAGCGGCCTGTCGTGTGGGCGCGCGCAGCGCTAGATGACATCCGGGAACAGATCGCGTTCATTGCCAAGGACAATCAACTTGCGGCGCGGCTGGTGGCTGACCGGCTGCGCGACACGGGTGAGGCCCTTGGCGTGATTGCGACCGGCCGGCCTGGCCGGGTCACCGGCACTTACGAGAAGTCTGTCACTCGTCTGCCTTATATCATTTCCTATGAGCTGCGGCTGATCGGCAGCCTTGAGAACGTTGTTATCTTGCGCGTCATACACACGTCGCGGGACTGGCCGGGTTCGGGCGGGAATTGATCTGTGAAGGCACGAAGATACAAAAACGGCAGGCCCGTGGTGAGGCCTGCCGTCTGGTGATGCTGGTTGTGTGTGCTCAGCCTCAGAATGTGGCGGAGAGCGACAGGTAGAAGGTGCGGCCGGGCTCGTTGTAGGTGTTGGCCCCGGCGTTGTTGCCGCTGCCTTCCCGGAACTGGCGCTTGTCGAAGATGTTGTTCACACCGGCGTTCATGCGGAAGTGGTCGTTCAGCTCATACTTCATGCCTGCGTTGACCAGCGTATAGGCGCCCCGCGCTTCCGGGTTTGTCACTGCGCCGCCGGTTGTTGCGGTCAGCGTCGGAGACTCTGTCTTGCCATAGTGCGTGGCGGAGAGGATCAGCGTCAGCTTTTCCGTCGCGGCCCAGTCCAGCGAGGTGTTGATCGTGTATTCAGGGATGAGCGACAGGGGCTGATTGTTCCGCTTGTCCTTGGACTCGATCATGTAGGTGGCGTTGGTGCTCCAGGTCAGGTCCTGCATCACCGGCACGGCGAGGTTGCCTTCAAGGCCCTGCACCACGGCTTCCGGCACATTGTAC
The DNA here is from genome assembly GCF_050510895.1 of Pannonibacter phragmitetus. Classification (GTDB taxonomy): domain Bacteria; phylum Pseudomonadota; class Alphaproteobacteria; order Rhizobiales; family Stappiaceae; genus Pannonibacter; species Pannonibacter phragmitetus_B. The sequence goes on along the minus strand of NZ_JBNINT010000002.1, from coordinate 71,328 downwards.
CAGCGGAAATACTGGGCCCGGCCCGAGCGTCCTTCCGGCACGATGCCGGAGGCAATGCGGTCCTTGTAGTCATTGTGGAAATAGGTGATGCCGGCATTCCAGCCGTTGTCATCATTGTAGTTGATGCCGACTTCCTTGTTGATGGCGATTTCCGGGTTGAGGTCCGGATTGCCGATCACAAAGCAGCCGCTTCCCAGGTTGGGGAAGTCGATGGGGCAGCCGTTACCACGCGTGAAATACACGTAGTTCGGGTTGAGCTGATACAGGTTCGGCGCCTTGAAGGCACGGGCGATACCGGCCTTCAGGGAGATGTTCGGCGTCAGCATGTAGGTGGTGTTGAGGCTGGGGCTCCAGTTGCCGCCGAAGGAGCTGTGATGATCGAAGCGGATGCCGGGCGTGAGGGTCCAGTCTTCGGTGATTTCGATGTTGTCCTCCAGCATCACGCCGAACATCTGTGCGTTCACATTCGGGTCGCGCAAGGCGGGGTTGGAGGCCGTGCCGGGAATGGTGGCGCCGTTCAGCCCTTGGGTGATCGAAACCGGATCATCCATCCACTCGCCGCGGAACTCGGCGCCTGCCGTCAGCATCTGCTCGAAGCCAAGGTTTAGCGGCAGGTTCCACTCGCTTTTGGCGGTGACATTGTCGAGCGTGATCGTGCCCCAGGTGGCGTCCGGCAGGATGGCGCCTTCCACCCGCCCGGCCGGACCTTCCGAAAGGCGGCGGTTGAGCGTGCGCTCCCACTGGACATAGCTGCTGGACTTGCCGAAGTCATAGTCGCCGAAATGGGTCAGCGACACCGTCCGGCGGGTCATCGAATTGGTCTCGGTGCCGAACAGGCCATTCTTGACGCTGTCGTCGATCGTCCCAAGCTGGCTGTCCCCGGCAAAGAGATTGCCCTGCCGGCTGTAGGCAGCCTCCAGATCGAAGCGGTGGTCATCGCGCGGCGTGAAGGACAGAAGGCCGCGCACATCCTTGTTGATGACGCCCTCGCGTCCGGCTGCCGGGCTGCCGCCGTCGATGGTTTCGGCAGCGTTGATATCCTGATCATCCGGCTCGGTCCGCGCATAGCCGGCATTGAGGCGGAAGGAGAGCCAGTCGAGGATCGGGCCACCCACGGTCACATTGGTGCGCAGGGTGCTGCCTTCTTCGGAATGCTGCGGCAGGGCGAAGTAGGTGTTGACGGATCCGCTCATCTTGTCCGGGCGCTTGGTGATGATGTTCACCACGCCGCCTGCCGCGCCAGAGCCGTAACGCGCTGCGGCAGGACCCCGGATCACCTCAATGCGCTCGATCATCTCGGCCGGCACCCAGTTGGTATCGCCACGCGTGTCGCGCTCGCCTGCACGGCCCATGCGCACGGCATTGCGCGACAGCACCGGCTTGCCATCAATGAGGATCAGCGTGTTTTCCGGGCCCATGCCGCGCAGTTCGATCTGGCGCTGGTTGCCGCGCTGGCCCGACGATGTGGTGCCGGTCAGGTTTGCACCCGGCATCTTGCGCAGGATTTCCGACAGGTCATTGGCAACCGGCGTGCGCTCCAGATCGGTGCTGCTGATGACGGAGACGCCCGGCGCCTGCTTCAGCTGCTCTTCCGCCGAGAGGACGATCTTGTCGAGGGATGTGGTGTCTGCCGCCTCCTGCGCCTGCGCGAAAGATGCCTGCATCAGCACCAGACCCAGAGCGCTTGCCCGCAGCAGGTGGTCTTTCAGCACCCGTGCCCCGGCTTGCGGTGCCGTCTGCCCGAAGGCGCCCTTAATGATCATACGCATGCTTCACCCCAATACATGAATTTTGACGTCATATTTTCTATGGGGCGCTCCGGGTCAATCCCGCAGAATTAGAAGCCTTCCAATTTGCTCTGATGGCAAATCACCCTGTGGCCGGTCCTTCACCGGCTTGCCTGAGTGCAGGCGGCATGGAGGACAAAAGCAAACGGCGCACCGGAGTTGTTTCTCCGGTGCGCTGCTGTTGTGGCTCAGGCCGTGACGGCTGGCTTCGTTCAGGCGGCCTTCAGCAGATCGCCATGCGGGTCCAGCACGAATTTCGTTGCGGCACCCTGATCGAAGGTCTCGTAGCCCTGTACGGCCTCATCCAGCGGAATGATCTTGGCATTCACGATATCGGCAATCGGCAGCCGGTCATGGAGAATGGCCTGCATCAGCTGGCGGTTATACTTCAGCACCGGCGTCTGGCCCGTGTGGAAGGACTGCGCCTTCGCCCAGCCGAGCCCGAAGCGCAGGGAAAGGCTGCCCTGCTTTGCCGCTTCATCCACCGCGCCCGGATCTTCCGTCACATAAAGCCCCGGAATGCCGATGGAACCGGCGGCCCGGGTGATCTCCATCATCTGGTTGAGAACGATGGCGGGCTGCTCGCCGCCGGCATGGCCTCTGGCCTCAAAGCCCACGGCATCAATGGCGCTGTCCACCTCGTTGGTGCCAATCACCTGGGCGATCATGTCTCCCAGCCGGTCGCTGGCGGACAGGTCGATCGGCTCAAAGCCCATCTTGGCCGCATGGGCCAGACGGTCCTTGTTGAAGTCACCGATCATCACCACGGCAGCGCCGAGGATGTGGGCGGAGGCGGCGGCGGCAAGGCCAACCGGACCGGCACCGGCCACATAGACCGTCGAGCCCACGCCGACGCCTGCGCGCACCGCGCCATGGAAGCCGGTTGGCAGAATGTCGGACAGCATGGTCAGATCGCGGATCTTCGCCATGGCCTGATCGCGGTCCGGGAACTTCAACAGGTTGAAATCGGCATAAGGAACAGTGACATAGCGTGCTTGTCCGCCGATCCAGCCGCCCATGTCCACATAGCCATAGGCACCGCCCGCACGCGAGGGGTTGACGGTCAGGCAGACGCCCGTGTCCTGCGATTTGCAGCAGCGGCAGCGCCCGCAGGCGACGTTGAACGGCACGGACACGATGTCACCAATGTCGAGCATCTCGACGTCTAAGCCCTTTTCAATGACCTGACCCGTGATTTCGTGGCCCAGCACCAGCCCCGGCATGGCCGTCGTCCGGCCGCGGACCATGTGCTGGTCAGAACCGCAGATGTTGGTGGAAATGACCTTGAGGATGACACCGTGCTCGATCCGGCGCCCATCCGGCGCTTCCAGCTTCGGATCGTCGATGTCACGAACCTCCACCTTGCCCGGCCGCATGTAAACCACACCTCTGTTCTTGCTCATAATCTCTCCTCCTTATGAACCGGGCCCTCGTCCGCTCCTCCCGGAATTTCTGTAACTTACGGCTTTCTGGCACACCGCTTTGCCGGGCGGCGCTGCGCGCTTGGCTTGCAGGGTCTCCAGTCCTGCACGGCAGACGCAGAGGTGGAGCAGATCACCCGCAAGGACAGACTGATATCGAAAACACGACATCAAGATGGCCTACAGCGACGGGTTGTGGAATGGCCGGCATAAAATCGGGAGTGAGAGGGCCGAGGGCGCAGCGGCACTTACAGCTTTGCGAGATAGTCCTTGAACCGCCGTCCGCTTTGCGGGCGAAAGCTGCCGCCCGTCTCCCTGATCCCGCAGATCCGGTCCAGCCGGAAATTCCTGAAGTCTTGCCGCATCTCGCACCACGCTGTGAGGAGCCAGACGTCATCGAAGAGCGTCAGGCCAAGAGGATGAACCTGCCGCTGGCTGCTGCGCCCTCAAGGTCGAGGTAGGCAAGCTCCAGGATCCGCCGCTCGCGAATGGTCCTGCGCAGGATGCTGCTCCACTTCGCGGCATCGCCGTCACCGGGCCTGTCGCGGGTTACGGCCAGAAGCGGGAGCGTCTGGAACCTCTCTCCACCTTCGTCCCCCATGGCATTTGCGACTTTGCCAGAAACCCGCTTGGCGGCATCGCGAAGGTCTCCGGAGTCCCGGGCCATGACGAGACGCAGGCCGAGCATGATTGCCTCCATCTCGTCGGGGTCGAATTGCAGCGGCGGCAGGAAATAGCCCCGCTCCAGCTGGTAGCCGAGACCGGATTCACCCCTGACAGGTGCTCCCATCGCCTGAAGACTGGCCATGTCGCGATAAATCGTGCGCAGTGAAACGCCGAGTTTCTGTGCCAGCACCTCGGCCGGAACAGGTTGGCGCGCACTTCGCAGTTGATCCAGAAGAGCGAAAAGCCGGAGAGTTTTCATGACCCACTTTGTACCATACCCCTGACAGAAAGTGTCAGGGGGCATTGCTAGACAGAGGCGTCTTCAACCTGCACGGCGCAAGGAGCCAAAGCCCATGACCAGACAATGCATCGAAGTCGTCACTTACAAGAGCGGAGACCCGGACGAGGCCGACCGGCAACGTGAGGCCGCACGCCAGCACGTTGCAAAGTTCTCCGGCTTTGGCGGATGGTTGCCGCTCACAGGTGGCAAGGATCAGAATGACCGGGTGGATGTTGTTCTCTGGACCAGCCCCGAGGCGGCGGAGGCAGCTGCGCAAGCCGTGGGCACGTCAGAGGACTTTGCCGGCTTCAGGGCGACGATTACGGAGCTTGGCGCCATGGGCCACTATGTGGCGCCTGCCAATGGGCTTGTCTTGATGCAACCGGGCACGGGCGTCGAGATCGGGCGGTTCCGGTTGCGCCAGGGCGTTGCTGAAGAGGCAATGCGCGCGGCTTATGACAAGATGGTCGCGGACCATTTATCTCTGCAGCCCGGCTGGCTCGGACAAAGGCTGATCCGCCTGCAGGATGGCAGCTTCGTTGATGCCGCCTTCGCCACGACGCAAGCCAAGGCGCAAGACATCTGCAACGCCTGGGCCGGAAATGCCGATTGTGACGCCTTCCTGAGCATGGTTGAGCCGGTCAGCATGGAGTTCGGGGCGGTTGTTTAACCCTTGATCCCGGCGCCATTGCGCGAGCCGTGCGTTGCAGAGCGCAAGGTGTGGCTGTGGCTTTTCTTGATGCCGTGCCAAGCAAGGCGTCCGGGCTCACTCGTAACGGCACAGGGGCGGGCGTGGCTCGCCCTTGGACTGGGCCGTCGTGCCCTCGTACCAGCCTGCACCCATGGCGATGAACCGGATCTCGATGCCGAGCCAGGCATTGGGGGCAGCTTCGCCCATGACCTTCCGGGATACATCCTCGAATTTCCAGCTCGGCACGCCGCCGCCATCGCAGGTGGCTTCGCCTGCCGCATCGGCCCGGATCAACGCGCCGAAATGCTGGATCAGCAGATCGTGGCTGCGTCTGATTTCCGGCATCTGCGGGATCCCGCCACATTGCCCGCTTGTCACGGCGAAACCGGGCGGGGTGCGCAGGTTGCTCGTGGAATAGAACGTCAGCTCGCCTGAAACGAGGGACGCACTAAGGAAGCGCAGATATTCAAGCGTTACCTTCTCCCGGTCCCAGCGGCGGGACACCATCAGCGCATTCTGCAGTCCCGAGCTGTCGATATAGCAGCCGGGTGCCCCTTCCTCTGCGTAAGCGTCGATGGCGGAGAGATTCTGGGTCACTTCGGGGTCGGAAAGCCGGATCTCGCTGGTGACCGATGGCGGGCGGATCTCACAGAGTTCGGGAGCGATTACCAGCCAGTCACCGGTCTTCACTGTCTGCGGATGGTCTTGCACCTTTTGCGAATAGGCTTCGATATCGGCCGGGCTGATCCCTTGCGTGATGGCCGCTGCAATGGTGGAGGGGCCAATGGCGCAGCCTTGCGCGGCGAAGAAGCTTGCGGCCGGCTGCCCGTCTTCCGCCGCGCCAGCGCAAACCGGTGCCAGGGACAGGGATAGCGACAGGGCGGCGGCAAGTCCGGCGCAAAGCCGGGCCTTCAAGGCGCGGTGTTTCGTCATGGCTGGGTGCTCCGTGTCTTGTGTCTTATCTGGCGTCGGATCTGGCACCTACTATCTGCTGCCGGGCCTGACTTGCCACGCCGCCACGTCACACTTTTGCGCCGGTGCCTTGACGATTTTCTCCCGGCGCTCCGTCACGGCCTTTGTGGTGAGGCAGATTCCCGTGCCTTCCAGGTCTGGCAGGGGCTGGTTCTGGCTCGGGGCGGTCATTCGCAGATCCGGCTATTTCGGTTTTCCGAACCGGCCGAAATGTGTGAAAGAGAACCTTTCGGAAGACTTCAAACCATGGTCCAGCAGGCCTCTGAAGCCGCAATGAGCCAGCCAGAGCGCTCCCGGCCCGGTTAAAAGCGGACGATCCGGGTCAGTCCTGCCGAAGCCGGTATCAGAAATCGATCACGACAGATGGCGTGCTGCGCCTTGCTTCGCCGTGATAGACGGCTTCAATATTGTTGCCATCGGGATCAAGCACAAAGGCAGCGTAATAGCCAGGGTGGTATGTTCTTTCACCGGGTGCGCCGTTGTCGCGCCCGCCATTCGCCAGGGCAGCCTTGTAAAATGCGTCCACCATCATGCGGTCCCTGGCTTGAAACGCAAGATGATGCCGCCCTGTGAGGACACCAAGGGCGGCGGGGCTGTCTGCGGCGCTGACAACCAGCTCATCCGCCCAGAAATATCCCTCGTCTGTGGTCACGATGGGGACCTCCAGAACGGCAAGGACGGCTTCATAGAAGCTCTGGCTGGCTTTCAGGTCACGCACGACGAGCTGGATGTGGTCAATCAGCCGGCCGCGATGCAGTTGATTTGCTTCCATGGTCTTTCTCCAGATCCAATGCGGCCCGCGTCAGCACTGGAAGAAGTACCTCTGGGGCCTCATGCCTTGACGATTTTCTCCCGGTGCTCCGTCACGGCCTTGGTGGCGTTGCGGGTGTCGATGACAAGCTTGCTGGCGCTGACGAGGGCCTGATAGTCGATACAGTCGTGGTCTGTGGCAATGATCACCGCATCGAAGCTGCCAAGGGTCTCCGCGCTCAGCTCCACCGATTTCATGCCCATCAGCGGCTTGTGCTTGCGGGTGATGACACCCTGATCCACTGCGCGGCCTGTCTTGTCAATGAACTGCATCATCACGCCTGTGCAGGGGGCGTGTCTACATCGGATGGCCAGTCGGGCTTCAACTCCTCTCCCGCCTTGAGGGGAGAGGGGTGCTGCGGCAAAAGAACGCCCGTTCTTATCCCTCCCCACAAGGGGGAGGGATGAAATGCTGCGGCCGGATCAGGCGGCGTCCAGCTCGGCGAGGAAGGCTGCGACGCCGTTGCGCAGGTCTTCGGTGTTACCGTTGAGCTGATGCGTCAGCGTCAGCACCCGGTGGGCGGCTTCATCCGTGCGGGCGATGCTGACCTGAACGCTGCCGACGCTTTCGCCTGCGGACATGGTGCCCTGTGCGGTCGTCTGGGCCGAACGGGAGATTTCGCTGGTAGCAGAGCTCTGCTGCTCCACCGCACCGGCCACGGAGGTGACGGCCTCGCGGATGTCACCGACCACCTGGCGGATCGAGCTGATGGCCTCAACGGCGTTGCCTGTGGCAAGGCGCATGGCCTCGATCTGGCCGCCGATTTCGTCTGTCGCCTGCGATGTCTGGTTTGCGAGGGCCTTCACTTCGCTGGCCACCACGGCAAAGCCCTTTCCGGCCTCTCCTGCACGGGCGGCTTCGATGGTGGCGTTGAGGGCCAGAAGGTTGGTCTGGTTGGCGATGTCGCGGATGATGTCGATGATCGACCCGATGCGCCCCGCCGTCTCCGACAGGGAGTTGACGATGCCATGGGTGGCCCCGGCATGGCGGTCTGCCTCGCTCACCACTTCGCCGGAGCGCTGGATGAGGCCGCTGATTTCACGGATGGAGGTGAACAGTTCTTCCGCTGCGGCGGCAACCACCTGCACGCTTTCGCTGGAGGAGCTGGTCGCGGCCTTGGCGCTGTCGGCCTGCCGGGCGGATTCCTTGGCCTGGTCGGCCATGCCGCTGGCCGAGGAGGCGAGTTCTCCGGCGGCATTGCCAACCTGCGTGACGAGACCGCCCATCTTCTGCTCGAAGTCCTGAGCCAGCCGCTGCATCATCTGGCGCCGTGCGGCCTCTCTTGTCTCGCGCTCGGCCTCTTCCTGACGCATCTTTTCTTCGGCAGCAATGGCGGCCTGTTCGCGGATCTCGTCGACGGCGCGGGCGATATCGCCGATTTCGTCGCGGCGGGTGGCGCCTTCGATCTCGGCCAGTACCGTGCCGCGGGCCATGCTCTGCAAGGCGCCCGTCAGCTTCTGGATGGGATTGGAAATGCTGCGGGCGACAAGCCACATGGCAGTAATGCCGGCAAGGGCAACGGCAAGCCCCACAAGAATGCCTGTCCAGGTGTCAGAAGCAACGCGGTCGGCCATGGACTGGCTGAGGGCGGTCGCCTCCGCCATCACCACGGCCTGCGGCAGCGACAGGACGATGGCCCAGTTTGCCCCGGTGCGGCCCAGGGCGATGGGTGAATAGACCTTCATCTGCTCGGTGGCCGCGTCATAGTCGACCATGGCCGTGCCGCTGGTCATCTTGCCAAGGTTCTCCGTCCAGGTGGCGCCAAGGCTGCTGACTGAAGAGCCGATGGCACCCGGTTTTTCGCTGGAGGCAACGATCAGGCCTGCCTCCGTCACAATGGTGACGCTGCCCTTGCCGTCATAGGTGGCCTGATTGACCGTCTCGGCCAGTTTCTGCACGAAAGCGAGATCAAAATCGGCCCCGGCGACGCCGATGAACTTGCCATCCACGGTGATGGGCACCGACATGGTGGCCAGGAAGACGGACTTGCCCTGCACGATATAGGGCAGCGGGGCGAGAACGCTTTCCTGCCCGGTCTTCTGCGGGCCGAGGTACCAGCCGCCCTTCACCAGGCCGTTGGCGTGCTTGTCCGCGCTGTCATATTCGACCAGCGGCTGAACGTCGATCTTGCCCGCCGCATCGCGGGTCCAGTAGGGCAGGGCCCGGCCGGTCTTGTCGGAGCCCATGGCAGCATTGCCGGAGTATTGCGCATCGGCGCCGTCCAGCGCATTCGGCTCAATGGCCGAATAGGTGCCGTTGAAGAGTTCATTGTCTTTCAGAACGGACAGAAGAATGCCGTTGAGCTGAGCGCGGCGTTTCTCCGGCGCGGTGGCATCCGGCCCTGCTGCGGCCAGCACCTCGATGGATTTTGCCATGCCGCGGGCGGCCATGAAGGCGGACGTGACCTCACTGCGGATAACTTCCGCCTTGGAGCCGGCCACCTGCAACAGGCCATGCCGGGAGCTCTCATTCAGAAGGCTGTCGATCCGGGCAGCGGTTTCCGCATTGCTCATCTTGCTCGAATATAAATTTGCCCCGACAAGTACACCGGTCGCAGCCAACAGGCAGGCTGTCGACAGAACCACTATCCGGGTCTTCAAGGAATGAATCTTCATAATTGCTCCGATCCGTCAGCACTTGCTTTAAATGACGTAGGAGAAACTTATGAAAATGCGCAATTAACAGGGTATTAAGTCGCATACTCAAACGGAGGTATTTCGTAGTTCTGCGGTATATACATTATGATAATAGTGGAAATGCTTATACGATTTTCGAGTTGATATGCGTTTTTGTTGAAGTTTAGGCGCGAATATTTCCCGTTTTCGGAGGTGTTTTGGAGGCTTGGCAACCGTCGAGGGTGCGGGGGCTTTCAGAGGAAAATGACTGACGCCCTCGCGGAGCCCGCGCATACTGTTCCTGGCAAGGGCTGCCCGCCGCACATTGGCACGGGCGGCGATCCGTTCGTGCCGGGTTCAAACAGGTGCATGCCTGAGAACCCGGCCTCGAACCTGCGGCTCTCTGTCGCTCACACCGCCTGCCAGGTCAGTTCCTGCGGCTCGCGGAAGGCAAAGCGGACGAAGTGGCTGCCGACCACATCCTCCAGCCGGTCGAGCGCGGCGGTGTCTGCGGCTGTCACGTCCATTGTCAGGCGTGTGCCTTCGGCCTTCAGCGTGCACACACCCATCGGAAAGGTGATCTTGCCTTGTTCCGCGTCGAATTCGGCCGGGATCTTGTGCTGGAAATGCTTGCAGAGCTGCTGCAGGTAGCGGCTTGCCTTTTCGGTTTCCACCACGCAGCGGCGGGTGGACAGGGGGTGTTTTCAGTCGTCATCAGCTTTGCTCCGTGGCAAGGGCGGCTGCATTGATGGCAGCGGCAATCTTCTGGGTGGTTTCGGGATACATTTCGCTGCCTCGCAGCCAGCTCAGCATCGGACAGATGACGCTGGGTCTATAGCTGGCGGCGAACCGGTTCCTGTGGAACCAAACGGGGCGGAACCAGCAGGGCGGAATTGGCGCGGGCGTGTGCGCCAGAGGGTGGCGGCATCCTCCAGACAGGCGGAGAAATCCTCGTCTGGCACCTGGCGCAAGGTCATCAGGGCGAGGGCGGCGGTCTTGACGATGGCCGCTTCCGCCAGTTCATCGCGCGCCGCGCCCGTCCACACGGCCAGCCAGTATTCCATCTGGGTGAATGCGGCGGGGATCCGCATCCGGCTGGCAGGCGCCGAGGGCAGCGTAAAGCGGGTTTCTGCGCCGTTGATCAGCCGGAACACGGGCGTTGGCCGGTCCGGTGTGACCTGCGCAAAGTCGCGGTTGGCACCGGTAACGGCCGCATCCAGACAGCCGGTGAGGCCAGCGGCCGTGCGGAACAGCTCGCGGTCCGACGTCTGCGCCGCGCCGAGCATCGCCGCGGGGGCACCGCCCGGATTGAGCAGATGCACGACGGAATGCATGGGGTTGCGCATTTCAAAGGCCGGATAAAGGGCGAGCAGGCCCGCCAGCTGCGGGCAATAGGCGGTGACGGGCAGATAGGCGATGCCCTCCCGCGCCATAGCGTGACTAGCATCTTTCAGACTGTCTGCCACGGGAATGGCGCCAGCTTGTGCTGTCTGTTGCAGCAGGACGCCCGAGGCGATGTTGCTGCCGAAGCCGTGCACAAGCACCTTGTGCCCGGCCATGGCCACCAGACGGGCGGCGTGGAGAAACCACGGCACGGTGCGCAGCCGGGGCGAGAGATAGGCCGGCCAGTTGAGATCCGCCGCCGTTGCCGTCTCCCCCGTGGTGCTGTCTGCCGCATGAAGCTGCACCGCTTGCGCAAAGCCGGCCAGTTCCACCGCCGTCATGCCCCGGAACTGCATGGTGGCCAGCAGGGCGCCGGTCTGGAACGGGTCGGCTTCGGCCCGCAGCACGATGCCGAGGGCATCGCGCGCTTCCTCCTGCGTCAGCGGCCGGGTGCGGCCCGGACCGGCGGCAATGCTGGCGATGTATTTTGCCAGCCGCTGGCTGGGGGCCGATGCATGATCGATCAGCGCCATCCGCTCGGCAATCATCTGCGGCGAGGGTTCGCCAGCCAGCCGGTCTGCCGCGCTGGAACCCGGCGCCAGCGGAGTTGCCTGATGGGGAGCATGTTGCTGCGGCAGCGCACGGGCGGAGTTGGAGCCGGGGCCATGGTGGCTGCCCCAGGGCAGGGGCTTGCGCTTTCCGGCGTGCGGGCCAGCAGCACTTCGGCATCATTGGCCAGCCCGCGCACCTCCAGCCGCAAGGCCTCGGCGAAGGGCGTCGGGCGCATGCCCTGGCCGGTGCGCTCCAGCAGCGGATCGCCGTAGAACTCGCGCAGCTGCGCCAGCATCCGGCTCATGGCCGAAACCTGCAATCCCATGCTGGCTGCCGCCGCCGACACGCTGCCTTCGCGCAGCAGCGCATCCAGCGCGATCAGCAATTTCATCCGGCCAATGTCCACCTGTGTGCTGCCTTCTGCCTGTATGCCGGTCTCAAAAGGGTGGCTTTTGCGTTTTTCGCAAATTGGAATTGCTCAAAATGATGCGCGTTGACCCTTGGCAGCAGTGTCTACATAAGTGGATTTAGAAACTCAACTTATGTTGTTCAGGCAAGGCGCTGCCGCCGTCACAGTGGCGTGAGCGCTGCCGCTACGAGGTTCAGGAAATGACGCATATGTTCTCGATGAAGCGCCTGGCTGCGGGCCTTGCGAGTGCTCTGGTTCTGTCCGCCGCGCTGACGGGCTCTGCCGCTGCTGAGGTCAAGGTCACTCATGCCAAAGGCGAGCTGACGCTGCCTGCGGTCCCGGCCAAGGTGTTCGTCTATGACCTCGCCTCACTCGACACGCTGACGGCGCTTGACGTTGAAGTGGCCGGGGTGCCGGGCGGCAACAAGCCGGGGCAGCTGGCGAAATATGCAGACGGCAAGTACCAGAAGATCGGCTCCCTCTTCGAGCCGGACTTTGAAGCCGTTGCCGCCGCGCAGCCGGATCTGATCATCGTCGGTGGCCGCTCTGCTGCCAAGTATGAGGATCTGGCGAAGATCGCACCCACCATCGACCTGTCGGTGGACTTCAACGACTTCACCGGTTCCGCCCTGAACAACGTCAAGACGCTGGCGAGCCTCTTCGGCAAGACAGACAAGGCAGATGAGCTGACCGCGAAATACAAGGCCTCCGTCGAGGAGCTGAAGGGCAAGACCGCTGGCGCAGGCAAGGGCCTGTTCGTGCTGACCACCGGCGGCAAGATGGCCACCTATGGCAAGGGCTCGCGCTTTGGCGTGATCTTCGGCGAGTACGGGCTGGCGCAGGCGGATGACAACATCAAGATCGGCCTGCACGGCCAGCCGGCATCCTTTGAATATGTCCTGGAGCGCAATCCGGACTGGCTGTTCGTGCTGGACCGGGATGCGGCCATCGGCCGGGAAGGCGATGCTGCCCGCCAGCTTCTCGACAACGAAATCGTCCGCCAGACCACGGCCTGGCAGAAGGAACAGGTGGTCTACCTGAATGCGGCCAACTGGTATCTGATTGGCGGTGGCATCACCGCCATGCAGGATACGGTAGACCAGCTGAACGCGGCCTTCAGCGGCAAGTAATTTCCTCTGACTGTCCGTGTGTCAGGCGGCTGCGTCTCCTCCGGGGCGCAGCCGCCGCAATCCTTTCAGGGCCCTGACTTGAAGTTCCTGCTGCCAGCCTCTCTCCTGACCCTCGGTCTTGCGATAGCCAGCCTGTTCACCGGTGCCAGCCCCGTCTCCTTCTGGAGCGTGGTCTGCGGCACGGGCGATGAGCGGGCCTTGATGCTGCTTGCCGAAAGCCGCATTCCGCGCACCATCGCCCTCATTCTGGCAGGCGCAGGCATGGCCGTGGCCGGAACCTTGATGCAGATGCTGGCGCGCAACCGCTTCGTCGAGCCCTCCACCGCAGGCACGGTGGAATCGGCCTCGCTGGGCATGCTGCTGGTGCTGTTCTTCGCGCCGGACCTGCCGGTCATGGCCAAGATGCTCGTCTCCGGCGGTTTCGCGCTGGCGGGCACCTTCCTCTTCATCGCCATTCTGGAGCGCATCCCCCTGCGCTCAGCGCTGATGGTGCCGCTGGTGGGGCTGATGCTGGGCGGGGTGATCAGCGCCGTTACCGCCTTCCTCGCCTACCGGTTCGACCTGCTGCAATCCCTAGGCGCCTGGACCAGCGGCGATTTTTCCGCCGTGCTGCGGGGCCGTTACGAGGTGCTCTGGCTCAGCCTTGCGCTCACCCTCGCCGCCTATGTGGCCGCCGACCGCTTCACCCTTGCCGGAATGGGTGAGGATTTCGCCGTCAGCCTCGGCCTCAATTACCGGCAGGTGCTGCTGCTGGGGCTCTTCATCGTCGCCATGGTCACCGCTGCGGTGGTGGTCACGGCGGGCGTGGTGCCTTTCGTTGGGCTGATCGTGCCCAATCTCGTGGCCATGGCTCTGGGTGACCGGCTGCGCCGCACCCTGCCGCTGATCGCCGTCACTGGCGCGCTGCTGGTGCTGCTGTGCGATCTGATCGGCCGCACGGTGAATGCGCCCTTCGAGATCCCGGCCGGTTCCGTGCTGGGCGTGGTGGGCAGCCTGTTCTTCCTGTTCCTGCTGCTGCGGAGGCGCTCCCATGCGGCTTGAGTGCCTGTATCTGACCGGCCAAAGACGGCTGACACCTTCCGGCGTGCTTCTGCTGCTGGGCCTTCTGACGCTGGCCGCCGCCACCGCCTTCATGACGCTCGGCGTCAAGGCCGGATGGTCCTTCGTCCTGCCCTTCCGGGGGCAGAAGCTTGCCGGGCTTGTGCTGGTGGCCTATGCGGTGTCCGTGTCCACGGTGCTGTTTCAGACGCTGACCAACAACCGCATCCTGACGCCTTCGATCATGGGCTTCGATGCGCTTTATGTTCTGCTGCAAACGGTGCTGGTCTTCACCCTCGGCTCGGCTTTCGTCACGGGCCTCGACCCGCGCCTGATGTTCGTGGGCGAGGTCGCCATCATGGCGGGCTTCTCGCTGATCCTGTTCCAGCTCCTGTTCTCCGGGGCGATCAAGGGCCTGCATCTGATGATGCTGGTCGGCATCCTGCTCGGCGCCCTGTTCCGCAGCCTTGCAGGTTTCCTGCAGCGGGTGATTGACCCGAACGAGTTTGTCGTGCTGCAGGACCGGTTCTTTGCCAGCTTCAATTTGGTCGATGGCACGCTGCTGGGCGTCTCGGCACTGCTCATTGCCGGGGCCAGCCTTGCCGCCTGGCGTCTGGGCCACACCTTCGATGTGATGGCGCTGGGGCGGGACAGCGCCATCATGCTGGGGGTGGACCACGCCCGCGTGACGCGTCAGGTGCTGATGATCATCACCGTGCTCGTCTCGGTCTCCACGGCGCTGGTCGGCCCCGTCACCTTCTTCGGCCTGTTGACGGCGAACCTTGCCTATCTGGTGATGCCCTCCGGCCGCCACCGGCATGTGCTGCCTGCGGCGGTGCTTATCGCCATCATCTGCCTTGTGGCGGGCCAGACGGTGCTGGAGCGGCTGCTCGATTTCAGCACAGCGCTCGCCATCGTCATCGAATTTGCCGGCGGGCTGTTCTTCATCTTCTTTCTGCTCAAGGGAGCGCGGCGGTGATCCGGATTGACCAGGTCAGCAAGAGCTATGGCACCACGCTGGTGGTGGACGGGGTCACCCTCGACCTGCCGAAGGGCGGGCTCACCTCCATTATCGGTCCCAATGGGGCGGGCAAATCGACGCTGCTGTCCATGATTGCCCGGCTGACCACGATGGATCGGGGCAGTGTGCTGGTCGATGGGCTTGATGTGGCGAACACCTCGGGCGACGTGCTGGCGCGGCGCCTGTCCATGCTGCGGCAGGACAACCAGATGACGGCGCGGCTCACCGTCACCGATCTCGTCTCCTTCGGGCGCTACCCCTATTCCAAGGGGCGGCTGACGGCTGAGGACAGGGCCGAGGTGGACAAGGCGCTCGCCTATCTCGGCCTCACGGACCTCCGCGACCGCTTTCTGGATGAACTTTCCGGCGGCCAGCGCCAGCGGGCCTTCGTTGCCATGGTGCTGGCGCAGGACACCGGCTACATGCTGTTTGACGAGCCGCTGAACAACCTCGATATCAGCCATTCCGTTTCCATGATGAAGCTCTTGCGGCAGGCGGCGGATGATTTCGGCAAGACGGCGGTGGTGGTGCTCCACGATATCAACTTCGCCTCCTGCTACTCCGACCATATTGTCGTCATGCAGAATGGCCGCGCCGCGCTTCAGGGCACCCCGTCCGACATCATCCGCCCCGAAGTCCTCACCGCCATCTTCGGCTGCCCCTTTGACGTGCAGGAGATCAACGGCAGCCGGATTGCCGTCTACTTCCGGTGAGGGCGGGGTTATTCACCCCTCTCATCCTCGATCAGATCCGGGCCGCCCAAGGCCTGCGGATTGCTGCCGAGGAGGGCGAAACTGAGGAAGCCGGTCTGATCAGACGGGGAGGAGAGCCCGCCGAACAGCGTCCAGCTGCTGGCCACACGCGGCACGGCGCCCGGCTGTCCCGGAGTGCCGGGGATTTGCGTTGGCGGCGTTGAGGGCCGGGGTGCGATGTCTGCCAGCGCTGTGGCTGTGGTGCTGGCGAGGGTGTAGTTCAGGGCATCCGCCCCGCCGAGGCTGAGGCCGCTGATCAGCACCGTCTTGCCCGTGCCCGGCCCTGCATCGGCGAAAGCGCCGGTTGCCGCTGCCACACTTAGCATGTCGCCGCTGATCATGCCGTTGAACAGGGCGCCGGAGGTGTCGAGTGTGGCCGTCACCGTGCCATCTGCCGTCTTGTTGCGTGCAACAATGCCGCCAATGCTGGAAATGACAGCCCGTTCCACTGTGCCTGTGACTGTGCCGGGGGTGATGGTCAGCGTGTAGTTTCCAGCCGCAAGGCCTGTAAGCAGATAGCTGGACAGGCTGATCGCCTTGCCGGTGCCCGCGTTCTTGTCTGCATAGATGCCTTGGGCGGTGGCGAATGACACGTCATCGCCAAGAATGGTGCCGTTCAGCTGCGCGCCGGTCAGATCCAGCGTCACCGCCGTGGTTCCGTCATAGCTGCGCGTGATGCCGGAAACGCCGGTGAGGATGAGCGCCTTCGGCGTGATGGCGGCACTCGTCGAAACGTTGAAACTGTTCCCCAGTGCACTTGCCAGCTCGTAATTGCCTGCGTCTGCACCGGCCAGCGCCAGACCAGCGACCGAGATGACCTTGTTCGTGCCCGCCGATGGGTCAAGGAAGGCGGCGGAGCCCGTGAGGGTGAGCGTGTCGCCGCTGATGAAGCCCGTCAGCACCGCATTGCTGGCATCCAGCGTTGCCGCAGCGCCTCCGTCATAGACCTTGCTCCGCGCAGAGAGCCCGCTGACGGCGGAGATGACGGCCTTGTCCACATCGCCCGTGACCGTGCCGGGCGTGACGCTGACGCTGTAGTTGCCCGCCTCCGCGCCGCTGAGGGTCAGGCCCGTGATGTTGATGATCTTGCCGGTGCCCGCGTTCTTGTCCGTATAGGCGCCAAGGGCGGTGGCAAGGCTCACGTCATCGCCCAGGATCACCCCGTTGAGGCTCGCAAGGCTCTGGTCGAGGGTGACATTCGTGGTGCCGTCATAAGTCCGGGTCAGGCCGGTGAGCCCGGAGGCGGTGAGGGCCTTCTGCGAGATATCCGCGGCGGCTGTCAGCAGGATCGTGTTGCCGATGCTGGCGTCATACTCATAGTTGGCAGCGTCCGTGCCGGTCAGGGCGAGAGCGTGACTTCGACCGTCTTGCCCGTTCCGGCCGAGGCGGTGAGGAAGGCGGCAGAGCCGTTGAACACAAGATCATCTCCGTTGATCATGCCGGAGAGAACAGCGCCCGAGGTGTCCAGCGTTGCCGCCGTGGTGCGGTCATAGACCTTGCTGTCCACGGCAAGGCCGCCGACGGCTGTGATCACCGCCCGTGTGACCTCAAGCGACTGGGTGCCGCCCGTGAATGTGTAGTTGGAGGCAAGGCCCGTGCCGTTGCCGAGGCTGAGCCCGCTGGTGTCAGAGGTGGAATACTGATCCGCGTTCTTGCTGGCGAGCGTGGCTGCGCCGCCGAGGGTCAACGTTTCGCCATTGGCGAGGTTCCCCAGAACGATATTTGCGGCCGAGAAGCTGCTGCTGCCATTGTAGGCCCGCGAGCCGGTGAGGCTGACGGCCCGGGGCGTGACCGTGACGCCGCCCGTGCCGAAGGCGAGGTAGACGTCGGCCATTGTCAGGCCGCCGGGCAGGCCAAGGGAAACCATGTTGGGCTCTGACCAGGCGTAGGTTCCCGCATTCGTCGTGCCGGTGATGGCGCTGCCCACATCAACGGAAATGGACGCGCCGGTGATGCTTGTGTTCAGGTTGCCCTGAAAGTTGCCCGTGTCGCCATAACTGCGGGAGAGGGTGCCGGACACCTTGATGTAATTGTCGTAGAGCGCCTGGCTGGAAAGCGCCCGCAGCTGCGGCACACCGCCAGCCTTGGGCGAGCCCCAAATGCCGGCAAAGTCCCAGCCGTCCTCGATGTAGAGGAAGGGATCGAGAAGCTCGGCGGCCGTCTTGCCCCGGCTGGCGAAAGAGGGCTCCGTGCCTGCCGTGTCGGCGTTGTAAAACACGTTGGACACGTTGCTGCTGCTATTGCCGCCAAACAGGCCCTGGTTTCCGGAAACGGTGCCAGTGGCGTAGCTGTAGCTGATCGTGCCGCCGTTGTTGCCCACGAGCGCGCCTCCGTCTGTTCCCGAGACGTTGCCGGAGGCATAGGAGTTGATGATCACGCCATTGCTGCTGACCGACCCCACCAGCCCGCCCACCTGAAACCTGACTGTGGAGGCATTGCCGGTGGCATAGGACTGGCTGATGGTGCCGCTGTTGAGGAAGCCCACAAGCCCGCCGAAGGCCCCGAGCGTTCCCCGCCAACAACGGCGCCGCCGCTGACGTCTCCGCTGGCGAAGGATCGGGTGAGGGTGGTCTGGAACATGGTGCCCACCAGTCCGCCCGTCGCGCCCGTGCTGCTGGCCACGGTGGCGGAAGACCAGAGGCCGGAGAGCGTGGAGTTCGCCGCCCAGCCTACGGCACCGCCAACGGAAGAGCTGCCGGTAACGGAGCCCGCCACGCCGAAATTGCTCAGGCTGGCGGCTGATGTCAGCCCGAACAGGCCGATGGCCTGAGTTGAGGGCCGGTTGATATGAAGGTTGGAGACCGTATGCCCCAGCCCCTCAAAGGTGCCCGTGAAGCCGGTGGTGAAATCGCCCAGCTGGGCGAAGCCTGCGCCGCCGTTCCAGCCGGAGGTGGCCGAGGCGTCAATATCGCTGCCGAGCACATAGCGCCCGGCAAGGTTGCCGTTGATGCCCTGCAGGTCCGTGCCCGTGGTGCTGCCTTCGGCGCCGAGGCTGGTGAGGATCGTGTAGCTGTTGACCGTGCCGTCGCTGCCCAGCTTCGTGGCAAAGCTGCCAGTGGAAGCAAGGTTGACGGGGGCGCTGACGGTGTAGGTGGCCGTGTTGCCTGCCGCCACCGCGCCCTGACCATAATGCAGCGCCAGCCCCGCCGTGGACGTGCCGTTGAGCACGGCATTGATGGCAATGTTCCGGTCGGCCCTGAGGGTGAGGACATTGGCGGCCCAGTTGATGCCTGAGGACACGGTGATATCGCCCGCGTCCCCTCCTGCGGCGGCGGTCGAGATTTCCACATTGCCGCTGGCAAGCCCCGCCTCGATGGCGGTCGCCATGTTCACGTCGATGTTGATGTCCGTGGGGTCGATCAGCCAGTCGCCGCCGTCCGTCTCGACCTTCAGCGTCTTGTCCAGCTTCACCTTCTTCGCTGAAGTCTCGACGAATTTGGCTTTCAGCGCGCCGCTGGCATGGGTTTCATCACCGCCCAGCAGCAGGATGCGGCCATTGCGCGAGCCGATGGCCTTGGCCTCCACCGTGCCGGTGTTGTTGACGATGCCCTTTTTCGCCTCCGAGGCGCCCCTGGCGGTGAGAATGGCGCTGCCGCCATCCGCCTTGATCAGGCCGCTGTTTTCCGCCAGCGCCTCCATGGTGGAGGCTTTCACCTCCACCGAGATCAGGCCGTCGCCGTCAAAATCCAGCAGCACGTCCGTTCCGGCGGCAAGGGCCGTGTCGCCCGTGATGGTGCCGCTGTTGCGCACGGTGGGGGCGATGAGGGCAACAACTGCGCCGGACACTTCGCCCGCATTGGTGACGGAGCCACCGCTGCCGGTGAAATTGAAGTCATGAGCCAGAAATTTGCTGTCGGTGATGCCAAGCGTGGAGGCGACGAAGGCCCCGGTCTGCACCCGCCCGCTGGCGCCGATGGCGATGCCATTGGGGTTGATCAGGAACACCTGACCATTGGCATTGAGATTGCCGAGGATCTGCGACGGGTCTTGCCCGGTGACGCGGTTGAGCGCCATGGACGAGGCGCCCGGCTGCACGAAATTGACCGTGGCGCCGCTGCCAATGGAAAAGCTGTTCCAGTTGGTGATGAGCTGATTACTGGTCTGGGTCACCGTCATGGTGCTGCCCGAGGTGCCGATGCTGCCCGTCCCTGCCGCGATGGTGCCGCCGGTGGGCAGCTCCTGCGCCTGCAGCAGGGAGGGGGCAGGATCAGTCCGGCGCCAAGCGCGCAGGTGGACAGCAGCGGGGTCAGATGACGCCGACGCGTGGAACGGGAGCCAGCCGGAGAGACGTTGTTACGGGAAAACTGCCGGGAAAGCTGCATGGCACCAGTCCTCATGCCGGGGTTTCGGGAGCATGCCTCGTGCCCGGAAACTTCTTTTGCCGCACTGGCGTGAGAAGGGGTCAACCGCCTCAGAAGCGGATGGCCCCGGTCAGCCAGAATTGATTGTTCAGGGACTTTCCGTCCGTGTTGCTGCCGTCTGCCGGGCTGCGGCCGGGGTTATCCCCGATGGCATGGGCCCAGGTGGCGGAAACATTCAGGTTCTCGCGCGTCCAGCGGGCATAAAGCCCCGCGCCGCCAAGGCCATAGCTGTTGCAGGCGCAGGCATTGACGAGCGGTATGCCGCGCTCGAAGCGGTTCACCACAACCTGTCCGGCATCGGCAAAGGCGGCCAGTTGCACGTTGCCATATCTGGCATTCACCGGCAGGTCGTAGCGCAGCTCCACGCTGCCCAGCACGCCCATGTCGCCGCGCCCTTCACCCACCGGATAGGCGCGCACCGCATAGGGCCCGCCGAGCGCAAATTCCTCGGACGAGTCCAGATTGCCATCGGCCAGCTGGCCATAGCCGCGGGCAAAGAGCGAGAAGGCCCCTTGCAGCTTCTGCACCCGCGCCGCACTGGCATTGACCTTGTTGAAGGCCCCGGCGGTGCGCAGGCCCGCCCTGTCTGCCGCCTGCGCCGAAGGCTCGCCGGAGAGATCCAGCGTGCCGGTGGTCCAGCTCAGCGAAAGAGCCGTCAGGCCGCCGCCCAGAAACCCGTCCCGTGCTTCGCCCGAGACACCGAAGGTGCCAGAGACGGACTGCTTGTCCGAAAGCCGCCCGGCGCGGCTGTCATCCACCAGTGACTTCCAGTTCACCCCGGCCGAGGTGGAAACGGAAAGCCTGCGGGTGGTGACAAGCGCATAATCCAGCGTGGCCCCGGCAAAATCCGCCTTGCCCTTCAGGCCCAGCAGGCGGCCCGTGTCATCCACGTTGCGATAGGTCAGGTGGCCATAGCTGGCGCTGAGCGTGAAGGGGACGCCCAAAGCGGCACCCAGAGCGGCACACTAGCGGACAGCGACCCGAAGCGCTGGCCTTCCGAGCCCGACAGCGTGACCCGGCTGAGGTCGCCGTAACCGGTTGCATCCGTGAGCAAGGCCGTGCCGGTGCCCTGTAGCCGCCCCGTGGACCAGGAGCCGAAATTGTCGGCGGACAGGCTGCCGGAGAGCAGCGGGTCTTGCGTTGTATCGATCACAAGCCGTGTGGTGCCGGGGGCCGTGCCGGGCATCAGCCGCGCCCTTGCGGTGACGCCGGGATGCGCATTCATGCGCAGCAGGGCGCTTTCCAGCTGCGCCTGTGTCAGATCATCCCCCGCCGTTTCCTGCTCCAGAATGGCGCGCAGCCGCGCTTCGGACGCCCGCATGTCTTCCGCCCGTTCAAAGCTGGCCTCTTCCAGCCGGCCTTGCAGGATCTCGATGGTGATCACCCCTTCGGTGATGTCCTGCGGCGGCAGGATGGCGCGGGCGAGAAGATGGCCTTGCGCCTGCAATGCCGCCGTCGTCTGGCTGGCCAGCGCCTGAATGCCGCCAATGCCAAGCCGCTTGCCTTTCCCGGCCGCAATGATGGAAGCCTGCGATGATGCAGGCAGCAGATCCGCCCGGCCCGTAAAGCGCAGGCCAGTGATGGTGATGGTCTGCCCTTCATCCGAAGCGGCGGCCGGCCGCCCTTGCTGGCTCTGCGCCGCTTCCCCTGCATCCATTCCCGGCAGGGTCCGCTGCATGTCGAGCCGCCTTTGCTGCTCCCGCAAAAGACTGCCCGCATCCTGCGCGGCAGCAGGCAGGCCCGCGCCGCACAGCGCAGCCACCAGCGCTGCCGCAGCCAAGGGCTGCGCCACACCCCGCCGCCCGGCGCGCCGTTCCGTCAGTGTTCCCCAAATCGTCACAAGCAGAAGATCCCCGTCCCGGACCGTGCAGCCAGACCATGTCTGACGCCTGTTCACCGAACATGCCTGAAACACCCATGGCTTGCATGTCCAAATTTTGCATGTATCCGCAAAATTCCGGTGTTTCCGGGGACTAAAATGCGGAACACCGCATGCGCACCGGTTCGTTCAATACAGAAATGAAAGTTCCATAAGATAGATTACGCGATAAATACGCATAGCTGCGATAGCGCCCTGACGAGTGCCTTGCCGGGGGCTTTCGGAACGCCGTGAAACCGTCAAGCGGCTATGGTAGATGATCGAGGCTGTGAATCTTGCCGGAGCGCGATTGATGGGACGTCTGCCTGATCCGATCGAAACCTATATTGATGCCTATAACCGCAAGGACGTTGACGGGATGCTGATGTGCCTCGCCGAGAATGTGGTCTTTCAGAACATCTCCGGCGGTGTGGTGACGGCTGAGGCATCGGACAAGCAAAGTTTTGCGCAGATGGCGAGGTTCGGCGCTTCCGCATTCGAGACCCGGCACCAGAAGGTCGTGAACGCGATCACCGTGGCGGGCACCACACTGGCCGAGATCGACTACACGGCGGTTGTGGCGACCGACCTGCCGAACGGGTGGAAGGCCGGCCAGAAGCTCGCCTTCTCAGGCGCATCCGCCTTCCGCGTCGAAGACGGAAAGATCATCAGCATCGTGGATCAAAGCTGAGGAATGGCGCCTGCCGCCGCTGTTGCGGCTCTTTCCAACTTTGCCACTATGAGCCCCCTCGTCACGCAGCCGTCACACGGCTACGGTTATTGGGCACCTGACACGCTTGAGGAGACACCGGCGGGGATGAGCAGCGGAGAGGGAACGCAAGAGGCTGCAAGGCCGGGGGGACGGCTGGAGAGGTGTTCGGGGCCTTTCTGAAGCTGGGGCTCACGTCCTTCGGCGGGCCGATTGCGCATCTTGGCTATTTCCGCGATGAGCTGGTGACGCGGCGCGGCTGGCTGACGGACCGGGCCTATGCGGATCTTGTGGCGCTGTGCCAGTTTCTGCCGGGGCCTGCCTCCAGTCAGGTGGGGTTTGCGCTGGGGATGATGCGGGCCGGGTGGCTGGGGGCTTTTGCTGCCTTCTCCGCCTTCACCCTGCCCTCGGCGCTGGTGCTCTTCCTCTTTGCCATGACGGCGGCACGCATCTCCGGGCCCTTGGGCACCGGCGCGCTGCACGGGCTGAAGATTGTCGCCGTTGCCATCGTGGCGCAGGCGGTCTGGGGCATGGCGAAAAACCTCTGCCCGGACAAGGAGCGCGCGGCCATCGCCGTTGGCGCTGTCGCCATGCTCGCCCTTTTCCCGGCGCTTTTGGCATGGTTGCGGCGATCCTGCTCGGGGCCAGTGCCGGTCTGGTGCTGGGCCGCGGACAAGGGGCGGCGGCTGCCCCGCCTGCCCCCTGCCCGTGACGCGGGGCGTGGCCCTTGCTGCGCTGGCCGTCTTTGCCGCGCTCCTGGTGCTGCTGCCGCTGCTGGCGGGGCAGAGCCAGAGCCTTGCGGTGATGGACAGTTTCTACCGCGCCGGGGCGCTGGTCTTCGGCGGCGGCCATGTGGTGCTGCCGCTGCTGGAAGCCGAAGTGGTGCAGCCCGGCTGGGTGACGCCGGACGCTTTCCTCGCCGGTTATGGCGCTGTGCAGGCGATGCCGGGGCCGCTTTTCACCTTTGCCGCCTATCTCGGCGCGGTGTTGGGGCCTGCGCCCAATGGCCTTGCCGGGGCAGCGCTGGCGCTTGTCTTCGTGTTCCTGCCCGGTTTCCTGCTGCTGGTAGGTGCCCTGCCCTTCTGGGACCGGTTCCGCACCCTCGCCCCGGCGCAATCGCTGATGCAGGGGGCCAATGCCGCCGTGGTGGGCATTCTGGGCGCCGCGCTCTATACGCCCGTTTTCACCAGCGCCATCGGGGGCCTGCCGGATTTCACCCTGGCGCTGGCCTGTTTCGTGCTGCTCGTGGCCTTCAAGGCCCCGCCCTTCGCCGCCGTTGTGCTGGCCGCGACGGGCGGCGCGGTGCTGGCGGTTCTGGCGGGGTGATCTTGATCTGGTGTTACACCCAGCCCAGCAGCCGCCACCAGAGATAGTCGAGCGGCAGGAGCAGCAGCAGGGTGATGGCGGTCAGTGGCAGCAGCAGCCGTGAGAGATGGGTCAGCCGCTCGCCCGACATCTGCATGGCGATGATCAGCGGTGCCACCTGATAGGGCATCAGCACGGTGGAGAAGCCGGGCACCTGCGTCATCAGCACCGCATCGAGGCTGAAGCCGGAGGCTGTGGCAAGCTCCTGCGCCATGGGCGTCAGCACCGCCGGAGCGCTGGGGACGGTGGCGACGAGGCTGGTGCCGAAGCTCATCAGCGTCAGCGACATGAAGTTGACGAGGCCCTGTACCGACGTCTGCGCGCCCGTTTCCACCGGGGCCAGCGGCAGAACCGCCTGAAGCCCCTGCCCGATGAGCGTGCCAAGGCCGGACTGATTGACCAGCGTGCCCACCGCCAGCGCACCGGCCACAAACAGCAGCGTGCCGAAATCGGCGGAGGTCTTGAAGGTCTGTGGCGGCACGATGCCGATGCCCGGCAGCATCAAAGGATGGCTGCCGCCAGGCCGATCCAGGCCGGATTGATGCCATGCAGGCTGTCCGTTGCCCAGAAGCCCAGGGTGACCATGAGAATGAGCGCGGTTTTCAGCCGTGCGGTGGCGGCATCTTCGGCTTCCGGCTTCTGCGGGGCGGCATCGGGCATCTGGCCGGGGGCGCGGCTGATCCGTGCCGGAAAGAACTTCAGCACCAGAAACACGATCAGCGCTGACTTGACGATGCCCAGCACCGGATAGTGCAGCAGCAGATAATCGACATAGCTGAAATGGGTGCCGTAAATGGTCTCGGCGGCACCGGACAGCACCATGTTGGGAATGTTGGACGGCAGAATGGCAAAGCTTGGCATGTTGCAGCCGATGGCCAGCACCACCGCAATGCCGATGCGCCCATTGGAGCCCGGCTCAAAGCCGCAGCGGGCAGCCAGTGCCATGCCTGCGGGTATCAGCGCCACGGCGCGGCCGACGGAGGACGGCATCAGGAAGCCGAGGATCATGGCAATCAGCATCAGCCCGCCGATGAGGCGCAGATAGCTGCCGGTCAGCATCGGCGCGAGACTGGCCGCCAGCTTGTCGCCCAGCCCGGACAGGCTGATGGCACTGCCGATGACGAAGCCGGAGACGATCAGCCAGATGGCCGCCGAGGAAAAGCCGGAAAACACCAGAGGCGCGGGGGCGAGTTTCAAGATCAGTGCCGAAGCGAAGAAAATCAGCGCCGCCAGATAGTTGGGCACGAGGCCTGTTGCCCAGAACCCCAGAGTTACAAGAATGATGGCCAGCGTCTGCCCCTGAACCGGGCTCAAGGGGGCTGGCGGGAACACGGCAATCAGCAGCGAAACGGCGATAAGGCCAAAGGCGAGCGCCTTGCGCAAGGGAATGGGGCTGGTCACGGCAGAACATCCTGGTCTGATGCGGGGAGGCCAAACTAGCTTCTGTGGCTGAAATGCGTTAGACCATCATCATGCCAATTGATGTCGCTGACACGCCAAATGCCGCCCCCTCCCCCACGGCCTTCGTGATTGATCCGGAGCGGCCGGTTCTGGCCCGCAGCGAGAGGCTGGCGCCCGGCTGGGCCGTCGCCCCGCACAGCCACCCCCGCAGCCAGCTTCTGTGGGCCGTGCGCGGCGTGCTGCGTGTGTTCAGCGCGGACGGAGTGTGGATCGTGCCGCCGTCCCATGCGGTCTGGATTCCCGGCGGTGTGCCGCATCACACGGTTTCAGAAACGGATGTGGAGATCCGCAATCTCTATGTGGACCCCAGCGCACTTGAGGGGCGCCCTGCCCTTTCGGGCTCCGCCTGCAGCGTGCGGCTGATGACGGGGCTGATGCGGGAAATCATCCTGCGGCTGTGCAGCATGGGCGGGCCGGAGGCTGGCGCCTCCAGTCATCACCGGCATCTCCATGCTCTCGCGCTGGAAGAAATCGCAGCACTTGCCGAAGCCCCGCTGCATCTGCCCGGCGGCCATGATCCGCGCCTGCTGCGTGTGACGCGGCATCTGGTGGCCAATCCGGGAGACGGCCGGTCTCTGGCAGAGCTTGGCGCCATGGCCGGAGCCAGCATCCGCACGCTGGAGCGCCTGTTCCATGGGGAAACGGGGCTCACCTTCCGGCAATGGCGCAGCCGCTTGCGGCTGCTTTCGGCGCTGGAACTGCTCAACCGCGGCCACAGCAGCACGGAAATCGCCCACCGGCTGGGCTATGGCAGCGCCAGCGCCTTCTCCGCCGCCTTCCGCAGCTACTTCGGTACCCCGCCCCAGAGTTTTCTGGCAAGGGGCACGCCCGCGGCGGACCAGCCGGGCGGCGGGTAAGGGGCCGGAGAAGGTGAAGGCCGGCCCGCCTGCCCTTGCGAACGGGGGCAGGCAAACCGGTTGTTCTCAGAAGAGTCCGGCGGCAAGGCCGGTTCCCGGTCTTGCAGGAAGGGCTCTAGCGGCAGACGAAGTTCGCCCCATCCTCAATATCGCCCTCCCCTTGTAGAAGGCTTGCCTGGGATAGGCGCAGATGGGGCGGGTCCGGCCAGGCCATGAAACCTTTGCCTCGGCGCGGGCTTCCGACATGACCTCGGTTGTCTCGACCCCCTTCTCGACCCATTCCACCAGCGGGGTCATGAAGTCCATGCGATCCGTTCCGTAGGCTCCGCCACGGCAATGATCCATGCCCGGAACGGCGAAGACTTTCATGAAGGCGTCTGTTTCCGCCTCGCCGTAACGCTCCGCCACAGCATCGCGGTAGGCCACAACGTCATGGAAGGAGAAAGCCCAGTCTGCTGTCCCGTTCATGATGAAAAGCTTTGATCCTGCTGCCTTGAATGCATCGAGATCCGGGCTTTCTGCGTTGGTGAATTCCGCGCCGCTGACAGGAAATTCGGCCGTTGTGGCGAAAAGCTTTGCGAATTCCTCATCGAGATCGGCCTCAAGCGCATAGCCTGCAATGCCGGATGTGATGGTTGGCGGCGTGGTGTAGACATGCGAGGACTCGCCGGCAAAGATCCAGCGGGCACGTGGCGAGGGGGAGCCCATCTCGCCAACCATTCCCGGGTCATAGTGCCACCGCGAGTAGACCTGCTTGCCGTCCGATGTTTTTGCCCCTTCCATGAAGGTTTTGACATAGGAGGCCTTTTCGGGGCTGAGACAGTCCGTGGAGCTGCCGGTGCAGACCCAGTCCATCGGATCGGGGTTGCATTGCTGCCAGTTGCTCACCATGCCGTCTTCGGCACCGTCCAGGGCGTCGCAGGTGGCCAGGATGCGGGACTTGACGATGCCTTCCTCTTCTGGGGTCAGCGTGTTCTCCCAGTCCGGGGTGCCGTCTTCCAGCCGGGGGCAACGGATGCGGCGAGCTGGGTTCGGAAGATGCCGCCGTCGATCGAGGCCTGGGCAAGCCGGAAGCCAGGAGCGTTGGCGATGATCCCGTCGAACAGGTCAGGATAACGCTGGGCCGCCATCAGTGCCTGACGGCCGCCATTCGAGCAGCCAACAAAGTAGGAAAACTTGGGCTCTTCGCTGTAGACGGCGGAGATGAGCTGCCGTGCTGCGGCTGCAACGAGCGGAATGTGCTCGTGGCCGTACATCAGCCGTGCCTGATGTTCGCCGCCAAACAGGAAGGCCGTGTTGCTCTGCAGATTGGTGTAGTCCGCGACATGGCCGCCATCGTGGGTCACAACTGCATAGCCATCCTGCAGGGGTGGTGGCGTGGCCGCCAAAGCTGTAGCTGCCGGTTGCCGGCGGGAGGCGCCCGTCAACCCCGCCGCCGCCGTTGAAGAAGAACCGCTGGTTCCAGCTTACTGGAAGTCTCAGTTCGAAATTGAGCGCATAGGACCGCCCGTCTTTGCCCTTTCTTTCACGCAT
Organism: Pannonibacter phragmitetus; assembly: GCF_050510895.1. Taxonomy (GTDB): domain Bacteria; phylum Pseudomonadota; class Alphaproteobacteria; order Rhizobiales; family Stappiaceae; genus Pannonibacter; species Pannonibacter phragmitetus_B. The sequence continues at coordinate 43,656 of NZ_JBNINT010000002.1, read as the reverse complement.
GACGCCACGGATCAGGCAATGGGCCGGAACCTTGGTGCCGCCCACAGCTTCTTCGCGGTTGAACTGGGCCTGGGTAACCTGTCCCTCCGGCACGCCGGTCTGATTGACTGCACGGCAAGCTTCGATGAAAGCGGGTGAGGCTTCCTCTGCCCGGGTTATGCCTGTTGACAGTAGAAGCGCGGCAAGCACCGTCATGGAGCCGCAATATCTCCAAGTCGCAATGGCATCTTGCATTGTGTAACCTTTCTGCTGGCTGGTGAAACTTCATTGCTGTTCGCCTCTGGCGGCGTTTGTTCAGGCCGGCCGCTTGTGGGCCTTGTACCTGCTGGAACGGCAAATATCATTTGTGTACATGCAATAATGAGGGCGCGAACCCATCAACCGTCAAGGCGCAATAAGTGGCTGATAGCCCAAATGTTTCGCAGGCTTTGGAAGCGGTTTTGCTGAAAAATCTATCGTCCCGCGAAATAGAGTTGCAGTCCGGGCGGGACGTTCCGGTCAAGGCTTCACGGCACGGCGTGTCAGCTTCCCTCCCCTTAATGGGGACGGGAAACGAGAGGCCTCAGTCAGAGGAGGCAAACCCTTCGACTGCTTATCTTTTCTGGCATCAGAGCTAAGTCTGTAGCGTTTTCCCGCCCGCTGTGTACATGCCGTAGCCCTGCGGATGGGTAAGGAGCGGCCTTGAGCCGGTGCCCTACCTGAGGCGTCCGGTCGTGGTGGCTGTTGCGGTGGTCTCACGGCCTGCCTGCCGTGCCTGTTCCGCTGCTGCGGCAAAGTCATAGGGGATGGCATGGAAGCTGGCGGTCCAGCCGTCCGGCGTGCGCTCGACCGTGGCATAGCGGGCATGCGGGGTGCCTGCCTCCATCACATGCGGCACGGGGGTGTCGTCGTCATAGGCCGGCATGCCCACGCTGCCGGGATTGACGATCAGGACCCCGTCCACCCAGGCAAGGCGCGGAATGTGGGTATGGCCACACAGCAAGACGCGGGCGCCGCCAATACCCGTCAGGCGGCTGGCGATGGCACCTTGCGTGTCCAGCACGGGGAAGCCCCGGCTGACATCTTCCAGCAGATACTCAAGGTCGCCGCCCGCCGGGCTGCCATGGCAGGCGAAGACCTCGCCATCGGCCAGTGTCAGCGTTTGCGGCAGGCTGGCGATCCAGTCCAGATGGGTCTGCGTGATCCGGGCTCTGGCGAAACTGTCAGATGCCCCGGTTCCGCCTGCCAGCAACTGGCGCTCGTGGTTGCCCGCGAGGGTCAGGGCCGCAAGGCCCATCTGGCGCTCGGCGCTGCCGTGGGGATCATAGGGGCCGGAGACAAGATCGCCCAGATTGACAATCGCGTCCGGCCGCTGCCGGGCGATGTGGTCCAGAACCGCATCGAGGGCAATCAGGTTGCCATGAACATCGGAAATGACGGCAATGCGCATGCGGGCCTCCATTGGGCGGCGTGGGCGCCCCTCCCCTCTCCCTCAAAACACCCGGATCTCGTCATCCGCGCTGCTGGCATAGGTGGCGGAGGAAACGGCTTTCTTGCGGGGAACGAGCGTGACCTTCAGGTCATCCGGCAGGGAGGCGGTGATGATGTCTCCCACCCGGCCAATGCTGAGCAGGGACAAGCCCGCCTGCGGGTCCAGCTCATAGGACAGGTTCACCTCCTGCCCGGTGGAAGGCTCGCCCCGGGCCAGTGCGCCGGTGAGATACAGATGCAGAAGGCCGAGGCGCATCAGCCGCTCCTTCTGGGCGCGCAGAAGGTGGATGACCTCCGTCGCCGAAGGCTCGCGCCGGTTCAGCCCTTCCGTGTAGCTGGTCAGCAGCTCGTTCAGAAGCTCCTGCACCTTGAGCCCCGCTGCGCGGCAACGGCCTTGAACCGGTTTCTGAGGCTGACCGGCACGCGTGCGGAAAGAAAGGCGGTCTTTTCAGATCCGTCAGTCATATGTGGCAATCCGTGAGATCAGGATGCGGGCGCACCCCGTTTCGAGAAGGCTTATGCGTTGAGGAAACTGGAGAAAACCAGTTTGTGCACAAACGCACAGTAGGCCCCTCCCCTGCCTGATGTCCAGAGGGGAGGCGGTGTGCGGTGGTGGATTTGCGCAAGCGCTTGAGCCGTAGCGCCCTCTCTCCCCTTGAGCTACCGGATTCACACATCAGGTCTGGAAACTGCCCGCAATGAGGCGTTTGCTTTTCGTAAGGACGCTTGCCGCCCCCTTCCCCTCGTGGGGAGGGGGCTGACACGCCGTGCCGGAGTGATCAGACCGCGGCTGTCCCCAGGCCGTCACAGGCTTCAAGTACGATGACAGCTCAACGGGGAGGGGAAATGAGATGCCTTAGCCAAAGAAGCAAGACCTTGAAACGGCTTGCCTTTCCGGCATCAAAGCAACATCTGCCTGCCCGCAGGCTCAGCGCACCAGCGCGACCGGATGGCCGGAGGTGGAAGCGGGCAGCACGTCCATATCGACGTTGTAGATGCGCCGCAGCGCCTCGCTGGTCATGATGTCCGCCGGGCTGCCCTCAAGGATCTTCTGCCCCGAACGCAGCGCCACGATGTGATCGCAGAAGCGGGCTGCCATGTTGATGTCATGCAGCACGGTGATGGCTGTCAGCCCCTTGTCGCGCACCAGATCGCGGATCAGGCCCAGCACCTCCAGCTGATGGCCGATGTCGAGCGCGGAAATCGGCTCGTCCAGCAGCAGGCAGTCCGCATCCTGCGCCACCATCATGGCCAGCCATGCGCGCTGGCGTTCGCCGCCCGACAGCGTGTCCACCAGCCGGTCCGCGAAAGGCTCCATGGCGGTGCGGGCCAGCGCCTCGTCCACCTTGGCCTTGTCGGCAGTGCCAAAGCGGCCAAGGGCGCCGTGCCAGGGATAGCGGCCAAGGGCCACCAGCTCCCGCACCAGCATGCCGGGGGCAACGGGCGTGTGCTGCGGCAGATAGGCCAGCTTGCGGGCGAAGGCGCGGGGGCTCCAGCGGCTCAGCGCCTCGCCCTGAAAGCGGATGATGCCACCGGCGGCTTCCTGCTGGCGGCCGAGCAGCTTCAGCAGCGTGGATTTGCCCGAGCCGTTGTGCCCGATGAGCGCGATGGATTTGCCCGCTGGCAGCTCCAGATCCAGCGGCTGCAACAGCACCTTGTCTCCAAGGCGGAAGCTGACCTTCTCCAGGGAAAAGGCCGGGGCCAGCGAAAGGTCGAGGGACAGCGTGGTGTCAGCCCGCAGGGCGCTGGCAGTCATGGACATGAAACCCGGATTCCGTTACTGGTCAAACTGGAGTTATGTTTTCATGTTTCGCGGATCGGGGCCGAAAGGTCAAGCGCCCTGCCCGCCGTTGCTGTCCCCCTCCCCTGCCCTTTGCCGGGGCGGTGTTTACCACGGACGGCCAGCCAGGCCCCAACTTCTCTCCCCCTTGAGGGGGAGATGCCCCCGGCAGGGGGCAGAGGGGGTATCTGGCTGTCCGTCATCAAGAGAGTTCCCGCCGTGCTGAAGCGCTTCCATCCCCCTCTGTCAGCTTGCGCTGACATCTCCCCTCAAGGGGGAGAGGAGCGCTGCGGCAAAAGGAGAAGACTTTTCTCCTCCAGCCTCCCCTGCCCTGCCTGTAAAGCCCTGAAGTTCCATGACAAAATCTGATCTGATCCGGCGCTTTGCCGCCTATTACAAGCCGCACAAGGGCCTTTTTGCGCTGGATTTCGGCAGCGCCGTTGCGTCCGGCATGCTGGAACTTGCCTTCCCGCTGGCGGTGACGCTGTTCATCGACCGGCTGCTGCCGACAGGCCAGCTGGGACTGATCGCGCTGGCGGTTCTGGGGCTGATGGCGATCTATTTCTTCAATGCGGGGCTTCAGATCGTCGTCACCTATTGGGGCCACATGCTGGGCATCGCCATTGAAACGGAGATGCGCCGCAAGGCCTTTGATCACTTGCAGAAATTGTCCTTCGGCTATTTCGACAATCAAAAGACCGGCCATCTCGTTGCCCGGCTGACCAAGGACCTGGAGGAAATTGGTGAGGTGGCTCACCATGGCCCGGAAGATCTGTTCATCGCGCTGATGACGCTGATCGGCGCCTTCTTCCTGATGCTGCATGTGCATATGGAACTGGCGTTGATCACCGGTTTCGTCGTGCCTGTCACCGCCTGGGTGACGACCCACTTCGGCAGCCGCATGACGGCAACCTGGCATGCGCTCTATGGCCGGGTGGCGGATTTCAACGCCCGGATCGAGGAAAATGTCGGCGGCATCCGCGTGGTGCAGGCCTTTGCCAACGAGGACCACGAGCGCGCGCTCTTCGCCACGAGCAACACGAATTACCGCGACACGAAGCTTGCCGCCTACAAGGTGATGGCCGCCTCCATGTCCCTGTCCTACCTGTCCATGCGCTTCGTGCAGGTGGTGGTGATGCTGGCGGGCTCCTGGTTCGTGGTGCGCGGCGAGTTGAGTGCGGGCGGCTTTGTCGGCTTCCTGCTGCTGGTCAACGTGTTCTTCCGCCCGGTGGAGAAGATCAATTCCGTCATCGAGACCTATCCGAAGGGCATCGCCGGTTTCCAGCGCTATCTCTCCTTCCTGGCCGTCAAGCCGGATATTGCCGACCGTCCGTCAGCCCGTGCTGTGGGGCGCCTCAACGGCGATATCGCCTACAAGGATGTGCAGTTCGGCTACAAGGCGGATGCACCGCTCCTCAATGGCATCTCCTTCTCCATCAAGGCGGGTGAAACGGTGGCTTTCGTCGGCTCTTCGGGCGCGGGCAAGACGACCATCTGCTCCCTGCTGCCGCGCTTCTATGACGTGACCGGCGGTGCCATTTCGATCGACGGCGCCGATATCCGCGATCTGGCGCTCAAGTCGCTGCGCTCCAACATCGGCATCGTGCAGCAGGACGTGTTCCTCTTTGCCGGAACCATCCGCGAGAACATCGCCTATGGCCGCCTTGGCGCCAGCGAAGCCGATATCCGCGAGGCCGTGCGCCGGGCAAGACTGGACGGGCTGGTGGAAAGCCTGCCCGAAGGCCTTGATACGGTGATCGGCGAGCGCGGGGTGAAACTGTCCGGCGGGCAGAAGCAGCGGCTGGCCATTGCCCGGATCTTCCTCAAGAACCCGCCCATCCTCATCCTCGACGAGGCAACCTCCGCCCTCGACACGGAGACGGAAAAGGCCATCCAGCAATCGCTGGCCGAGCTGTCCACCGGCCGCACCACACTGATCATTGCCCACCGTCTGGCCACCATCGCAGGCGCCGACCGGGTCTTCGTGGTGGAACAGGGACGCATTGTCGAGGAAGGCAGCGAAGCCGAGCTGCTGGCCCGTGAAGGCAGCCGCTACGCCCGGCTGCGGCTGGCGCAATAGGCAGGAGGAGGGCGTAAACGGCTGAAAAGACGGCCTCTCGCACTGTGCCCTCCCCCTGGACGGTCAGCTTCGCAGTTGCGAAGTTTTGGGGGAGAGGATGCCCCTCCCCCTGCTCCCTCCCTGCCCTTCCGGCTTCAGGCTCGCAGCTGAAACTCCGTCATCATGCCGGTCACCAGATGCGGCATGTGGTGGCAGTGGAGCATCCAGCTTGCCGCCTCGCCGGCATCCAGCGCCACCGTCACCATCGCCATGGGCGGCACATAGACCGTGTCGCGCAATGCGCCGGCAAGGGGCTGGCCGTTGAGGGCCACCACCTGGAACACGTGCCCATGCAGATGCATCGGGTGGCCCATCATCGACATGTTGTGGAAGGTGATTTCCACCCTCTCCCCGCTGACGGCTTCCAGCGGCTGATGCTGGCCCCAGACGGCGCCGTTGATGGTCCAGACATAGGGCTGCATTGTGCCGCCCAGCATCACCATCATCTGCCGGTCCGCCGGGCGCTGCGGCAAGGGGTGGGCAGCGCGCAGACGGCTCTCCTGTGAAAGATCCGTATCAAAGGCAGGGGCTTCCGTTGCGCCCATGTCCGGCAGCTTTCCGACGCTGGCGCCTGCGGTGGCGAGGATAAGCCCCGTCTGTTCCCGCGCCCCTTCCCGCCGGGCGAGAATGGGCCAGCTTTCCGTGGCTGCGGGCAGGTCCAGCTCGATATCGAGGCGCTGGCCCATGGCAATGCCGAAGCGGCTGCCTGCCAGCGGCTCCACCGGATCACCGTCCACGGCGGTGAGCCGCCCGGCCAGTGCGCCGGTTTCAATCCAGAACACAGTGGCGGCGGAGGCATTGATGATGCGCAGGCGCACCCGTCCGCCCTTCTCCACCTGCACCACCTGCGGATCGTCCAGCGTGCGGTCATTGGCGAGATAGGCATCCCAGTCATAGTCGTTGAGATCCATGCCTGCCATGTTCATCGAGCCCATACCCATCGAGCTCATGCCCATTGAACCCATGTTCATGGCGCCCATGGTCATCTGGCCTGCATCATGTCCACCCCCATGCCCGTTTCCGCCGTGGCCTGCGTGTCCGTTTCCATGCGCACCGCCATGTCCGCTGCCATGTCCGCCCCCATGTCCACCACTGATTGCGGCCATCACCTCTTCCGGGCTGCGGAAGGAAAAGTCATGCAGCAGCATCACCACGTCCTGCCGGTCCTCCTGCATCTCAGCCGCACTGCGCACGATCAGCGGCGCGGCCAGAAGCTGCATCTCCTGAAACGGGATGTGGCTGTGCATCCAGAAGGTGCCCGTGCGCGGGGCAAAGTCATAGGCGCGGCTTTCGCCCGGACGGAGCGCGGGAAGCGGCATGTCCGGCACACCGTCCTGTACGTTGGGCGGGATCTGGCCGTGCCAGTGGATCAGGGTTGGCTCGTCCAGTTCATTGGTGAGGTTCACCTGAAACTGCTGACCGGCATCCAGTGTCAGGCCGGAGCCGGACGGCCCCGTGAGGCCATAAACCGTGGCGGCGCGGCCCTTCACCTCCAGCGTGCGTTTGACGGCGCGCAAGGGCAGGGGGCTTCCGGTGGATTTTGTGGCCGCGAGGATGGGGCTGGCGGGCAGCATTGCATAGGCCGCAAGGGCGGCACCGCCCTGAAGCAGGGCGCGTCTCGTTGTCATTGTCATGTGTGTCTCTCCGCAGGATGCGTGGCATCCCGGTCCGTTGAAAAGAGGGAGAACCGATGCGGCGCGGCGCAGCTCAAGGCTTGCGCACCGGCATCAAGTCTCCGGTCTCAGGCGGAGAGAGGGCGTGGCGGCTGCAGTGGCGGTGCGGCGCCGCTGGGGAGGGGAGATGCACGGATGCGCCCTCATGCCCTTGAACGGGCGGAGAGAGCAGGGCCGCAGGCTGCGCCGGAAGGGTAAAGGAGGCGAGCAGAAGGCATATGCTGGCGCAGGCGGCAAGGCTGGCGGGGTCATCCGCCGCGGCTGTGTCTTCATGCGGGCGGGCGTGCCTTGCCTGCGCATGGTCCATGGCGGCCATGGCCATCTGATGATGCTGTCCGGAGGGCTTTCCATTCTGCGCCATGCCATGGGCCAGCGCCACCAGCGGCGAAAGCACCAGTGCGGCAGCAAGAAGCAGGTTGATCAGCATGCGCGACATGAAAGTACGATAGGGCAGGGATGGGGTCAAAGTCCAGCGTTCTGGCAGGGCTGTTGCCGTCCCCCAGGGTCATGCCAGGGGATTTCCAGCCCGCACTCCACGTGATCTCCACACAGTCTCCACGAAACCGCAGCATTCGCCGGGCATGATGGTGACTCGAGGGAACCCGGCGCTCTGCTGCGGGATACGAGGATGGCGCATGACCGCAACGCTTCTGCCGGGGCAGGTTGAAAAATATCCCCTTTCAATCCGGATCCTTCACTGGGTGAGAGCCGTGCTGATCCTGGGTCTGATCGCCGCCGGGTGGTACATGACGGGCCGTGCGGAAGATGATCCCACGGCCGGGGTTTTCTATCCCAACCACAAGCAGTTCGGAGTGCTGGCATGGCTGCTGGCGCTCGTGCACATCACACTGCGCTGGCGCTACCGGGCGGTGCTTCCCCATGCGCCTGCGGCCTTGAAAAGCTGGGAGAAATGGCTCTCCCATGCCCTGCACAGGCTGATCATCGCCCTGACGCTGCTGACGCCGCTGCTGGGCTATGCCATGTCGAGCAGCATTCCTGATGGGGATGGTGTTCCGTTCTTCCTTGTCTCGCATATCCCGGAAATTCTGCCGAAAAGCGATGACGCCTTTGCGGTGTTCCAGGCGCTGCACAGATACGCCGCCTATCTTCTGCTGGCTTGTATCGCCCTGCATGTCTGCGGCGCGGCAAAGCACAGGATGCAGGACCGGAACGGCGAAACCGACGTGCTCCCGCGCATGTTGTGACATGCGCTGAGCTGGCGCCGGGAGTTCAAGTGCCAGCAACTTTTCCTGCACCGGCACGAAATGCAGGCGTGGCAGCCGCCGTGCGCGCCGCACCGGTCCAGTTATGCCCCGGCAAACAGGCTCTCACCCAAAGTGGGAGCTGAAAATACTTTGCATATTGCTTCACACACTTCCCCCGATTAATTTTCATTAACGAAAACGCTGTTTTGCTTATTGTTATGCATGTATAATCCTGAAAATAGTATTTAAAAGAAGGTTTCGTTAAAAGCACCCCCGTTATTTCTTTCGAAAATAGTGTAGAATGAATTTATCGATATTTAGACTTATTCGACGCTGCGCAAGGCTGGCTGCGTTGACATGGTGACTTCTTGCATTTATTCAAATCATCGTTTGGTTGTAGATTCTACCAGCCGGTCTGTTTTTCTTTTCAAGGGGCGTTCCGGTCTTTTGGCTGATATCGTGAGGGGGCATTGATGGGTGGGTGCAGCAAGGGAAGCCAGCATGGTCTGGCGCGCAAATCCCACGGATTCAATGCAGCCTTGCAGGGCAGTCTTCTTCTGACGACCGCCATAACCTTGGCGATGGCACTTCAGCCGTCTCTGGCTTTTGCAGCTGGCGGCACCGGTGGCAAGGGCGGTGAAAGCGGCGGCTACCGGTCCAGTGCTGGCGGTACAGGCGGGACCATTTCGACCGGTGCCGGTGATGGCGCATCTGCGGTTGGCAATAACTTTGCCGGAAGCAGCGGCGGCGGCGGCGGCGGTGCCGGTGGTGGCGCAGGCGGCGCAGGCGGCGACCCATTAACCTTTGGCGGCGGCGGTGGTGCCGGTGGGAACGGCGGCGCTCACGGGGCTACGCTCAACGGTGGCGGCACGGTCTCGGCCCCGGCGACTGGCTCAGCAGGTGGCGACGGCGGGAACGGTCTCAACAATGCGACTCTTTCGGTTACCCACGGCGGCGGCGGCGGCGGTGGCGGCGAGGGTGGTTACGGCGTTGTCGCTGCCGGCGGCGGCACAGCAACGATCAGTTCCAATGTCACCGGTGGTATAGGTGGCTCAGGTGGCGACGGCGCCTCCGGTGAAGGCCGGTATGCAACCGACCGCGGCTTTGGAGGCAATGGCGGTGACGGCGGTGTCGGCATTTTTGCCGATACGCCCATGACGACCATCAATGTGCAGGGCTCCGTTTCTGTGACCGGTGGCGCCGGGGGCATTGGCGGTGCCGGCTTTGCAGCAGGTGCTTTCGGGAAGGGCGGTTCCGGTATCGTCGGGTCTGATCTGACCGTTCTCAACTCGGGCACGATCTCGGGTGGCCTTTCAGGTGACGGCGTGACAAGAGGGTTTGCCCTCGACTTCACCGGCGGCAGCAACACGCTGACCCTTGCCACAGGCTCCACGCTTGTGGGCGGTATCTCCGTAGCAGGTACCCTGAACATCAATCAGGCCGTCGATTACACCCTGAGCAACGTGATCTCTGGCACCGGCAATCTGATGAAGTCCGGGGGCGGGGTGCTGACGCTGTCCGGCACCAACACCTACAGCGGCACCACGACGGTCTCCGGCGGTAACCTGGCTATTGGATCGGATGGCAATCTTGGCGCGGGGGCGCTGGTCTTTGATGGCGGCACGCTGGCATTTACCGGCAATGCAGTCGTCGATAATGCGGTTTCGCTCGCGTCAGGTGCCTCGAGCACCATCTTCACCGGAAGCAACGATGTGACGCTGACCGGTGTGATCTCCGGCAGCGGCAATCTCGCGACGCTCGGTAGCGGCACACTGACGTTGTCCGGCACGAACACCTACACCGGAACGTTGACGGCGGGCGGCACTGTGATCATCGCTTCGGGCGATAATCTTGGTGAGGGTGCATTGACGCTCACGGGTGGCACGCTGTCGGTGACCGGCGCCACGACGATTGACAACAATGTTAACATTTCGCTGTCTTCGATCAATACGATCAGCGCGGCCAACGGCACTGTGACCATGTCCGGTGCATTCTCCGGGGGCGGCAGTCTGATCAAGACCGGCGGCAGCGCGCTGGTTCTTTCCGGCACCAATACACAAACAGGCAACACCACCGTCTCTGGCGGCACCTTGTCCATTGGCTCGCAGGCCAATCTTGGTTCCGGCACGCTGACGCTGGGAGACGCGGCTGTTCGTGTGACTGGCAACACCGTGCTTGCCAATGCCATCCGCCTTCAGAGCGGAACGAGCGGTATCGTCAACATTGATAGCGGTGTCACCGTCGAGTCGGCCGGCCTCATCTGGGACAGCGGCAACCTCATCAAGTTCGGCGGCGGCAAGCTCGTTGTCTCCGGCACGAGCAACAACTACACCGGCACCACCACCGTTCTCGGCGGCACGCTTCAGGTTGACGGGTCGCTCGGCAACACGGCTGTGACCGTCCAGACCGGTGCCACGCTTGGCGGCAGCGGCAGCATCGCCGGTGCAGTGAGCGTTCTGAATGGCGGCACCCTCAGCCCCGGCAGCAGCCCCGGCACGCTGACGGTTGATAGCCTTGTGCTGAACAGCACAAGCCAGCTCAACTTCGAGCTGGACACGCCGGGTACCGTAGGGGGCGGCGTCAATGATCTGGTGTCTGTTACCCATGGCCTGACGCTCGATGGCGTGCTCAATATCATCAAGGGCAGCAACTTCGGCACGGGCACTTACCGGCTGTTCAACTACGGCACACTCACGGCGGACAACGGGCTGCTGCTCGGCGATGTGCCTGCCGGTTACGAGCTTTCCGTGACCACCGGCACGGCGGGGCAGGTGAACCTGACCACCAGCTACACCGGATTGCAGTTCTGGAACGGCACCCGGACCACGGCCAACGGCAGCGTCAATGGCGGCTCCGGCACCTGGAACGGCAGCAGCACCAACTGGACCAGCCAGGCCGGCAATGTCGCCACCAGCTGGGCTGATCTGACGGCGGTCTTCGCAGGCAACTCCGGCGGCATTGTTGCAGTGACCGGCAACCAGACTGCGGCAGGCCTGCAATTTGCCGTGGATGGCTACACGCTGAGCGGCACCGGTTCTCTCGTGGTTGGTTCCGGCGGCATGGAGCTGCGCGTCGACAATGGCCTCACGGCCACCATTGCCACCACCGTCACCGGTTCCGGCGCTGTCAACAAGACAGGCGCGGGCACCATCGTCCTGTCCGGCATCAACACCTACACCGGCGGCACGGCATTGAATGCAGGCACGCTGTCCGTCTCGCAGGATCTGAACCTTGGTGACGTGAGTGGCGGCGTGAGTTTCAACGGCGGCACATTGGCCTCAACCGACAGCTTCTCGACGGCCCGGTCCATGGTCTTCAACAGTGCGGGCCGGTTTGATGTGGCAACCGGAACAGAGCTGCGGCTCGCCGGTGCGCTTTCGGGTACTGGCGGTCTGGTCAAGTCGGGAGACGGCACGCTGCGTCTTACCAGCACCAGCGGCTATTCCGGCGGCACCATGATTTCCGCAGGCACGCTGCAGATCGGCGACGGCGGCACCTCTGGCACACTCGGCGCGGGCGATATCGTCAACAATGGCGCGCTGGTCTTCAACCGCTCGGATGTGGTGACCTTCGCAGGCAACATGATTGGCGCGGGCACGCTGGAGCAGGCGGGCAGCGGCACGCTTGTTGTCACCGGCAAGGTGGATGTCACGGGCGCAACCACCATTTCTTCGGGCACGCTGCAGCTCGGCGATGGCGGCACCACGGGCGAAGTCACAGGGCCCATCATCAACAACGGGACGCTGGTCTTCAACCGGTCCGACAATTACACGGTGCCGGGCTCCGTCTCCGGTACGGGCCGCATCGACTTCAAGGGCAGCGGCCGGGTGCAGTTTGCAGGCACCTACTCCGGTTCCACGGAGGTGACTGATGCGAAGCTGGTGCTGTCCGGCAATGGACTGATGGGAGCGCAGGTTTCCGTCGGGGGCGGGCACCACGTCCGGCATTCTGGCGGGCAACGGCACCATCGGCGGGTTGACGGTTCTGTCCGGCGGCATCGTGGCACCGGGCAATTCGATCGGCACCATCAATGTCGCCGGGGCGGTTTCCTTCGGTGCCGGGTCTGTCTACGAGGTGGAAGTCAATGCCAATGGCACATCCGACCGTGTGATCGCCACGGGCGCAGTGACCATCGACAGCGGCGCATCGGTGCGTGTGCTGGCCGAAAGCGGCACTTACGCTGCTTCCACCACCTACTCGATCCTGAGCGGCGCCAGCGTGTCGGGCCAGTTCAATCCGGCCGTCACCACCAACTTTGCCTTCCTCAAGGCGGCGCTCGGCTATTCCGCTACGGATGTGCTGCTGACGCTGACGCGCAACGAAACCGGCTTTGCCCAGGTTGGCACTACGCCCAACGAGATCGCCGTGGCCTCGGGCATTTCCAGCCTGCCGGGCAAGAACGATCTTGCGGTGGCGGTGACTGCGCTGTCGGCCGATGGGGCGCGCAATGCCTTCAACCAGCTTTCGGGCGAGCAGCACGCTTCGCTCGCCGGGCAGACGCTGCAAGACAGCGCCATTGTACGCGGCACGGCCCTGCGCCGTCTGTCGCAGGAGGCCTTTGACCGCCGGTTCGAGGGCGGCGATCTGAGCTTCGAAGGCACGCGGCTGTGGGGCGAGGCGCTTGGCAGCTTCGGCCGGGCTCGTGCGTCGGATACGGCCTTTGGCTTCAGCCGCAACATGGGCGGTCTGGTTGCAGGCATCGAGACGCGGCCCACGGACAGCGCGATGGCCGGTATCATGGGCGGTTACACGGGCAGCTACCTGGACAACAAGCAGCTTGGTTCCACCGCAACCGTGACGGCCTATCATGCCGGCATCTACGGCAGCTATGACTTCGCCGCCACGGATATGGGCGCAGTGTCTCTGCGCGGCGGTGCAAGCTACAGCTGGCAGGACATCTCGACCCGGCGCAACGTCAACTTCGGCAATATCGGCCAGCGGCTGGACGCTGACTATGACGCAGGACAGGTGCAGGGCTTCGGCGAGCTGGCCTATGGCCACATGTTCAGCGGCGTGATGCAGGGCGCTTTCGTGGAAGGCTTCACCGGTCTTGCGCTGGTGCGCCAGGATGGGGCCAAGTTCACGGAGACCGGCGGCAGCGCCGCCTTGACGGGCCGTGGCAAATCTCTGGAGACCGCGTTCTCCACTCTGGGTGTGCGCGGCGCGGTGCAGACCGGGTTCCAGGGCATCCCCGTCAAGCTGACGGGTGAACTGGCCTGGCGCCATGCCTTTGGGGATGTGGCGGCAACGCAGACCATGACGCTTGCGGGCAGCACGCCCTTCGCCATCCGTGGCCGGGCGCTGGACCGCGACGCGTTCCTGATCGGTACCGGCGTTTCGATGACGATGACGGAAAAGCTGGACCTGTCGCTGGCCTATCAGGGCGAGCTGGCATCCAAAGCCACCGACCACAGCGTCAAGGGAAGCTTCCGCCTGAGGTTCTGACCTTCAGCAAAGCCAATATCCAGAACCGCCCGGATGCCAGCCGTCCGGGCGGTTTTTCTTTGCCCGCGGGAAGGGGCCTTGCGCTAGGAACTGAGTGGCAGCACGATATCGAGGTCCAGATTGCCGCAGGCCAGATCCCAGGGCGCGGAACGGTAGAATTCGTAGCCGCCGCCACTGTCCGGCGAAAAAGCCTCTTCTGTCTGGTCGATCCAGACGGTGCTGATCCAGGCATAGGTGGCCAGTATCTGATCATGGCTGGTCGTATGGCGGACGTGCATTGGGCTGCCGGATTCACACATCAGGTTCGGAAATTGCCCGCAATGAGGCGTTTGCTTTTCGGGGGACGCCTGCCGCCCGCCTCCCTACCAGATGGATGGGGGCGGAGAGGTCCTGCCATCATGCCGGTGCATTCTTCCTCCGTGCGTCCAAAGCAAACACTACCCCTGGTGGAGAGAGGGGCTGAAACGCCGTGCTGAGTGAGCAGATTGCAGCCTTTCCCCAAATGGTCTCCGGCTTCAACCACGACGCGCATACAGAAGCCAGAGGAGGAGGAGAGGGGCACTGCACTGATTTGCTCTCATGCACCTGAACTTGCGCAGAGGGCAGGGCCGCAGGCTGCGCCAGGTCATCCGGCGGTTGCCAATGAACTGGCGCGGCCAGTCACGGCAGATCCGGCGCAATGGCGGGAAACACATGAATGACGCAGCGGAATATGATGAAAAGACAGGGAGGACTGGAGGGAATTGTGTATGGCCATATACATTTCCGGAGTTGCCCGCTTTTTGCGTGGAGACTTCAATCCAGCCGCCATAGGCGATTGGTTTTTCCGCTGTAACTGTCCTGAGAAAGTACTGGCTGGATGCAAAGGAAATTCAAGTAATTATCAATTAATGCAAAAAAATACATATGAAAGACAAGTACAAAATATGTAATTTAATGAAAAATCTGCAACTTTTGATTTATTTAGGTGCATTGACAGTGCTTCCGGTTACCTTTATTCCAATTTGATATTGTTTGGAAGTCCAGTTGGCTGATGCTGTGGCTCTCGTGTGGAGGGGCGGCCGGTCGTGCTGAATTGTATCCCGGGGGAATGAATGCGCGAACGCCGCCATGTGAACGAAACTGTGCGTGCTCTTTCAGGTGCGGCGCGCCCGCGCCAAGCGGCCCTCCGGAGCGGTCTGCTGCTCACCACGTCGGTGGTTCTGGCCATGGCTGCCCAGCCGCTTCCGGCCTTTGCCGGCGGTGGGGCCGGTGGTGCTGGCGGGAGCTCCCAGTTTAATCCTGGCGGACAGGGCGGCGCAGGCGGCGCGGCGGGAGTTGCCGGTCAGGTGGGAACTACGGGTAATGCAGACGCTGGTAATGGTGGAGCCGGCGGCGATGGCGGCGCGGCAGGCAACTCCGTGTCTGATACTGGCGGTGGTCTTAACGTAAGCGCCGGTACCACCGGTCAAGCTGGTGTTGCTGGTGGTGCAGGTGCACCTGCGGGGTTTCCGAACGGCGCCGGCGGCGGCGGCGGTGGTGGTGGCGAGGGCGGCACGGGGCTGGTACTCGGCACTTCAGGTTCCTACACCATTGGCAATGAGAGCGTCATTTCAGGTGGTGCGGGTGGTGCGGGCGGTGCCGGTGGCAATACTTCCGGCTCCGGTTTCGCTGGCAGCGGCGGCGGTGGCGGCGATGGCGGCACGGGTGTCTTTGTCAGCTCGTCCAATACCACGCTGACCGTAGAGAACGAGTCGAGAGTTCTGGGCGGCAACGGCGGTGCAGGCGGCGCGGGCGGCACATCTGCCTTTAGCGGTGCCGCTGGTGCCGCTGGCGCCGGCGGCGCCGGCATCGTGGCCTCGATGGCGACGATCAACAATTCCGGCGAAATCGTTGGCGGCAACGGCTTGACCGGTGGTTCCGGCATCAAGGGCTCCAACCTCACCGTCACCAGCGACTGGATCATCCGTGGGGGTTTGGCCGCCGATAACGTGACGAGGGGCTGGCCCTTGAATTCACCGGTGGCAGCAACACGCTCACCCTTGTCTCGGGCGCGGTGCTTGAGGGCGGTGTTTCCGTAACGGGTGACCTGACCATCGATCAGACGGACGATTTTGTTCTGAGCAACAGGATCTCCGGCACCGGCAATGTGGTGAAGGCCGGAACTGGCACGCTGACGTTCAGCGGCGAGAACTTTTATACGGGCACCACGACCGTCAGCGCCGGAACACTGGTGATCTCCGGCGGCGTTGCCCTTTGGGATAATGGCCAAGTCATCATCGATGGCGGGGCAACGTTTCAGGTCAACAGTGCCGAGAATATAGGGTCGATTGCGGGAAGCGGCAGCGTCGTTCTCAATGCTTCCCTGGCGACGAACAACAGCGCTCCGACGATGTTCTCCGGCAACATGTCCGGATCCGGGACGCTGATCAAGCGTGGTTCTGGCACGCTTACTTTGTCCGGAACCAACACCAACAGTGGCGGCCTCTCCGTCAATGCAGGCACCGTAATCCTCTACGGCGGAGCCGCCATAAGCGATACAGCCTCGCTGACGATGGCCGGCGGCACGGTTGTATTGCAGAGCAGCGAAACGGTTGGCTCCCTGTCGGGAACGAGTGACATCAATCTCGATGCCAACATTCTGGCGGTCGCTGGATCTGACACTACCTCCTACTCCGGCATCATTTCGGGCAGCGGCGCGCTGGTCAGAAGCGGCACGGGCACTCTGACCCTGTCTGGCAACAATGCCTACACTGGAAGCACGCTGGTCTCCGGCGGCACCCTGTCCATCGCCTCGGACAGCAACCTTGGCAGCGGGGCGCTGACGCTGAACGGTGGCACGCTGGCCGTCACCGGCACCACGACGATCGACAATGCCATTGCCTTCGGGGGCAGTTCTGGAACCGTAGACGTTGCCACCGGTGAAGTGGCGGCCCTGAGCGGCCTGATTTCCGGCGCCGGCAATCTGATCAAGACCGGCGCGGGAACGCTTGTCCTGTCTAGGACAGGAAACACCTTTTCCGGCCAGCTCACGGTTTCGGCGGGAACCCTGTCGGTCTCCGCCTCCGGCAACCTTGGCAGCAGTACCGTTGCGCTCGATGGCGGCCAGCTGGATCTGAACGGCTCAGCCGGGTTCAGTAACGACATTGCGCTGATAAACAATGACAATAGCCAGGTGATCAACACCGGCACCGGTGTCAGCGCGGAACTGAGCGGTGTGATTTTCGGCATCGGCTCTCTCACCAAGACCGGTGCGGGCACGCTCGTTCTCTCCGGCACCAACTTCTATTCCGGCACCACGACCATCTCCGGCGGCACCCTGTCCATTTCGTCGGACTCAACCTTGGCGCAGGGGCGCTGGTGCTGAACGGCGGCACCTTTGCCGTGACTGGCGCCGTCGCGACGATTGACAATGCTGTTGTTCTTGCGGGCACCAACAGCACTGTTGATACCGGCGGCAATGTCCTGACCCTGAGCGGCGTGGTCAGCGGTAGTGGCAATCTGATCAAGGCCGGCAGCGGCACGCTGGTGCTGTCCGGCACGAACACCTATTCCGGTGGCATAACGGTCTCCGACAGTAGGCTTTCCATTTCCTCCGGCAATAACCTGGGCACCGGCGAGCTGGTGCTGAGCAATAGTACACTGACCGTGACCAGTTCCGCGACGATCGCCAACGCTGTGACAATTGTGAATGGGATCAGTACTATCGACATAGGCAGCAATGCGGTGACACTGAGCGGCGCGATTTCTGGCGCTGACACGCTTCTGACTAAAACAGGCAGCGGCACGCTGACCCTGTCTGGCACGAACTCCTACACCGGTGCCATTTTGATCGACGCCGGTATCCTTTCCATTGCTTCAAGCGGCAACCTGGGTACAGGTTTATTGGGGTTGCAAAGTGGCACACTGGCTGTGACCGGGAACACGGAGATCAGCAACAGCGTCTACCTTTATGGCACGAACAACACTGTCGATACGGGCAGCAACGAGGTGACGCTGAGCGGTGTTATCGCTAACACAGGCGGCGGCTTTACCAAGCTCGGCAGTGGCACGCTGACGCTGTCCGGCACGAACACCTATACCGGCGCGACGCTCGTTGCCGGCGGCACGCTTCAGGTTGACGGGGCGCTCGGCAACACCGCTGTGTCCGTCCAGCCTAACGCCACGCTTGGCGGCAGTGGCACCATTGGTGGTGCGGTGACCGTGGAGATGGCAGGCACGCTCAGCCCCGGCAGCAGCCCCGGCACGCTGACGGTTTCCAGCCTTGTGATGAATGACGGCAGCAAGGTCACCTTTGAGCTGGACACGCCGGGCGTTGTGGGCGGCGGCGTCAATGATCTGGTGTCCGTCACCAACGGCCTGTCGCTGAGCGGTATTCTCAACATCATCAAAGGCAGCAATTTCGGCACGGGCACCTACCGGCTGTTCGACTACGGCACGCTGACGGCGGACTACGGCCTTGTGTTCGGCGATGTGCCTGCCGGTTACGAGCTGATGGTTTCCACCGGCACGGCGGGGCAGGTGAACCTTGCTGTGAGCTACACCGGCCTGCAGTTCTGGAACGGCGGACAGACCACGGCCAATGGCGCCGTCAACGGCGGTTCCGGCACGTGGGACAGCAACACCACCAACTGGACCAGCCAGGCCGGCAACGTGGCCACAAGCTGGGCTGACCTGACGGCCGTGTTCGCCGGCCCGTCCGGCGGCACGGTCACGGTGACCGGCAACCAGACTGCGGCAGGCCTGCAATTCGCCACCGATGGCTACACGCTGAGCGGCACCGGTTCTCTCGTGGCTGGTTCCGGCGGCATGGAGCTGCGCATCGACAATGGCCTCACGGCCACCATTGCCACCACCGTCACCGGTGCCGGTGCTGTCAACAAGACCGGCGCGGGCACCGTCATCCTGTCCGGCGCCAACGCCTATACCGGCGGCACGTTCCTGAATGCAGGCACACTGTCTGTCACTGGCGATCACAATCTTGGCGATACGAGCGGCAGCATCACCTTCAACGGCGGCACGCTGGCGGCGGCGGCTGGGTTCTCTTCTGCCCGCAACATGGTCTTCAACAGCGCGGGCCGGTTTGATGTGGCTGCCTCGTCCAATCTGCTCCTGTACGGTACGCTCTCGGGCACCGGCGGCCTGGTGAAGACGGGCGACGGCGCGCTTTATCTGCTGGGTACCAGCAGCTATACCGGCGGCACCACGATTTCCGCAGGCACGCTGGTTGTGGGCGATAGCCATACCTCCGGCACGCTCGGCGCGGGAGATATCGTCAACAATGGCGCACTGGTCTTCAACCGCTCGGATGTGGTGACCTTCGCAGGCAACATGACTGGCACGGGCACGCTGGAACAGGCGGGCAGCGGCACGCTTGTTGTCACCGGCAAGGTGGATGTCACGGGCGCAACGACCATCTCCTCGGGCACGCTGCAGCTCGGCGATGGCGGCACCACGGGTGAAGTCACAGGGCCCATCGTCAACAACGGAACACTGGTCTTCAACCGGTCCGACAATTACACGGTGCCGGGCACAGTCACCGGTTCGGGCCGCATCGACTTCAAGGGCAGCGGCCGGGTGGAGTTTGCAGGCACCTATTCCGGTTCCACGGCTGTGACTGATGCGAAGCTGGTGCTGTCCGGCAATGGACTGACGGGATCTCCCGTTACACTCGGCGGCCTCGCCGGACAGACGGGCACCCTCGCGGGCAATGGCACCGTCGCCAGCCTGACGGTTCTGTCCGGCGGCATCATCGCACCGGGCAATTCCATCGGCACCATCAACGTGGCCGGGCCGGTGTCCTTCGGGGCAGGGTCCGTCTATGAGGTGGAAGTCAATGCCAATGGCACATCCGACCGTGTGATCGCCACGGGCGCAGTGACCATCGACAGCGGCGCATCGGTGCGCGTGCTGGCCGAAAGCGGCACTTACTCCGCTTCCACCACCTACAGCATCGTGAGCGGCGCCAGCGTGTCCGGCCAGTTCAATCCGGTGGTCACCACCAACTTCGCCTTCCTGACAGCGGAGCTCGGCTATTCGGCGACGGATGTGCTGCTGACGCTGACGCGCAACAGCACCGCCCTTCCCGATGTTACGGACACGCCGAATGCCGGCTCCACGGCTTCCGGTCTGGAGAGCCTTGTGGGCTCGTCCGGTCTGAAGACCGCAGTGACCGGCCTGTCTGCCGAAGGGGCGCGCAATGCCTTCAACCAGCTCTCGGGCGAACTGCATGCCTCTGCGGCCGGGCAGATGCTGGAAGACAGCGCCATTGTGCGCGGCACGGCCCTCAAGCGGCTGACGCAGGAAGCGTTCGACCGCCGGTTCGAGGGCGGCGACCTTGCCTTTGAAGGCACGCGCGTCTGGGGTGAGGCGCTTGGCAGCTTCGGCCGCTCACGGGCGGCGGACACGGCCTTCGGCTTCAGCCGCAACATGGGCGGCCTGATCGCAGGCATCGAGGCGAGGCCCACGGATCAGGCGCTCGCGGGCGTCATGGCCGGTTACACGGGCAGCTATCTGGACAGCAAGCCGCTTGGCTCCACCGCAACCGTGTCGGCCTATCACGCCGGCATTTACGGCAGCTATGACTTTGCCGCCACGGACATGGGCGCCCTGTCGCTGCGCGGCGGTGCGGCCTACAGCTGGCAGGACTTCTCCACACGGCGCAATGTCAATTTCGCCAGCATCTCGCAGCGGCTGGACTCTGATTATGACACCGGCCAGGTGCAGGGCTTCGGCGAGCTGGCCTATGGCCACATGTTCAGCGGCGTGATGCAGGGCGCTTTCGTGGAAGGCTTCACCGGCCTTGCGCTGGTGCATCAGGACGGCGCGAAGTTCAGCGAAACCGGTGGTACCGCCGCCTTGACCGGCCGGGGCAAGTCTCTGGAAACGGCCTTCTCCACGGTGGGTGTGCGCGGTGCGCTGCAGACCGGGGTTCAGGGCATTCCCGTCCGGCTGACGGGCGAGTTCGCCTGGCGCCATGCCTTTGGGGATGTTGCCGCAACCCAGACCATGGTTCTGGCCGGTGGCAATCCCTTCGCCATCCGTGGCCGGGCGCTGGACCGCGACGCGTTCCTGATCGGCACCAGCGTTTCGATGACGATGACGGAAAAGCTGGACCTCACGCTCGCCTATCAGGGCGAACTGGCGGCCAAAGCCACGGACCACAGCGTCAAGGGCAGCTTCCGCCTGAGGTTCTGAGCCTTCCGCAAAACCAATCTCCAGAAACGCCCGGATGCCAGCCATCCGGGCGTTTTTTGCGCAGGTGGAAGAGGCGTTGCCGCATATTTCCTGCCGGGACGTGCCGTCAGGGCTTCTGTTCAGGAAAAATCCGGGACTTCAGTTTGCTCTGATGAACATGGTGAACAGAGTGTTATTTCGATCAATTAATAAAATATTAAATCATTGAACATGAGTAAGTGTTCAAAATACATGCCCAGTTAACATCTTGTTAAGGTTGTTTGTCTTGCGTTAATTTTCGTAAATGTTGACAAGTTTCCAGTATATATTTATCAATGAAAGAAGATTGTTGTTTTTTGAACTTGCCGTCCGGGTTCGGCCAGAAGCCGTGGCTGGCCTGATGATTGATCCTGCTGGAGGCATGAATGCGCGAAATCCGCAAAGCGACCGAACGTGGGCCGGCTCTGTCATGTGCGGCGCGCCCGCGCCATGCGGCCTTGCGCAACGGCCTCCTTCTGACGAGCGCGCTGGCTCTCAGCCTTGCCTCGAACGCAGCGCTGGCCGGTGGTGGCGCGGGTGGTTTGGGCCAGCAAATCAATCAGTTTACCTTTGGCGGACAGGGCGGCACGGGCGGCGCCTCTGGGGGCAATGCCGGTCAGCCGGGAGCTGAGGGGCGAGCCATTGTCATGGAATTCTTTCCGGGCCGTGGCGGGCACGGCGGTACCGGTGGCACACATGGCTTCACGGCCAACGCGTCTGGTGGCAGTGCGGATGTGCACAGCAGCACCGGTGGCGCGGGTGGCCAGGGACAGGCAGGCGAGAGTCTGCCGTTCATGCCGGATACCGGGCCGATGATTGTCGGTGGCGGCGGCGGCGGCGGCGAGGGTGGCGCTGGCGTCGCCACTGGCTCCCCGGGCACCTATACAATAGTGGGCGGGGCAACCATTGTGGGCGGCACAGGCGGCCCCGGCGGGGCTGGAGGTGCCATCTTGTTTCCTCAGGGCACGTCCCCCGCCAGCGGCAACGGCGGCGATGGCGGCGCCGGTATTCTTGCTGGCCAGAACCTCACTGTGCTGACGGTCAGCTCCGGCGCGCAGGTTCAGGGCGGTGCCGGTGGAACTGGTGCTGCGCAAGGGTCGGGCGGCGCCGGCATTCAGGCCACCATGTCCACGGTCAACAACGCAGGCACGATCACTGGCGGCCACGGGTTGACCGGCGGGTCCGGCATCAAGGGATCGGGCCTCACCGTCGTCAACAACAACATCATCCGGGGAGGTCTGGCGGCCGACAATGTGACGAGAGCATTTGCCCTCGAGTTCACCGGCGGCAGCAACACCCTCACCCTTGGTTCAGGCGCTGTGCTGGACGGCGGCATTTCCGTCACCGGCACGCTGACCATGGATCAGACAGCCAGTTACACCCTCTCCAATCTGGTCTCCGGCAGCGGCAGCCTCATCAAGTCTGGCAGCGGCACGCTGACCCTGTCAGGCGCCAACACCTACAGCGGCGGCACACAGCTGAACGCGGGCACGCTCGCGGTCACCTCGGACAGCAACCTTGGCGCGGCAAGCGGGAGCGTCACCTTCGGTGGCGGCACGCTGTCCACAACCACCAGCTTCTCGACCGCCCGGTCCATGGTCTTCACCAGCGCGGGCCAGTTTGATGTCGCGGCCTCCTCTGGCCTGACATTGACCGGCGCACTGAGCGGTTCCGGCGGGCTGGTGAAGTCGGGCGGCGGCGCGCTGGTTCTCACCGGTACCGGCGGCTATTCCGGCGGCACCACCATTTCCGCCGGCACGCTGCAGGTGGGCAACGCCGGCACGTCCGGTTCGCTTGGCACGGGGAATGTCACCAACAACGCCGCGCTTGTGTTCAACCGCTCCGATGCAACGGTTTTCGGGGGCAACATCAGCGGCACGGGCACGGTGCAGCAAACCGGCGGCGGCACGCTGTTCCTGACTGGCGATGTCTCGCATTCCGGCGGGACGGAAATTGCCACCGGCCGCAGCCTGAGTATTGGCATTGGCGGCACATCCGGCAGCCTCTCAGGCAGCGTCAACAACAAGGGAACGCTGCTCTTCAACCGCTCGGATGCCTATACGGTGGGTGCGAATATCACGGGCCCCGGCACCGTGAGTGTGATCGGCGGCGGCACGGCGTCCTTTGCCAGCTCATACGGCGGCCAGATCGGGGTTCTTGATGCAACGGTCCGGCTGAATGGCGCGAGCCTCAGCAATGCGTCCGTGACGCTCTACGCCCTGGGCACCCTTGGCGGCAACGGCTCGGTCGGCTCGGTCAATGCAGGCTATGGCAGCACCGTGTCCCCCGGAAACTCCCTCGGCACGATCACGGTGAACGGCAATGTGACGTTTGCAACGGGCTCGGTCTTTGCGGTGGAGACGGCGGCCGCCGGAGGCTCTGACCTTCTGACCTCGACAGGGCAGGTCACCATCGCCAGCGGCACGCAGCTGCAGGTGAATGCCGAACAAGGCAGCTATGCCCCCTCGACCATCTACACCATCCTGAGCGCGCAGAACATTTCCGGCCGGTTTGATCACGTTCTCCTGACCAACTTCGCCTTCCTGGATGCTGCCTTCAGCTACTCGTCAACAGATCTGAAGCTGATGCTGCTGCGAAACAGCGTCAGCTTTGCCGAGCTTGCGGCCACCGTCAACCACAAGGCCGCGGCGCACAGCACCGCGAACCTGCCGGACTCCTCGGATGTGAAAAAGGCCGTGACTGGCCTGTCACCCCAGGGCGCGCGCAATGCCTTTGCCCAGCTCTCCGGCGAAGCACAGGGCGCCGTTCTGAGCCAGATCCTTTCGGGCAGCACGCAGGTGGGTCAGACGGCGGTCAAGCGCCTGACGAACGAGTCCTTCAATCAGCGCTTCCAGGGCGGTGACTTCAGCTTCACCGGGGCCCGTGTCTGGGGTGAGGCGCTCGGCAGCTTCGGCAAGGAGCGCTCCTCCGGTTCAATGCCTGGCTTCAGCCGCAACACCGGCGGGCTGATGGCGGGCATCGAGGCAAAGCCCACGGACAACGCCATGGCGGGTGTGTTTGCCGGCTATACCGGCAGCTATCTGGATGGCAAGGAGCTCGCCTCCACGGCCACTGTCTCGGGCTATCATGCAGGCGTGTACGGCAGCTATGATTTCGACGCCACGGACTGGGGTGCTGTGTCTCTGCGCGGCGGTGCAAGCTACAGCTGGCAGGACATCTCGACCCGGCGCAACGTCAGCTTCGGCAACATTTCCCAGAGGCTTGAAGCTGACTATGACACCGGGCAAGTGCAGGGCTTCGGCGAACTGGCCTATGGCCAGATGTTCAGCGGCGTGATGCAGGGGCTTTCGTGGAAGGCTTCACCGGTCTTGCGCTGGTGCATCAGGACGGGGCGAGCTTTACGGAAACCGGCGGCAGCGCGGCGCTGTCCGGGCGGAGCAAGGCGATGGACACTGCTTTCTCCACCGTGGGTGTGCGCGGCGCGGTGCAGACCGGGCTTCAGGGCATCCCCGTCCGGCTCACGGGTGAGCTGGCTTGGCGCCACGCCTTCGGCGATATCACGCCCCTCATGAGCATGGCTTTCGCAGGCAGCAGCCCCTTCGCCATTCAGGGCCGGGCGCTGGACCGCGATGCGTTCCTGGTTGGCACCGGCGTTTCGATGACGATGACGGAGAAAGTGGACCTCACGCTCGCTTATCAGGGCGAGCTGGCGGCCAAGGCCAGCGACCACAGCGTCAAGGGCAACCTGCGCATGAAGTTCTGATCTTCAGCAAACCCGATACCAGAACCGCCCGGATGCCAGCCATCCGGGCGGTTTTTCCTTGCGCAGGTGGAAAGCCCGGTCCGGCGGGTGTCATCATCACGCCATAATTAATACTTGACTCTTAATATCATGTTTTATATCCCGGCATGTACATGACCGGCTGAACCTGTGCCGGTCATCCCAGCCAGCCCAAAGCAAGCAGTCACACTGTAGACCGGCTCCATCCGCACAGCGGGGAGCTGCCGGGGAGCTATTTTCATGTCGAGATACGAGGGGCGCAATGCCCTCTGGCTGGCGGGCTGCGCCGGCCTCGCCCTCCTGTGCGCGCAGCAAGGCCACGCCCTTGCGCAATCCGGGACTCAGGCCGAGACCCAAACCGCCGCCCAACCGGGCGCTGCGGCTGCTGAAGCGCAGGCAAAGGCTGACGCGCAGGGGCTGATCACCCAGCTCAGCCGCGTCACCCTTTTCGCTGACCGGCAGGAAACGGCGGTTCTGGATGTTCCCGCGCATGTGTCCGTCGTCACGGGCGCGGATATCGAGCGGCTGGGCATTTCCGACATGCAGCAGCTGACGCGCTATCTGCCCGGCGTCACCGTGGCCCGGCAGACCAGCGCCACCGATCCGTTCAACACCTTCAGCGGCTTCACCGTGCGCGGCGTCGGCGGCAACCGGGTGCAGATGCTGGTGGATGGCTCACGCGTGGCCGAGCGCATCACCGACGGCACCCGCGATTATCTGGATCTCAACTTCGTTCGGCAGGTCGAGGTGGTGCGCGGCCCGGCCTCCGTACTGTGGGGCGCGGATGCCCTTGGCGGCATCGTCGCGGTGGAAACACTGGACCCGGAAGACGTGCTCAAGGGCCGCAGCATGGGCGGGCAGGGCAGGCTTGCCTATGACAGCCTCAACGGCTCGGGCACCGCATCAGGTGTGTTTGCGCAGCGCTGGTCCGACACATTCGCCGTTCTGGCGGCGGTGTCCCGCCAGTCGGCGCATGAGGCGCGGCTCTCCAACGCCCGCGCCGATGGCGGCCTCTATGGCTGCCCGCGCAATCTGGCAGCCGGGCAGCTGCCCTGCAACAAGCTCGACAAGATGGGCACCGACAGCTACCGCGGTATGCTCAAGTTCGTCTGGACACCCAGCACCGAACACCGGCTGGAGCTTTCCGCCGACATGATGCGCCGGGACACGGATGTGGACTACACCCGCACCCTTGGCCGCCAGACCAATGGCAGCACGCTCTCCTCCTATGACCGCAAGCTGGAGCTGACACGCCACCGTTTCGGCGTGGAGCACCAGTGGACGCCGGAAAATGGCCTGCTGGACTCGCTGAAGACCTCCTTCGCCTATGCCCCGCACAAGTATGACCGCAGCGGCCTTCAGCGCGGTGTTACCTCTGCCCGGCAGGCCTACACGACCGAGGATTTGCTCGGCTATTCGGAAGACTTCTACGAACTCGACCTGCAAGCCACCAAGGGTTTTGCCACCGGTGCGCTGTCGCATGAGCTGACCTTCGGCTTTGATGGCGACTACTCCACGCAGGACTATGTCCGCCGTGACCGCACCACCAACCTCGTTACCGGCGCGGTGACCGAGGCGCGGGCCGGGGGCTTCAACTTCGCCAATGCGGAAACCCGCCGGGCGGACGTCTATCTTCAGGACAAGATCGGCCTGTTCGACGGCAAGCTGGAACTGACACCGGGCCTGCGCTTTGCCACCTACCGCATCGAGCCCAAGCCCGATGCCGACTACAAGCTGGTGGCAGGCTCCCCGCCGTTCGTGCGGCAGGACAACGAGCTTCTGAAAAGCCTCGGCGCGCTTTACCGGGTGGATCAGACCTGGTCCGTCTGGGGCAAATATGGCGAGGGCTTCAAGATGCCGACCGCCCAGCAGCTCTACACCTCCGTGCCCGGCACCTTCTTCAATCTGACACCGGCGATGGACCTGAAGCCTGAATATGTGCGCTCGCTGGAGGCCGGGGCCCGTGCGGAACTCAATGATGGCTATGTCGCCGTCACCGCGTTCCACGCCCGCTACACGGACTTTATTCAGAGCTTCTACAACCCGCCGGGCACCAGCGACTACACCTACCGCAATCTGTCGAAGGTACAGGTCTGGGGCATCGAGGTGGAAGGCGCCTACAGCCTGACGCAGGACCTGACAGCCACCGCCAGCCTGTCCTGGCAGAAGGGCATCCAGAATGTCTCGGCGGATGCGGACACCACGGCGCACACGCTGCCGCCGCTGACGGCGGTGCTGGGCCTCAGCTACGCGATCCCGGACTACAACCTGACGCTGGATGCGGTGACGACCCTGGCGAGCCCCGTCTACAAGGTGGGCGAGGCCGATGGCTTCAAGCCGGGCGGCTATGCGCTGCTGGATCTCTTCGCCAGCTGGAAGGTCAGCGGGATGGCGTCCTTCGATGTGGGGGTGAAGAACGTGTTCGACACCCGTTATTTCGAGGCCTCCGCAGCGGGCATGACCCTGCGCCCCACCACGTCCATTGCCAGCCAGAACCCGCTGGAACTGCAAACCGGCGCCGGGCGCACCTTCTCCGCCGCCTTCAACGTGAAGTTCTGAGCCCATGCGCGCAGTTCTTGCCCGGACTTACCGTCTGACGCGGCTTGCCGCGTCGGGCCCCGGCGCGCCGGTGGCGCTTGTCCTTTATGCGGTCGTTCTCGGCCTGCAATTTGCCGCCGTCTGGGTGTCGGTGCAGCTGATCGACTGGCAAAAGGCCTTCTATGACGCGCTGGAACAGCGGGATGCAGCGCAGGCCCTGATTCAGGTCGGTCATTTTGCCCTGCTGATTTCAGCCTCGGCCGCTTGCTTCATCACCAGCGACTGGCTGCGCAAGCGGCTGCAGATGCGCCTGCGCGAGCGGCTGACGGCTTGCGTGCTGGATGCCTGGCTCGCCAACAAGGCCTACTGGCATCTGCGCCCCGGCTTTTCGGCGCAGCCGGTAGATAATCCGGACCAGCGCATTGCCGAAGACTGCCGCAAGTTCATCGAGCGGCTGCTCATCGAAACGCTGGACGTGATTTCCAATTTGGTGGCGCTCGTCTCCTATGTGGCGGTGCTGTGGTCGCTCTCGGCTGTTCCGCTCAGCTTCACGCTCTTCGGTGTTGATGTGGAGATCGCGCGCTACATGGTCTGGGCCGCCTTCCTCTACGTGGCGGTGTCGAGCCTGATGACCCACCTGCTGGGCCGTCCGGTGAAGGGGCTGGTGTTCCAGCAGGAGCGGCGCGAGGCGGATTTCCGCCATGCGCTGGTGCAGCTGCGCGAAGGCACCGATGAAATCGCCCAGTCCTCCGGCGAAGAAGCCGAACGCCGCCGCCTTGAGCGCAGGTTCGGTGAAGTCCGCTGCAACTGGCACCGGCTCATCCGCGCCGAAGTCATCCTCGGCCTGTTCGTCCGGCCCTATGTGCAAACGATCCTGCGCATTCCCACCTTTCTGGCGCTGCCCGTCTATTTCGCCGGGAACCTGACCCTCGGCGGGTTGATGCAGCTGGCGCAGGCCTTCTCGACCACCGCAACGACGCTGAGCTGGTTCATCTTCTCCTACCGGGATCTGGCGGAGTTCGTCGCCGTGTCGGAGCGTCTGGATGGCCTGCTGGCGCTGGCGCGCCATCCGCAGACGCTGGAGGGCGTGCCGCAGGCGGTCACATGGGGGCCTGCCCCCGGCGGCGGCCTGGCGCTGCGCGGCGTGGCGCTCTCCACCCCGCAGGGCATGCGGCTGGCGCCGGTTCCCGATGTGGCGCTGCGCCCCGGCCAGTGCCTCTGGGTGGCCGGGCCATCGGGGGTGGGCAAAAGCACGCTGCTGGCGGCGCTTTCCGGCCTCTGGCCCTTTGGCGAGGGCCGCATTTCAATGCCCGATGGGCCGCGCCTTGTGCTGCCGCAGGCCCCGCGTGTCTTCCCCGAGGGCCTTGCTCATGCCGCCAGCTATCCGCTGGAGCCGGAGGAGGTGGGCCGCGAGGCCATCGAGGCGGCACTGAGAGAGGTGGGTCTCGGCCACAAGCTTGCCGCGCTGGATCTGCCGGGGGCGGAAGGCTTTGCGGGCCTGTCCATGGGCGAGCGCCAGCGCCTTGCCCTGGCGCGGGTCTTCATCCACCGGCCGGCCGTGCTCATTCTGGACGAGGCGACCAGCGCGCTCGACGCGCGCAGCGAGGTGGATCTGCTGGCCCGGCTGCGGGCGGCGCTGCCCGGTGCCACGATCATCTGCGCCGCCCACCGTCCGCCCGAAGCGCTGGGGGACTACGTGACCCTGCATCTGACTGCCCCGGACGCTTATACCCGCCCGGAGCCTGAATTATCCGCCACAGGAGCCCTTGCATGAGTGAAGAGATCAAACGCCACCGCCTTGACGCTGCACCCGCCGCCGTTCTGGCACTGCTGCCGGAGATGGACCGGCTGATGGTGATCGTGCGGTCTGGCGGCAGCCTGCACGAGCGGATCGGGCCGGTGGAGCGGGTGGTGCGCGAAAGGGATCTGCTGCGCATCGAAGGCGCCTGCCATGACAGCGAGATCCGCCTTCCGCTGATCAAGGCGGTGGATTTCGACACCTCCTCCGTGATGAAGGACAAGGTCTATCCGCGCCTTGATTTTCTGGGCTCTGACGGCGGTGTGCTGTTCTCGGTGACCGGCATGGAAGGCGAAGCGCCCTTTGCTGCCGCGCTTGCCGCCTTCCCGCGCCTGCCGTCCTTGCGTCCGGAACATCCCGGCACACCGGCGGGGCCGGAAGCGGTAGAGGATGGCGACGCAGGCGGTGTCTTTCTGGAGGCGTTGACGGGCCAGGGCGCGGCGGTGATCCGCTTCGAAACACCGGCCATCAGCCAGAAATGGACCGGCCCGGTGGAGTCCATCCGCCCGATGAGCGGCTATTTCAACATCATCACCAGCCACTTCCACCTGCATCTGCAGGCCGGCAGCGTCAGAGGCTGGAGAGAGGCGGACGGCTGGCAGCATGCGCTTGGCGCGGGCGGCGAAGCAGGTGCGCTCGCCATCCGCCTGCCGGAGGCCGCTGCATGAGCGTGCAATCCTCCCCCGTCCGTCCCGGCGTCTGGCTGGCGCCAGCGGATGGGCCAGAAGGCGGGCCTGAAGGCGCGGTGCAAGCCAGCCATCAGGAGGTGCTGCGCCGTGCAGCTTCCGCGCCTGCCGTCCTTTTGGGTGAGCGGCACGACAAGGCGGCCCAGCACCGCTGGCAATTGCATGTGGCCGCCGGGCTTCTGGCCCTGCGGCCTGATATTGTCATGGGCTTCGAGATGTTTCCCGCAAGGCTCGATCCGGTTCTGGCCCGCTGGGTGGCCGGGGAGCTGAGCGAGGCGGAGTTTCTGGAACAGGCGGAATGGGGCACGGTCTGGGGCTTTCCGGCTGAGCTGTACCTGCCGCTGTTCCGCTTCTGCCGCCAGTTCGCCATCCCCATGCACGGGCTCAACTGCCGCAGGGCGCTGGTCAGCGAGGTGGGCAAGGAGGGCTGGGAGGCCATCGCGGAAGAAGACCGCGACGGGCTGACCCCCGCCGTGCCGGCCACGCCCGCCTACCGTCAGTATCTGTTTTCCATCACCGGCGGCGGCTCGCCCAACCGCAAGGCGGCCAGCCCTGAAGATCCGGCCTTCGACCGCTTCGTCCGTGCTCAGCAGGTGTGGGACAGATCCTTCGCCTGCCGCATCGCTGCCCTCCGCAACCAGCCGGAGCCGCCGCTGGTGATCGGCATCATCGGGCGCGGGCATCTGGAATTCGGCCACGGCACCCCCGCCCAGCTGGCGGACCTTGGCGTCAGCGGCACGCAAGTCCTGCTGCCGCATCTGGATGCCGCCCCGCCCGCTGCGGGCCTCGCCCATGCCCTCTTCTGCCTTGATCCGCAGGAGGTGTGAGGTTTCACCCTACATAACCGGCGAGAAGATGCAGCGTGAGGAGGACGCCGAGGAGAAGGGCGAAGCCGCCCCCAAGCCCCACCTGCCAGCCGCGCCCGGCGTGACGCAGCTCTGCAAAGACCAGCAGCACGGTCATGACCTTGACGAAGGTGAGCGCGAAGAGCAGCGGCGCAAGGCTGGCGGGCAGGGCGCCTGCGGGGAGAGCGATGATGGGGAGGGAAAGGGCGGTCAGCACGAGAAGTGCGGCCGCGCTGATGTGCAGGGCTCTCATCGCATCACCTCAGGATATAGACCGTGGGGAAGATCAGCAGCCACACGATGTCGGTGAAATGCCAGTAGCGGACAAAATCCGGCAGATGCTGCGCCTGTGAGCGAGCGAAAGACACCAGCAGCAGCACCAGCCCGAGGATGACATGCAGGGCGTGGAAGCCGGTCAGCAGGTAGTAGATCTGCGCGAAAGTCTCCTCGTAGCTGAAGGCTGAAAGGCTCTGCGCATATTCGCCCGCCTTGAACACCAGAAACAGGCTGCCGAAGCCGATGGCACCGGCGAGAAAGGGCCGGATGCTGCGGCCCAGGCGCTGGCGCTCCACCGCTATGGCCGCCAGCCAGCCGCTGAGGATGAGCGCGAAGGTCTCCAGCAGCGCCGCAGTGCCGGAAAGCTGCGCCTGCCCGGTAAGGAAGGCCTCGCGGTTCAGCAGCTTTGCCACGCCAAAGCCACCCAGCAGCAGGGCAAACACCGCAACATCGCCGAGGATAAAGATCCACATCAGCACGTTGCCGGGCAGGCCTTCGAGGTCTTCCTGCTCCTGTGGGGCTGTGGTTGACGGGTGGGGCATCGGATGGGCTTTCATGTTCCCGCTCACGGCGTCGGTTGTTGTTGACCCGGCACGGCCTATCTGTCCCCCTCCCCTTGAGGGGCATTATTCACAACGGACTTCCAGTCAGGCACCAGTTCCTCTCCCCCTTGAGGGGGAGATGCCCCCGGCAGGGGGCAGAGGGGGTAATGGACTATCCGGTCATATGAGAGGTGATGCTGTGATGAAGCGCTGCCACCCCCTCTGTCTGCTAACGCAGACATCTCCCCTCAAGGGGGAGAGGGGCGCTGCAGCAAAACGAAGGTTCATTCCTCCTCCGTGCGTCCAATGTAAACACTGCCCCTCAAGGGGAGGAGGACAGATAGGCCGTGCCACAGGCCGAATGCCTCACTGCCTCTAATGCAAACACAGCTCACGGCAGGAAGAACCGGCTCTCCGTTGCCGTTTCCTCGCCGTTCGCCGGGTTCTGCAGGGTGAAGCGGATGTCGCCGGCAAGCTCTGGCCCTGCGGTCAGCGTCACCCGCAGCTTGCGGCTGCCGTTGGCGGCAAGACCGGCGGCAAGGCTGCCGTCTTTGTCCGGCTCCAGACCGGGGAGGCGAGGGTGAGCGGGGCGGCACCCGTGACAGACAGGCGGATCAGCGCCGGTTCGCCCGTGGTGTTGGTGATCCGCACCTCATAGGCATTGCGGATCTGGCCATCGCTGAGCTGCACGGCGGCGGGCGTGCGCTCGTGGATCACGGCAAGGGCCAGCGTGGCGCGTTCTGACAGGTGAATGGCCATGCCTGCGGCCAGCGCCAGCGCGGCCAGCGCAATGGCCAGCACCTTGGGCCGCAGCAGGCGGACGGGCTGGCGTTCCTTGCCCTGCATCTCCCGTTCGATGTTGGTCCAGCTTTCGTAGTCGATCAGCCCGCGCAGCCGGTCGAGGCGGAACATTGTGCTGTCGCAGGCATCCACGCACAGGCCGCAGTTGATGCAGGCAATGCTCGGCCCCTGCCGGATGTCGATGCCCATGGGGCAGACGGCAACGCAGGCATTGCAGTCAACGCAATCGCCCGCCGGAAGGCCCATCTCGCGGGCGGTCACGGCCTTTTTGGCCGACATGCGCGGCTCGCCCCGCTGCGGGCGGTAGTTCACCGTCAGCGCCTGCGCATCCCAGATCGCCCCTTGCAGGCGGGGCCAGGGGCACATGAAGGTGCAGACCTTTTCCCGCGCAAGGCCCGCGAGGGAATAGGTGGTGAAGGTCAGCGTCAGCACCATGCTGTAGGCCAGCAGCGGCGCTTCGCCCGAAGCAAGGCTGCGCAGCAGGGTGGGCGCATCGGCGAAATAGAGCACGAAAGCACCGCCCGTGGCCGCCGCAATGCCCAGCCAGACAACGTGCTTGGCCGTTTTGCGCAGGAGCCTCGAAAGGGTGAGCGGCTGCTTCAGGGCCTGTATCTGCTGGCGGCGGTCGCCCTCGAACTTCCGTTCGACCAGCAGGAACAGGTCCGTCCAGATGGTCTGCGGGCAGAAGAAGCCGCACCAGACACGCCCGGCCAGCGCATTCATCAGCACCAGAACGAGCGTTGCCAGCACCAGAAGGCCGGTGAGGTAATAAAGCTCCTGTGCCCGGATCTCGATGAAGAAGACGTAGAAGCGCACATTGGCCAGATCAAACAGAACCGCCTGGTCCGGCTGACCGGCCCCGCGCCCCCAGCGCAGGAAGGGCAGCACGTAATAGACGGCAAGGCACAAGACCAGCAGCCGCCATTTCAGCGTGCGGAACTTGCCCTTGACCGCCTGCGGAATGACGCGCCCCCGTTTGCGGCGGCCGGGCTCTGCGGCCGGGCTGGCCTTGCAGCTATTGGCTTTCCAGTGATGGGCGGAATGATCTGATAGGTCATGGCCTGCCGACCCGCACCCGCCAGATCTGCGGACCGTCTTCCAGAGTATCCCAGGTGAAACGCGCGACGGACCGCTGCGCAAGCTGCGCCTTGAGGGGCGAGGGGTCGCGGTCGTTGACGAGTTCGAAAAAGCCGCCGGGCTGAAGGGCGTCGAACATTTCGCAGGCAAGTGCACGGCGGATGGCGCAGGGCAGGCCGCAGACGTCAATGGCGGGGATGGTTCCGGCGATGGAATTGGCGGGCATGAGGGGCTCCGGGCGCTGTCTTGCAGGATCAGGCAGATCCTGACAGCGCCGGGGCACCGCTTCTTTGTGCGGGCACAAACTTGCAACGGGATAGGGCCGGGAAGGGCCGGATCAGGAGGTGGGATCGTCGATCAGCGGCGTGGGCCTTGCAAAGCGCGTCAGGCCCGGCATGTCCTCGATCACCACACGGCTGCCCTCGATCAGCACACCATGTTCCGTCAGGGCCTTGATAGCGCGGGAGAGATTCTCCGGTGTCATGCCGAGCAGGGAGGCCAGCTTGCGTTTTTCGATGTTAAGACTGAAGGCGTCCACACCGTTGCGCCCCATGCTTTCCTGCAACACGTAATTGGCCAGCCGCTCCAGCGAGGTGCGCAGCTTCAGCGTCTTGGTGTGCTTGATGGAGTGGCGGAAGCAGGTGGCAAGTTCCACCACCACGGCTCTGGCAAAGCCGGTGTCATCGTCGAAAACCTTGAGGACATCCTCGGATGGCAGCATGACGATGCGCGAACGCTCCAGCGTGCGGGCGGACATGAGATAGGGCGCGCTGCGGATCGTTGCGGCCAGAATGAAGGTGGATACGGGCCGCACGATGTTGAGCGTGGTGTCCTTGCCTCCCCATGAGGCGAAAAGCTCGACGCTGCCGTCCATCACCACATGCAGGAAGTCGCTCATCTCGCCTTCGCGGATCATCTCCACCAGCGGGGGAAACGAGTGCACATAGGCCCCGCGCATCAAGGCCTCGAAGCTGTCGTCCCGCATGCCGCGAAACAGGTCCAGCTGCCGGATTTCGTCAATATAGTGGGATTTCATGACGCGCCTTCATGCAAGTGAGGTCACTTCATCATATGGAATGACATTTATCAAGCATTCAATTGCAGTCATCCGGGCAGTGTTTACAACGGCCTGCCAGTCAAGCGCCAACCCCTCTCCTCCGTGAAGGGGAAGAGCGGCGCTGCGGCAAAAGGGGACGTGTGTTCCTCCTTCTTGCGCCAGGGCAAATTGCGGAGACGCAATGCCTGATAGATCCCCTGCATGGCCGGATTTGACTGGATCTGGCCGGTTCGGTTTCCCCTTTTGCAGGTCCCGCAGGACATGTCCGCTTGTGAGCCAAACGCCCCGATTGATGATGGGCCCGCCCGCGTCTCGCGGTGTTCTCTGCGGCGGGTGTCTGTCCTGCAGGCGCCTTGCCAGATCCTCTTTCTTCTGGCGGCTCTCTGGGCGGCCTGCGTTCCCCTTGTCTGGCTGCTTCCGCCCGGAGGGGTGCCGGAGCGCGCGATCTGGCATGCAAGGGAGCTGGTGCAGGGTGTCGCGGGCGGTGCTGCCGGGGGTATCTGCTCACGTCCCTTCCGGCCTGGGCGAAGGGGTGGCGCTGTCCGGCGGGGCTGACGCTTGCGGCTGCGGGCCTGTGGTGTCTGGCGCGGGGGCCGGGTGCCTTCAGGTGCTGACTGGCCAGCCGGAGGCTGACAGGATCACGGGTCTTGCCAATGCCCTCTACTTCCTCTTCGTTGCCCTGGCTCTCGCCGTGCCGCTTGCCCGAACAGGCACCAGCGGCGGAGTGCCGGGGCGGAGCTGGATCGCAGTGGGCCTGATGGCGGCCATGGCGGCTGGCGCACTGGCCGCTGGCTTTACCAGCCCCGCAAGCCTGCCGCCGTCCGTCATGATGCTGCCGATGGTTCTGCTTCTTGCTTACACCGGTGGCCGCGCCGTGCCCGCTTTCACGGCGGCCTGGCTCTCCCGGTCATCTTCCGGTGGACGGCTGCCCAAACCGCTCGCGGCCATGCCTCTTCTGCCCGCCATCGCCGCCGCAGGCTTGCTGGAAGCAGCTGACTGGCCGGTTGCGGCGGGGTGGCTCCAGCTTGCTGCGGCAGGCCTCATGTTTGCCGCGGTGCTGCGGTGGCGGACAGTCAAAACCCGGCACTATCCTGCGCTGCTGTGGCTGCATGTGGCCTATGCGTGGATACCGGCCGCTTTCCTGCTGCAGGCGGTTGCCTCCTGGTGGCCGGAGATGGCCGGGCCTGCGGCGGGCCGCCATGCCCTGGCCATCGGCGCCATGGGCGGCATGATGATGGCGGTGATGCTGCGCCCTTCCATGCAGCGGCGCAAGGGCCGTCTGGTCATGACACCGCTGATGGCCTGCAGCCTTGCCCTGATCCAGCTTTCGGCCGTCTTGCGGCTGTGTGCGCAGGCCGCCGCGTGGGAGGCAAACCTTGCAGGTGCTGCGCTGGCCTGGGCGCTCGGCTGGGGTCTTTTCATCATGGCCTACTGGCCAGCCGTAACCGGCCCCGTGCCGCATCCGGCCTTCAGCGCCCTGGTGCGAGATCCACAAGACGGGCCGAAGGAACGGCTTTCAGGGCCGCATCAATCTCCTGGCGGTTCATCAGGCAGAAGGCGGTGGAGAGCGCGTCGGCGAGGGCAGCGGCCGGGGCGGTGACG
Organism: Pannonibacter phragmitetus; assembly: GCF_050510895.1. Taxonomy (GTDB): domain Bacteria; phylum Pseudomonadota; class Alphaproteobacteria; order Rhizobiales; family Stappiaceae; genus Pannonibacter; species Pannonibacter phragmitetus_B. Next base: position 7,806 of record NZ_JBNINT010000002.1, on the reverse strand, counting down.
CTGACCTGCGCCCAGTCCTGCCGGGCGGGCAGGCCCGTGCGAGGATCAAGGATATGCCCCGTTTTTCCTGCCTGATCGAAAGTGGTGCCAAGTGGCGCGGAGGTGGCCAGTGCCTGCTCCCGCAGCCTGTGTGATCCCCGGTTTCCGGCCAGCGTCACGTCCCAGTCCCCGCCGCCGGGCTGCCCGCCGAGTGCGCGGATCTCGCCGGTGTCGATCAGGATATCCGTCAGGCCTTCGCCGCTCAGCCATGCGGCAATCCGGTCGGCGATATAGCCCTGGGCGATGCCGTTGAGCGTCAGGCCCGCGCCTTTGCGGGTCAGGCGGATGGCGTCTGCCTCCAGTTCCACCAGCGGCCAGCCGGTAAAGGCAAGGCGCTGCGCCAGCTCCCCGGCATCCGGTGTTCTGCCTTCAACCGAGGCCCGCGCATAGGCGGCCCAGAGCGGCTGGACCGTTGGGTCGAAGGCGCCCTCCGTTGCCCGCCACATCCCGCCGGCAATGCTCAGGCATTCCAGCAATTCCGGCGCCGGGTCCCTCAGAATGCCGTCACGGTTGAGCCGGGAAAGGGCGCTGCCGGACCGGTAGAGGCTGAAGATATTCTCCAGCCGGTCCAGTTCCGCCTCGATGCCCGTGAACAGGCTTCCGGCCTGCGGATGGGCAAGGGTGATGCGGGCGGCGCTGCCGATGGCCGTGCCGCGCCATGTGCTGACGGGCACGGCGGAGGCTGCGGCCAGTGCCGGGTGTGCCGAAAGGGCCGCGGCAGAGGCCACGCTGGCGGAGATGGTGAGAAAGCGGCGGCGTGACAGGGCGGTCATGGTCCCGTCTCCTTCAGTTCAGCGTTGCATTTTCCGGCGGCAGGAAGTTGCCGTCCGCGTCTGTTGCAAAGTCCACCGGCGCCAGAACGTCCCCGTCCGGGATATCCGTGAGTGTCACCAGCTGCCCGCCGCCCTGCGCGGCGGCAAAGGCTTCGGCCTTCTCGCGGCTGGAAAAGGGCACCAGTTCCGGCGCACCCATGCCGCCCTGCACTTTTGCGCCGGTGACATAGATGGCCGTATCTGCGGCGATCCAGTTGTCCGCGCCCGGCGTGTCCCAGCTTTCGGCCGCGCCCATGTCGCTCACATAGATGGCGGTGATGACACCGCTCTGCTCGGGCATGCGCTGATAGGCGATGGCATCACGCACCTGGCTGAAGAACAGCGGCTTGCCGTCCATGCCCGCCAGATGCACCTGCGCCTTGGGGCCGGGATGTTCCAGCAGGTTCATCTGGCAATAGTGGCCGAGCGATGTGGCTGTCATCGCCACCGGTTCCGGCGGCTGGGTGGCGGCTTCCGGCTGGCAGGCCGCCAGAAGCAGGGCAAGGGGGAGAAACACCAGGGAAAGGCGCTGGCGGGAACGTGTCCGGCGGGAACATGTCTGGCGGGTCATGGGGTGATCCTCCGGAAGGCGGCGATGGCTGCGGCAAAGGCGGCAAAGGCCCAGAGAACGAGGGAGAGGAGCGGTTGAACCGCTGGAATGGACCCGGCTGCGCCGCTGATGCCGGAGGCGGCGGCGATGGCCTGCGAGGAGGCAAGGTTGAACAGGCGGAAGGCATCGGCGGGGTTGGCCAGCAGCGCCAGCGGGAAGATGCGGGTGGTGAAGACCCCGCCGTCATCGGCGGCCACCCCTGCCAGCAGCGCCAGATCGTAGAGCACGATCATGATGAGCCACAGGGCGATGACCAGCGAGGCCGCCGTTCCGGGCCGCCGCGCCAGAGCGGACACCGTGTAGCCTGCCCCCAGAAACACCGCGCCCAGCAGCAGCGAGGTCCACGTCAGCCGCCACAGGGCGGGAAGGCCTCTCACTGCGTCCATGCCGCCGGAAAAAGCCATGGCGGCGGCAATGCCATAACCGGCAGCAATGGCCAGCGCGAGAATGACAAGGTGGGCGGCAAACTTGCCCGCCACCAGTTGCCAGCGCTTGACCGGATAGGTCAGCACCAGGGCCAGCGTGCCGCGCTCCACCTCTCCGGCAATCGCGTCAAAGGACATGAGCAGCGCGATCAGCGGCACCAGATAGACGCTCAGCGAGGTGAGGCTGGCGACGGTGACGCTCAGCCGGTCCGCGCCCAGCTCCCCCATCGGGGCAGAGCCCGCCGCCGAAAGAACGCCGGCAAACAGCACCATGATGGCCATGGCAACCGCAACCCAGCGGTTGCGCAGGGCGATGCGGAATTCCGCCGAAGCGGCGGCGGCAAGGCGGCTCATCCCTCGCTCCTCTTGCTGAAATGGGTGTAGATGTCCTCAAGGCTGGGCGGGATGATGTCCACATCCTCCACAAGAGCGCCCAGCTCCGTCACGGCCCGCAGCACGGCAAGCTTGCGCTCCGGCGGGCAGATGAGGTCCAGCCGGCTGCCGCCGTTCCCGGCTTCTGCGGCCATCTCCCCTCTGCCAGTCTTCCGGTCAGCGCCGCCATCGCGGCTTCCCGCTGGCCGGGCGCAAGGGTGAGGTGGAAGCGCAAGGGCAGGCGGGCGGCAAGCCGCAGGGCCGCCAGCGTGTCATGGGCCATCAGCTGCCCTTGCGACAGGATGGCGATCCGGTCCGTCCGCGCTTCCACTTCCGTGAGAGCGTGGGAGGAGTGGAGGATGGCGGTGCCCTCCCGCGCCAGATCGTCCAGAATGGCGTAGAATTCCTGCCGCGACACCGGATCCAGTCCGCTGGTCGGTTCGTCCAGCACCATCAGCTTCGGCCGCCCGATCAGCGCCTGAGCCAGGCCGACGCGCTGGCGCATGCCCTTGGAATAGGTGCCGATGCGCCGGTTCATCGCCTGCGCCAGCCCCACCCGCTCCAGCAGGGCAGGGGCCTTGGCGGCAGGCTCGCCGCGCAGGCGCAGATAAAGGCCGAGCTGCTCGCGCCCGGTCAGTGCCGGGTGAAAGGCGGCATTCTCCGGCAGATAGGCCGTCGCCTCCCGGGCGTGCTGGCTGCCGGGCTGGTGGCCATCCACCGTCACCGTGCCGCTGCCGGGGCCAGAAGCCCGAGCACGGTTTTCATCAGGGTCGTCTTGCCGGCGCCATTGTGGCCGGTGAGGGCCACACGCTCGCCCTGCGCCACCTCTAGGCTGACGGCGGCAAGGGCGGTGAGCGGCCCGAAAGTTCTAGTGAGCTGCGAGATCTTCAGGATCGTCATCGGCTTGCTGTCTCTGGCTGGCGTCTTCAAGCGCGCGCTGTTCGAGCGCGGCGTTTTCCGGCGTTACAGGAATGGTGAAAGGCCGGGTCAGCGGCGCACTGTCGGTCACCCCGCCGGGCAGGATGGCGGGGAAGGATTGCTGGCTCCAGCGCACCAGCTGCACCGCTGGTGATCCGAGCAGAAGCGCAGCGGAGGGCTGGGACCAGAGAATGTGGTCCATCAAGTCGTTGGGGCGGAACACGCTGTCGGCGATGCCGTCGCCGTTGAGGTCATAGGCCGTGTGGCCGGACCAGTAGTTGCCCCGTCCCGCCTCGCTCCACTCCACATGCCGCGTGCCGACATATTTCACCTGGGTGCGGTTGGCGATGAAGGCATTGCCGGTGATGACGTTGCGTTCCGATCCGGCGGTGAAATGGATGCCGGTCTCGCAGCCTTCGAAACGGTTGCCGGAAATGCGGTTCTTGTGGGCGTTGTAGATGAAGGTGCATTTCTCCGTCCGCAGTCCGCGCACCAGATTGCCGGAGACCACCGCGTTGTTGGCATAGTTCAGCATCAGCCCATGGCGCCGGTCGGCCAGCGACTGGTTGCCCGTTACGGTGATCCTGTTGGAGAACATCAGCGCATAGCCGAGCGTGTTGCCGATGGAGACATTGCCCGAGACTTCGCTGTTGTTGGTGTACATGTAATGGACCGCAAAGCGCAGGTCCCGCATGCGGTTGTTGCGGAAGATGTTCTGCTTCGAGGCATTGGCGAAGATGCCATCTCGCCCCCAGCGGATGTCGTTGCCTTCCACGATGGTGCCCGGCGCGTTCCACACATAGATGCCGTTGCCCCGGTCGTTGACATGGCCGCTGCGGCGGCCTTCGATCCGGTTGCCGCTGACAAGGCTGTCCTTCGCTCCGTGCAGGGTGATGCCGTGCAGGTTGCCTGTCAGAAGATTGTCCGTGATCCTTGCGTTGCGCGCGCTCTGCGCCACAAAGACGCCGCTGCTGATATCCGTGGCATCATTACCCGAGCCGCTGATGGCAAGGCCCGTGACGGTTACATCCGGGCCGGTGATGGTCACCGTGTTGCCGGTGCCATCGCCGGACAGATGTGCGCCCGGTTCGCCTTGCAGTGTCAGCGGGATTCCGAGCGTGACGGGGCCGGGATGGTCTCCCGGCTCCAGCACGAGGATATCGCCGGGGCTGGCCCCGGCGATTGCCTGCGGCAGCGCGCCCGGCACGGGCGCAACCCGCCGCGTTTCCGCTGCCGCCGGAAGGGCCGCAGCAAGGCAGAACGCCAGCAGGAGAAGTGCCGGGCCGCGCCGCATCTCAGGCCCCCTTCGGCTCGACGAACATGCGGCCGCGCATTTCCATGTGCAGCGCATGGCAGAACCACTGGCAGTAGTACCAGTAGACGCCGGGCTTGGCGGCGGTGAAGGTGACCGAGGCGGTCGCCTGCGGCGCCACTTCCATGGCAACGCCATGGTCGCCCATGCAGAAGCCGTGGGTCAGGTCTTCGATGTCGTCCATGTTGGTCACATAGACGGTCACCTCATCGCCCTCCTTCACGGTGAAGGTCTCCAGGCTGAAGGCCGGGGCGACCGAGTGCATGTAGACGCGCACCTTGTTGCCGTCGCGGATCACGTCTGCCGCATAGTCGAGGTCCACGCCATCGGCCTCGGCCTGCTTGCGGGCATCGGCAAAGAACGGATCGTTGCGGTCCCACACATGCAGCGGGTTCACCAGAGAGCGGTGCACGATGATGGAGTCATGCGGCTCGGCGAAGGTCGGCCCGTCATGGATGAGGGTCAGCTTGTCGCCGTCGATGGCAAAGAGCTGCTCGTTCTCCGGCTTCAGCGGGCCGACGTTGATGTAGCGGTCCTTGGAGAACTTGTTCATCGAGATGTAGTACTTGCCGTCCGCCTCCAGCGTTTCGCCCATGGAGGTGGAGTTGTGGCCCGGCTGGTAGTGCACATCCGTCTTGGAGATGATCGGATCGACCTTCTCGCCCGCAAAGGCGCGCACGGCCTTTTCGATGTTCCAGAACACGACCTGGCTGTCGAGGAAGAGCGTCGTATAGGCGTTGCCCTTGCCGTCGAAGGCGGTGTGAAGCGGCCCGAGGCCCAGTTCCGGTTCGGCCACGACGGCCGAGCGCGGGTCTGCGTCCTTGTAGAACACGTCATCCAGCTTGCGCACATCGATCACGGTAACGGTCGGCGACAGTTTGCCCGCGATGCACAGGTGGATCTTGTCCGGGGCCATGTTGCAGCCGTGGGGGTTGTTCGGCACCGGGATGTAGCGGGTGTAGTTCTTGTTCTTGCCCTTGCGGCCGTCGATGACCTTGACGCCGTTCAGCTCGATATAGTCGCCGGCGGCAATGCCCTTTTCGATCTCGGGGATGTTGTAGACGACGACATGGTCCCGGTCGGACTTGGTCATGTCGGCAAGGTTCATGCCCATTTCCGAGTTGTAGCTCGTGGAGAAGGCATATTTGCCGTCATAGTCGGCATCGGTGTTGTCGAGGTTGCCCGACACCATCACCTGCCAGGCCACGGTCATCTCGTCGGCGTTGATGGCGGTGTAGAAGTTCACGTACTGGGACGGGTCGTCGAGGATCTTGCCGTCATTGACCATCGGGCCCTCATCCTCGCCATTGGCGAAGACATAGTTGGTGCGCGGCCACTTCTGCGGGCGCAGGCCGTGGATGGCCTTGGCATTGGGGATTTCGAGGATCTTGTCGCATTTCATCACGTCGCAGCGCACGCGGGCGACGCGGGTGTTGGCCTTGTCGTTCATGAACAGGAAGCGGCCGTCGTACTTGCCTTCGGTGAAGGACATGTGGACGTGGTGCAGGTCGCCGTTGTCGTGAACCTTCTTGCCGTTGGCGGCGAGGTACTTCTTCGTCCTTTCGGTCATGTTTTCCGTCATGACCTTGAGGGACTCGTTCGTCTGGCCCCAGCCGGTGGCCGAGCAGCGGTTGAACACCGGCACGCGCATCAGCTCGCGCATGGACGGCAGGCCCAGAATGCGCATCTCGCCCGTCTGGCCGGAAGACCAGAAGCCGTAATATTCGTCCAGTTCCCCCGGCGCGACATGGCCGCTGGCTGCGCCGCCGCCGGTGGCGGCTGCGGCAGGGGCCGTTCCGGCCAGAAGTGCGCCGGAGCCGCCGGCCGTCAGGGCAACGGCGCCAACGGCAACCGATCCGAGGGCCGCGCCGCCTGCGGCGGTGGCGCCCATCAGCTGGCGGCGCGTAAGGCCGCCGGTTTCATTCGCATCAGACATGAGCTTGTCCTTTTTCAGGCTTGGCGTGTTGATCACGGGCTTGTGGCCCTCGGACGGGGCCGGGCGTTCGCCCGTGCCGGCCGCTGCCCGCCGCTTCAGCTTGCGCATGACGACGGGGCATCTCGTTTCGGACTGGTAGAGCACCTGGCAATTCATGCAGTTGACGCATTCATTGGGGTTGATCTCACCGGTCGGATGGATGGCCTGCACCGGGCAGGTGTTGGCGCAGGTCTGGCAGGGGTTGCCGCACTCGTGGTAGCGCTTCAGCCAGTCGAACATCCGGATACGGGCCGGAATGGCGAGCGCAGCGCCCAGCGGGCACAGGTAGCGGCAGTAGAAACGTTCGACGAAGAGCCCGGCCACCAGCAGCGTTCCCGCATAGAGGACGAAGGGCCAGCCGCGCGCGAACTTCAGCACGATGGCGGTCTTGAACGGTTCGATCTCTGCCAGATGCTCGGCCTGCTCCAGAGAGGCGAGCGAGACGCCGAACAGGCCGAGGAAGACGATGTATTTCACCGCCCACAGCCGCTCGTGCAGGCCCCAGGGCAGGGTGATCTGCGGCACGCGGCAGGCACGGGCGATGCGGTTGGTCAGCTCCTGCAGCGCGCCGAAGGGGCACAGCCAGCCGCAGTAGGCCCCCGGCCCCAGAAGATCAGCGCAGCGGCCACCGAGAACCACAGGATGAAGGTCAGCGGATCCAGCAGGAACGCTTCCCAGGTGAAGCCGGACTTCACCGAAGCTGCCAGCGCGAAGATGTTGACCACCGACAGCTGCGCATTGGCGTACCAGCCGAGGAACACCAGCGTCACGGTGAGGAAGCCCATCCGGAACCAGTGGGTCACCCGCGCCGACCGGGTGAGGAAGGTCTGGAAGAAGAAGGCAAAGGTCAGCACTGCAAGCATGATGGTGACACCGGCGATTTCCAGCGTCTTGCCGCGCCAGATGCGCTGCCACAGCTGCGCCTTGGCGCTGGCTTCGTCATCAATGCCTGCCTGCGGTGTATCAAAGGCCACGGGCGTGGATACTGCCGGGCTTTCGGACGGGGCGGGGCTGAGCGTCTTGACGAAGGCCGCCGGGGGCTGCCAGCCAAGATCAAAGGTGGTGAACAGCTTCTCGATCGGCCCCACGTTGCGCTGTACCAGCAGCTGGATGCGGAAGGGCTCTGCCGGGTTGAAGCCGGAGTTTGCCGGAATGCGGAAGATGTCGCGCTCGCTCAGCTCCGGCGCACCGGCAAGGGCCAGCGGGCCTGCGCGCTTGTGGTCCTTGTCGTGGAAGCGGACGGACATGTCGCCCTGGATCAGATGCACCCGGTCAAAGATGCCGCCGCGCACGTAGCCCGAGCCCTTGAAGGAATAGCGGCCTCTGGCGGCCAGCAGCAGGGC
>NZ_JBNINT010000001.1:4160000-4419571 GCF_050510895.1 Pannonibacter phragmitetus | reverse complement strand
ACCCGTTTCCGGGAACCGGAGACAACATCACCTCGTCGCTCTTTCGAGCTACCAGCGGCTCAGTCGTTTTCGGCTGACCCGACAGCGTCTGGCGCCGTGTTTCCGTGGCGCCGCCGTCGATGGAGCGGTTTATAGCCAGCCCCCGAGAGGAGTCAACACAGATTGTCAAAAAAGATTCACAAGGCCGGAACCCCGCAGAAACGCTTGGGTTTCGCCCGTCTGGCCCTGTGATTTCCGCCGCTTTGCCCACAAGCCGGCTTAAAAAATTCGCAGCCCGCGAAAAAAGCCCTTCACGTCCGGCATCCGGAGGTCCTTCCGGCCCCTGAAAAAGATACAACAAGCGCCCGGGCACCGGCACGGTTGCCTCCCTCTATATATGGGCCAGCCATATTCATGCCCGAAACCGCGCTTATCGACCGTCTCACTTTCCTCCAGGGGGACAACAGTGACAGGGCTGCATGCCTGTACCGTTGACCTTTGCAGCGGCAGACTGCATTTTCCCTCAGGTTCCGGATGGTTCCGGCAGGCGGAGGTTTCCGTGCAATGCGCGGCCTTGCCAGAACAAGGCAGGGCGGGACGACATGAACAGACAAGGCAACTGATGCATCTGGGCCCCTTCCAGTCTCACGCCCATCCGGCGGTCGAACTTGGCACCATGCCGCCGCTCGTTGTTTACGACGAGCGGAACGCATTGCCCGACCGCCGCAAGGTGAGCCTGCGCTGGCTGACCGGGACCGTCCTGACGGGCGTAACGTCTATCGTGCTGATGGGCGGCGCATTGATTGCAGCCCTTGACGGACAATATCGTGTCGCCGCTGCGACGGCTCACACGCCGAACCCGGAAGTGCTCAGCACAGCAGGCGCCGGCACAAAAGGAGACCGGGTCAGCAAGGCTGCAGCCCAGTTCACCAGCAAACGCGTCATTCCGTTGAACGTCGTGACACGCAGCGGCGATCAGGAGCACATCAAGGCGAAGCCTTATACATTTGTGAACACCACCCTGACGACCCGGCGCCTCACAGATGTGGAGGGCCGCATTCCGGCCTTCAATCCGTTGCAGATGTTCGCCGATCAGAAGCCGCTGGACGAGCGCACGGTCAGCGATGCGGTCTATTCCGCAAAGTCCGAGGGTGAGTTCACGCTGGCCCAGAGTGACTTTCCGGTCAACAGCCCGCTAATCGACACAGCGCTCACGCCATCGGAAACGGAGATCGAAGAGCAGGTGCGGGCTTCGGCCCAATTCCTGAGCGAAAGCGGTGTGCAGATCGCATCCCGGACCATCGTCAACCCGGACCGTTTCGATTTCGACCTTGCCCGTCAGCCCGACTTTGCCCGGTTGTCGGTCCGCATCACCCAGGAAAACGTCTCCTTCGTTTCCAAGCAGGCCGGCACAGCTCCCGTCGCCGGTTTTGACGAGCGCATCATACCGGTCGAACCGGAAATGGCCTTCAAGGACATTCTTCTCGACAATCAGGCGTCAGATCCGGAAGCGGAAGCGATTCTGGCAGCCTTCCGCTTTGGCGCAGGCATTCTTGATGTCGCCCCCGGCGACCGGCTGCGCATTGCCCTTGGTTCAGATCCGGCAGACCCGACTATTCAGCGGGTGGAGCGGGTCAGCATCTACACAGAAACCCAGCACAAGGCGACCGTCGCGCGCTCGGACAACGGCATTTACGTCACTGCCAATGAGCCGGCCGGTGATCTGCTGGACGCCTTTGCCGAAGCGAACAGCAACGCCTTTGGCGGCAACAGCGGCGGCCCCTCAGTCTCGCTGTATGAAAGCGTCTATCAGACGGCGCTTGAGCAACAGATCCCGGAAGACCTGATCAAGGAGCTGATCGGCGCCTTCTCCTACGACGTGGACTTCAACGGCCGCGTCCAGCCAGGAGACTCGCTGGAAGTATTCTACGGCGGTGGCGACGATGAGACTGGTGGAAACGGCGAGATCCTCTATGCCTCGCTGCACACCGGTTCTGCCGAGCGGCGGCTTTACCGTTTCCGCGCGCCGGATGACGGCTCGGTCGATTACTATGATGAAGAAGGCCGCAGCGCGAAGAAGTTCCTCATGCGCAAGCCGCTCTCCGGCGGCACCTTCCGTTCAGGCTTCGGCATGCGCCAGCATCCGGTCTATGGCTTTGGCAAGATGCACACGGGTGTGGACTGGTCTGCTCCGCGCGGCACGCCGATCATGGCCTCGGGCAACGGCACCATTATCAAGGCCGGATGGGAATCGGGCTATGGCAAGCGGGTGGAGCTGCGCCATGCCAATGGCTATGTCACCACCTACAACCACATGAACGACTTCGGCCCCGGCATCAAGGAAGGCGGTCGCGTCACCCAGGGCCAGATCATTGGCTATGTGGGCTCGACAGGCCTCTCCACCGGCCCGCACCTTCATTATGAGGTGCTGGTGAACAAGAACTTTGTGGACCCGATGCGCATCCGCCTGCCACGCGGGCGTGTGCTGGATGGCGACATGCTGGCGAATTTCGAGCAGGAGCGCACCCGTATCGATGCCTTGCTGGAGCGTGGGCAGAAGCCATCGCGCTTTGCTTCGGCTTCAGGCTCATAGACGGAGTGCTGACGCAACGGCCTCACAAAGCCAGACAGTCAAGACAAGAAAGGCCCGCAGGATCGCTCCGGCGGGCCTTTTTCATGACCTGGCGTTTTCAAGACTGGCGGCGCATCAGGCCGCTTCGGATTCCCCAGCGGCCGGGCCAGTCGTGAAGATCAGCCGGTCCGTTCCGGCGCTGACCGCAACGTGGTCGCCGTCCTTCACCGTACCAGAGAGGATCTTCTCTGCCAGCGGGTCCTGTACATCCTTCTGGATCACCCGCTTCAGCGGCCGGGCGCCGTAGGCAGCGTCGTAGCCCTTCTGTGACAGCCAGCCGATGGCGCTGTCGTCCAGATCCAGCGTGATCTTGCGGTCGGCAAGCAGTGCCCGCAGCCGCTCCAGCTGAATCGAAACGATGGAAGCCATCTGGTTGCGCTGCAGCCGGTGGAAGAGCACGATCTCGTCCAGGCGGTTGAGGAACTCGGGCCGGAAGTGGCTGCGAACCACATCCATCACCTCATTCCGAACCTTGTCCGTATCCTCGCCCTCAGGCTGGTTGACCAGATATTCGGCACCCAGGTTCGAGGTCATGATGATCAGCGTGTTGCGGAAGTCGACGGTGCGGCCCTGTCCATCGGTCAGGCGGCCGTCATCAAGGACCTGCAGGAGCACGTTGAACACATCCGTATGGGCCTTCTCGATCTCGTCGAAGAGCACGACCTGATAGGGGCGGCGGCGTACCGCCTCCGTCAGGGCTCCGCCCTCCTCATAGCCGACGTAACCGGGAGGTGCGCCGATGAGGCGGGAAACCGAGTGCTTCTCCATGTATTCCGACATGTCGAGGCGGACCATCGCCGTGTCATCATCGAAGAGGAACGAGGCCAGCGCCTTGGTCAGTTCCGTCTTGCCCACGCCCGTGGGCCCAAGGAACATGAAGGAGCCGATTGGCCGGTTCGGATCCTGCAGCCCGGCACGGGCGCGGCGGACGGCAGTGGAAACCGCATGGATCGCTTCGGCCTGACCGATCACCCGGCCCGCCAGCACATCTTCCATGCGCAGCAGCTTGTCACGCTCGCCTTCCAGCATCTTGTCGACCGGAATACCCGTCCACTTCGACACCACCTGCGCGATGTGGCTGGAGGTCACTGCCTCATCCAGCATCGCCCCCTTGGCGCTGGCACCGGCCATATCAGCCAGCTTGCGCTCCAGCTCCGGAATGACGCCATAGGCAAGCTCACCAGCCCGGGCAAGATTGCCCTGCCGCTGCGCCTTTTCCAGCTCGCTGCGGGCACCGTCCAGCTGTTCCTTGAGCTTCTGCTCGACGTTCAGCTTGTCCTTCTCGCCCTGCCAGCGCTGGGTCAGCGCATCGGACTCTTCCTCAAGCGACGTCAGCTCCTTCTCAAGACGGGTCAGCCGGTCCTGCGCGGCAGGATCGTTCTCCTTCTTCAGCGCCTCCCGCTCGATCTTGAGCTGGATGATGCGCCGGTCGAGTTCATCAAGCTCTTCGGGCTTGGAATCCACCTGCATCCGGAGACGGCTTGCGGCTTCGTCCATCAGATCGATGGCCTTGTCCGGCAGGAACCGGTCGGTGATGTAGCGGTTCGACAATGTCGCGGCGGAGACGATGGCCGAATCGGTGATACGCACACCGTGATGCAGCTCGTATTTCTCCTTGATGCCGCGCAGGATGGAGATGGTGTCCTCCACCGTGGGCTCACTGACGAAAACCGGCTGGAACCGGCGGGCCAGCGCCGCATCCTTTTCCACGTGCTTGCGGTATTCATCGAGCGTGGTCGCACCGACGCAATGCAGTTCACCACGGGCAAGAGCCGGCTTCAGCAGATTGGAGGCGTCCATCGCCCCGTCCGCCTTACCTGCGCCAACCAGAGTGTGCATCTCGTCGATGAACAGGATGATGCCACCCGCCGCCGTCTCGACTTCGGAGAGAACCGCCTTCAGCCGTTCCTCGAACTCGCCGCGGTATTTGGCACCCGCAATCAGCGAGCCCATGTCGAGGGCCAGAAGCTGCTTGTCCTTGAGGCTTTCCGGCACATCGCCGTTGACGATGCGCAGGGCAAGGCCTTCGGCGATGGCCGTCTTGCCGACGCCCGGCTCACCGATCAGAACCGGATTGTTCTTGGTGCGGCGGGAGAGAACCTGAATGGTGCGGCGGATCTCCTCGTCACGGCCAATGACCGGATCAAGCTTGCCGTCCCGTGCCACCTGCGTCAGGTCGCGCGCATATTTCTTCAGAGCGTCATACTGATTCTCGGCACTGGCCGAGGTTGCCGTGCGGCCCTTGCGCAGGGCATTGATCGCCTGGTTGAGATTGGCCGGAGACACGCCCGCCTTGGCCAGCAGTTTGCCGGCCTCGCTGTCATTGTCCATGGCCAGAGCCAGCAGCATGCGCTCGACGGTGACGAAGCTGTCGCCCGCCTTGTCTGCCACCTTCTCGGCCTGCTCGAAAAAGCGCGCCATGGCGGGAGACAGATAAAGCTGCCCTGAACCGCCGGAGACTTTCGGCAGACGCGAAATCGCCTGCTCGACGGCAAGGCGGACATCCTGAGACGAGCCGCCGGCGCGGTCGATCAACCCGGCAGCCATTCCCTCAGGATCATCAATCAGCACCTTGAGCAGATGTTCAGGGAGGAACTGCTGATGCCCCTGCCCTAGCGCAAAGGTCTGCGCAGACTGGATGAAGCCGCGCGCCCGTTCGGTGTATTTTTCCATATTCATTCGCGAAACTCCTTTCCGCCTGACCACCCGTAGCATGGCCGGCGTGCTGGACTGCGGGCCCCATTCGGCAGGCAGCCCCGGCCTTGCGGCCGCAAGCTGCCCCAGCGGGCACCCGCACCATCACTCTGGATGGCAAGGCTCATATAGTGTTGCAAATTGACAACAAAAGGGGTGCCTGACAACTCCGGAAGGATCCTGACCCACGGAGCTTTCGCGGAGCTCGACGTACGGCGGCAGACACAAGAGAAAGGGCGCCCCGGAGACCGGGACGCCCTTTCATAACTTTTTGCAGCCTGCCGCCTGATCAGGCGTCGCTGGAGGTGGTTTCTTCCACATCCTTGGTGCGGCGCGGACGCGGCGTGCGGCGCGCGCGGGGCTTGGGCTCATCGCCAGCTTCCACAGGGGCAGCAGCCTCGGCCGGAGCCGGGGCAGGAGCGGCAGCTTCCTCAGCCGGGGCATCCTCGCCTTCACGGCGCTGGCCACGGCCACGGGTGCCACGCAGACGGCGGCGCGGGCGGCCATCCTCACCATCTTCACCTTCGGCGCCGGGATAGACCGCAGCTTCCGTCTGGACCGGCTCGTCATGAACCGGACGGCTGATGTGCCCCTCGTTCAGGCCTGGAACCGGCATGTGCTCGATGAAGGGCTGCGGCTCGTCAGCAGCAACATATTCAACCGGGCGAGGGGCGCGTTCCTGGCGGTCCTGCCGGTCATCCCGGTCACGGCGCTCATACCGGTCCTGACGGTTGTTGCGCTCGGAACGCTCCTGGCGCATCGGACGGTCACCGCGTTCGGGGCGCTCACCACGCTCGGAACGCTCCTGACGGTCACCCCGGTCCTGACGGCCAGGGCGGTCCTGCCGCTCCATGCGCTCAGACCGTTCAGACCGCTCGGGGCGCTCAAAACGTTCGGAACGCTCAGGCTGGTCCTGACGGTCGGAACGCTCGTTGATCTCGGCGCCTTCGGCACCCTGATCCTCGCCCTCTTCCTCGTCATAGCCGTTGTCGAACCGCAGGCCGCCGCTTGCTGCCATATTGGGCTGCGCTGCCGCAACGATGCGGTAATAGTGCTCGGCATGCTGGAAATAGTTCTCCGACATGATCCGGTCACCGGCTGCCTGTGCGTCGCGGGCCAGCTGCTGGTACTTCTCGGCAATGTGCAGAGCCGTACCCCTGATCTTCACGTCCGGGCCGTTCGATTCAAACGTCCGGGTCAGCGGATTCGGTCCCTTACGGCCCCGGTTGTTCCGCATACGCTGCTTATTTTGATTTCCTGGTCTCATCCTGCCGTTAACTCTTAAGGAACGGCGGCCGGCAAGGCCGGCCAATCAAAAGCGCGTCTGTATTCCCTGCGCTGGGATTCCGGCGTTACCCGGCTCCAGTGAAGGGAGCATGACCGGCTGTGAACAATGAACCGCCACGACAGCACCACCCGGCAAAGGGTAACGCAATCGTCATATTCTGCGACAGACCGACAGTCCGATTAATCAGAAGATGTTCGGTTTCCAAAACGCGTTGCGATCGTTCGGCCCATAATCCCTGCGTGGGCTGGATCGCCGATATGGCGAGAAACTCGCCCCGACCGCGTTATCCCGGCTTCGGCAAAGTGAAACTAGCCGGTTCGCGTCAGATTTCCAAGCCTTTTTTAAAGGATGTCCGCAGTCAGCCCCATGCCGGCTTAATACCCGTCACTACACGGTCATTTCCGCCGAGATCCTGAATGATTTCAAGATTCTGGAATCCGGCATCTGCCATCAGGCCACACACGGCACTGCCCTGGTCAAAGCCAATCTCGAATCCGAGGCGGCCGCCGGGACGCAGCGCAGTCAGCGCTTGCGGCACGATTGCACGGTAAGCGACAAGGCCATCAGGCCCGCCATCCAGCGCCAGAACAGGGTCATGCTGGCGCACATCTTCCTCAAGCCCGGCAATCACATCCGACACGATGTAGGGCGGATTGCTGACGATCCAGTCGAACACCGGCGCAAGACTTTCGGCATAATTTGCCTGCGCAAAAGCAAGCCTCTCGTCCAGCCCGTGGCGCCTTGCATTGGCCAGCGCCGTCTCGAGCGCACCGGCAGACAGATCAATCGCAAGACCGTGCGCCTGTGGCAGCTCATTGAGCAGGGCCAGAATGATGGCTCCCGTACCTGTGCCGATGTCGGCAATCAGCGGGTTGATAAGCCCCCTGCCCGCGCCAGCATCACCTCCACCAGAATTTCCGTATCAGGACGCGGCTCCAGCGTGTCCGGGGAAAGGGCCAGATCCAGTCCGAAAAACTGCCGCTCGCCGAGAATGCGGCCCACTGGCTCACGCGCCTCGCGCCGCTGCGCATGGTGGCGCGCCAGCGTTGAAGCAGCCTCGCTTACCGGATCATCGGAGCGCAGCACGACATCACCGGGAGACAGGCCAGCAGCAGCGGCCACGAGCAGCCGGGCGTCCAGCTCCGGCGAAGCAAGGCCCGCCTTGCGGAACCTGTCGCGCAGCTCGCGGTAAAGCGCACCCAGAGTTGGCACATCCCCTGTCCCGGACATGGGGTCAGCCCTCCTCGGCCGCCATCAGCGTTGCCTGATGATCGACTGTCAGCGCTTCGACCAGTTCGTTCAACGCCTCGCCTGCCAGCACCTGCTCCAGCTTGTAAAGCGTCAGGCCGATGCGGTGATCGGTGACCCGGCCTTGCGGGAAATTATAGGTGCGGATGCGCTCGGAACGGTCGCCGGAGCCCACCTGCAGGCGCCGCGCCTCCGAGCGTTCGTTCGCCGCCTTATCGCGCTGCGCATCATAGATTCGGGCGCGCAGAAGCTGCAGCGCTCTGGCCCTGTTCTTGTGCTGGGAGCGTTCGTCCTGCACCGCCACGACGATACCGGTAGGCAGATGGGTGATACGCACAGCCGAATCGGTGGTGTTGACGTGCTGGCCGCCTGCGCCAGATGCCCGGTAAGTGTCGATCTTCAGGTCTGATTCCTGGACATCCACGTCCACCTCTTCGGCCTGCGGCAGCACGGCGACCGTGGCAGCGGAGGTATGGATGCGTCCGCCCGATTCGGTCTCAGGCACGCGCTGCACCCGGTGCACACCTGATTCGAACTTGAGCCGGGCAAACACATTCTCGCCCGTAACCGAGGCGATCACTTCCTTGAAGCCGCCCGCCTCGCCCTCACTGGCCGACAGCACTTCCACTTTCCAGCCCTGAAGTGCGGCATAGCGCTGATACATGCGGAACAGGTCACCCGCAAAAAGCGCGGCCTCGTCCCCGCCAGTGCCTGCACGCACTTCCAGAATGGCATCGTTCTTGTCGGCGCTATCCTTCGGCAAAAGGCCGATGCGCACGGCCTGCGTCAGCTCCTCCACCTTCTGCGTCAGCTCATCGCGCTCCAGCTCGGCCAGTTCGCGCATTTCCCGGTCACTGCCAGCCTCCGCAATCAGTGCCTCGGCGCCAGCAAGGTCCTCTTCCGCCTTGCGCAAGGCCTGCACGGCGCGCACCAGCGGCTCCAGATCTGCGTATTCGCGCGAAAGACGCACATATTCGCCCGCATCCGGACCGCAGGACATACGGTGTTCGAGTTCGGCAAAGCGGTTCAGCAGTGTGTCGAGTTTTGCTTGCGCCAGCATGAGCGCATGTCTCCAGGGCCACGGGAGAAAAGGCCTCCCGGCAGTAAACGGGATGAACGGCAGGCGCGGCGCTAGAGCGCCACGTCCTGCTCTTCGGCAAAGCGCCGGAGGAAGGCGCGGATGTCGTGGTCCGGATGGCCATGATCAAGGCGCGGCAGCAGGCGCGCAGACAGGCGGCCAGCATCAAGGCTGCGCAGCATTGCCTTCACAGGCCCCAGCGAGGCCGGCGACATGGACAGCGAGCGGTAGCCAATCCCGATCAGTGCCATGGCTTCCAGAGGTTTGCCCGCAATTTCCCCGCAGAGCGTCACAGGCACATGGTGCCGTCCGGCCACATCCACGATCAGCTTCAGCGCCCGCAGGAAGCCGGGGCCGAGCGTGTCATAGCGGTCGGCAACACGGGTGTTCCCACGGTCCACGGCACAGAAGAACTGGAACAGGTCGTTCGAGCCGATCGAGGCGAAGTCCACCACCTGGAACAGCTCCTCAAGCTGGAACAGCAGCGAGGGCACCTCGATCATCACGCCGAGACGGATGGAATCGGGCACGTCATGGCCATGGCGGCGGGCGTGTTTCAGCTCGCGCTCCACCAGTTCCTTCGCCCGGTGGAATTCGGACACCTCCGAGACCATCGGGAACATGAGCTTGAGTTCGCGCCCGGCAGCAGCACGCAGCAGAGCACGTACCTGGGTGCGCAGCAGCCCCGGCCGGTCGAGGCCAAGGCGCAGGGCGCGCCAGCCCATGGCCGGGTTCTCTTCCTGAATGGAACGCAGATAAGGCAGCACCTTGTCGCCGCCGATATCCAGCGAGCGGAAGGTCACCGGCTTGCCATCGGCGGCATCCAGCACCTGTGTGTACTGGGCTTGCTGATCGGACAGGCGCGGGAAGGACGAAGCCACCATGAACTGCAGTTCTGTGCGGAACAGGCCAACGCCCACCGCCCCCGATTCAGCCAGGTGCGGCAGATCCACCAGGAGGCCTGCATTCATCTGCAGCGCAATCTCCACCCCGTCCTTGGTGACGGAGGGCTTGTTGCGCAACCGGCGGAACTGGGCCTGACGGCGGGCACGGAAACGCACCTTTTCCGCATAGGCATCCTGCACATCCGAAGCCGGACGCAGGTGCACCTCACCCGTGCCGCCATCGACGATGATGGCATCGCCCGCATCCGCAAGGCTGACAATATCCTGCACCTGGCCCACGGCCGGAATGCCGAGGGCACGCGCCACGATGGTGACATGGCTGGTCGGACCGCCCTCCTCCAGCACAACGCCGCGAATCCGGTCGCGGTCATAGTCGAGAAGTTCGGCGGCGCCCATATTGCGGGCAACGATGATGGCATCCTGCGGCAGGCTGCCGGTGCCGCCACTGTGCTGGCGGCCCATGAGTTCGCGGATCAGCCGGTGCGCCAGATCATCGAGATCATGCAGACGCTCACGCAGGTAAGGGTCTGTCTGGCGCAGCATGCGGGCACGCATGTCGCTCTGCACCTTCTCGACGGCAGCTTCTGCCGTCAGGCCGTTGCGGATCGCCTCTTCGATCTTGCGGATCCAGCCCCGGTCATAGGCGAACATGCGATAGGCCTCGAGCACATCCCTGTGCTCGCCCGATTGCGCAAAATCACCGGAGGCCAGCAGGCTGTCGATGGACAGGCGCAGACGGTCGATCGCCCCCTCGAGACGGTTCGTCTCGTGATCGGTATCCTCGGCAATGAGATTGGTGACGACGACGCGCGGCTCATGCAGCACCACGTGCCCCAACCCCACGCCATCGGCAAGGCCAACTGCGGAAAAACGGAAAGGACGGGAGAGATCCAGGCCCGTGCCGGGCTTGGCAATGGCTTCCAGTTCACCGGCAGCGACCATTTCCGCGATAACCATCGCGGTCGTCTGCAGCGCCTCGACCTCATCCTCGTAATAGGTGCGGTGCGACTTGTTCTGCACCACCAGAACGCCAAGCGTACGCCCGGCGCGCAGGACCGGCACACCCAGGAAGGAATTATAGGCCTCTTCACCGGTCTCCGGCAGATAGGCGAAGGCAGGATGCGCCCGTGCATTGGGAAGATTGAGCGGCCGCGCCTCGGCAGCGATCAGGCCGACAAGGCCTTGCCCGACGCGCAGCGACGCCTGGTGCACGGCCTCGCGGTTGAGGCCCTCGGTGGCATAAAGCTCCAGAACGCCGTCAGCGCGCAGAATATAGACGGAGCAGACCTCGGCGACCACATTCGCCGCGATCAGGACCACGATCTTGTCGAGCCGCTCCTGCGCGTTGATCGGCTCCGCCATGACTTCGCGAAGCCTGCGGAGCAACAGGCGCGGACCGGCCAGGTTGCTGCGCATGGGTCAGCTCCGTTCCTGTCGGCGCGGGCAGGCAGACACGTTTATCGCATCTGCCCGGCCCAGGCTGGTTATTACCCGTCCAAACCGTATAGCGAATGGAGAGTCCGGACCGCAAGTTCCGTGTAGGCAGAATCGATCAGCACAGAGATCTTGATCTCGGAGGTGGTGATCGCACGGATGTTGATTCCCTTCTCCGCAAGGCCGCGGAAACACTGGGCCGCAACGCCTGCGTGCGAGCGCATGCCGATGCCGATCACCGAAACTTTCACCACGTCACGGGCGCCTTCAAGAGCACCAAAACCGAGTTCGGCGCGCTTTTCTTCCAGCGTCTTCATCGCCCGGTCGTATTCTGATTCGGGCACGGTGAAGGTGATGTCCGTAGTCTTGCCGTCCGGCGAGATGTTCTGGACGATCATGTCCACGTTGATGTTGGCGTCGGCCAGCGGGCCGAACACGGCACCTGCAACACCCGGCTTGTCGGGCACATTGCGGATGGAGATCTGGGCTTCGTCCTTGGCAAAGGCGATGCCGGTCACGACTTGCTGTTCCACGAGTTCGTCCTCGTCGCAGATGAGAGTTCCGGGGGAAGACCGTCCTTGCCCTCCTGCGGGGCATCGGGATCGTCGAAGCTTGAACGCACGAAGGTGCGCACACCATGCACCATGGCCATTTCGACCGAGCGCACCTGCAGCACCTTGGCACCGAGCGAAGCCATTTCGAGCATTTCCTCGAAGGCAACACGGTCAAGGCGGCGGGCTTTCGGCACGATGCGCGGATCGGTGGTGTAGACCCCGTCCACGTCCGTGTAGATATCGCAGCGGTCCGCCTGGATGGCAGCAGCAATCGCAACGGCCGAGGTATCCGAGCCGCCACGGCCGAGCGTGGAGATGCGGTTGTCCGGGGCGATACCCTGGAAACCGGCAACCACGGCCACCTGGCCCTGTTTCAGCCGTTCCACCATGAAGCTGCCGTCGATCCCGGCGATGCGGGCCGCGCCATGCGAGCCATCGGTCCGGATCGGGATCTGCCAGCCCTGCCAGGACCGGGCATTGACGCCCATTTCCTGCAGCACGATGGCCAGAAGCCCCGAGGTGACCTGCTCGCCGGAGGCGACAACGGCGTCATATTCGCGCGCGTCATGCATGGGAGCGGCTTCCCGGCACCAGGCAACCAGCTGATTGGTCTGCCCGGCCATAGCCGACACGACGACGGCAACTTCATGGCCGGCGTCAACCTCCCGTTTCACATGGCGGGCAACATTGCGAATGCGTTCGATATTCGCGACGGACGTGCCGCCGAACTTCATAACCAGTCGGGCCATCGTGGTTTTTGTCTTCCCGTCGAGAGCCATATGGGCGCGAACGCGCCCGGCGGATCGGCCGCAATCCATACAGCCACAAAGCCGCATCTGCAACAGGAAGCCTTGACAAAGCGGCCCTGACGCGAAAGGTCACACCCAAGAGCGCAAGCCCCGCGCAAGACCCCATCCGGGAGGATAGTCATGAGCACCGAAACCATGAAGGACCAGGCCGCAGCCGGAAGCACCGTCGACGAACGGGAAGTGGCGCGCTTCTCCGCAATGGCAGCCGAATGGTGGGACCCTGCCGGCAAGTTCAAACCGCTGCACAAATTCAATCCGGTACGCCTTGCCTACATCAAGGAGCAGGTCTGCAACCGCTTTGGCCGCGACCCCAAGGCCAGCGATGCCTTCAAGGGTCTGCGCTTTCTCGACATCGGCTGCGGCGGCGGCCTGCTGAGCGAGCCCATGGCCCGCCTTGGCGCCGAAGTGGTGGGCGCCGACCCCTCGACGGTCAACATCGAGATTGCAAAGCTCCATGCGGCCCAATCCGGCCTTACCATCGACTACCGCGCCTCAACTGCCGAGGAACTGGCGGCAGCGGGCGAAACCTTTGACGTGGTGCTGAACATGGAAGTGGTGGAGCACGTAGCCGATGTGCCGCTGTTCCTGACCGAAGTGTCACGCATGGTCCGGCCCGGCGGGCTGATGTTCGTGGCCACCATCAACCGTACTCTCAAGGCCTATGCGCTGGCCATTGTCGGCGCCGAATATGTGCTGCGCTGGCTGCCGAAGGGCACACACACGTTTGAAAAGCTGGTGCGTCCGGAGGAAATCGAGCGTCCTGTGACGGCAGCGGGCCTCACGATAATCGACCGCAGCGGCGTTACCTTCAATCCGCTCACCGACCGCTGGAACCGCTCGCGCGACATGGACGTGAACTACATGCTGCTCGCCAGCCGCTGACGCGATTGCCCGAGCGGGGAGACAGACAGAACAGAAAACGGAATAGTGTCACGTGACGCTATTCCGTTTCTACCGAAAGCGTCACCTCTCTATTGTGCAGGCCTGTCAGCCACTTCCCTGAGCACAGCCTGTCATGACGCCCGACCTGATCGCCGCCTTCGTTCTCTACGCCTTCGTCTCCTCCATCACGCCGGGGCCGAACAACACCATGCTTCTGGCTTCGGGGGTGAACTTCGGAATCAAGGCCTCGCTGCCGCATATGCTGGGCATCACCATCGGCTTCTCGATTCTGGTTCTGTCCTGCGGGCTGGGGATCGGAGCACTCTTCGAGCTGTGGCCAGCCCTCCATGATGTGCTGAAATATGCCGGTGCGCTTTACATGGCCTGGCTCGCCTGGAAAATCGCCCGCTCCGGCGCACCACAGAGCGCGGGTGCAAAGCCGAAGCCTTTCACATTTCTGCAGGCGGCCGCCTTCCAGTGGATCAACCCGAAGGCCTGGATCATGGCCATAGGCGCCATAGCCGCCTATACGCCCGCAGACGGCTTCTTCACCAACGTGCTGATCATCACCCTGCTTTACGGCCTTACCGGCGCTCCCTGCTGCTTCTCCTGGGGGCCGCAGGCAGGTTGTTGCGCGGCTTCCTGGCCAGCCCGGCACGGCTGCAGGCCTTCAACATCGCCATGGCCCTTTTGCTTCTGGCATCGCTCTATCCGGTCATGGTCGATGCCACACAGGACATCAGCCAGCTGATCCACTGACGCCTGCCTGTTTCCGAAACAGTCTTCCCAAGCAGGATGTTTTCCGGCACGAGATAACCTTACGTTTCAGGAAAACAGGGATACGCACGCATGACCGAGGCCGTTGTCTTCATTCCGGGCCTGCTCTGCACGGAGCTGCTCTTTGCCGCACAGATCGCCGCTTTCTCGGACCGGCCGATCCTTATCGGCAATCACCGGGAGGCGGACAGCATTGGCGGCATAGCAGAGGGCATTCTCGCTGCCGCACCGGAGCGTTTTGCCCTCGCCGGCCTGTCCATGGGCGGCTACATTGCCATGGAAATCATGCGCAGGGCGCCAGAGCGGGTGACGCGGCTCGCCCTGCTGGACACCAGCGCCCGGCCAGACCTGCCCGAGCAGGGCGAGCGCCGCCGCGTGCTGATGCAGATGGCGCAGTCGGGCAAATTCTCCAAGGTGCCGCATCTGCTTTATCCCGGACTGGTGGATACTTCGCGGGCAGAGGACGAAACCCTCAAGGCCGTGGTGGTTGAAATGGCCGAAGACACTGGCGCCGAGGCCTTCGTGCGCCAGCAGACCGCCATCATGGCCCGGATCGACTCCCGCCCGTTCCTCGGCCAGATCGCCTGTCCCACACTGGTGCTCGCTGGGGAAGGCGACACACTGACACCGCCGGCCGTTGCCCGCGAAATTCATGAGTCCATCCCAGGCAGCCGCCTCAGTCTGATCGCCGGGGCTGGCCACCTGTCCACCTTGGAGGCGCCTGCCGCCGTTACCGCGGAACTCCAGGCCTGGATGCGCGTCTGAGACTTACCCGGACTTTCCCCTCGACAGGGCTCCGCGTCACACTGCCGCAGGATTTGAGCGCCAATGCCGCAATCCTGCCGCAGACCGGGCGCCCTCTCCTGATGCAGATCAAAATGATTGTCACATTCTCTTGCTAACCTAACGGCACGTGTGCATGCTGAGGCCTTACCCGCGGTAATTGCCAGCAGCATGCAGGCCACGGCCTGACAGACCGCAAGCAGCGGCTAGGCAGGCGTCTCTCCTTCTGAAGACGCGCAATCGACATCTGTGGGAGGTCGACATGACAAAGAACCGGATCGAACATGACACCGAAGTACATGGCGCCATGGGACTCACCGCGCCATGGATGAATGTTGCATCCAGCAAATGGGCCGACAACTGGTCCTGGGCCGAACGCTCTGACAAGCTGGGTGAGCACACGCTCAGCGCCCTCGAGACCGCCAGCCGCCAGATGCTGGAAGGCAGCGAGAAGGCTTTTACAGGCCACATGGACTTCGTGAGCCAGCGGCTCAAGGCTGATCTCGCCTGCTTCCGCTCGCTCGTGGCCTGCAAGGAACCGGCAGAAACCGCCAAGACCCTGCAGGGCTTCTTCCGTGACATGTGGCACGACTATGAAGCCCAGGCCCAGAAAACGCTGGAACTGCTGCAAACCGGCCTCACCGAAACCTCAAAGGCCGGCGATCTCATCGTCGATACGGCAGCAGAAGTGGTGGAAGACATGGCCCAGCAGACCATGGAAGCTGCCTCAAAGGCGATGGAACCAGCCAACAGTAACGGCACTGGCGAGGCAGTGCCCCGCAAGCCCGCCCCGCGCTCCAAGCCGGCTGCCAACGCCTGACCGGACGCCTAGCAAGCCGGGCCGCCAGTTCAGGCTGGCCCGGCGATCAGTTGCGGTCTTCCGGCAGCACCGGCAGCGGCAAAATGCTGATGCCCTCTTCCAGCAGGGCCTGCGCATCATCCGGGCTGGTCTCGCCGTAGATGCTGCGATGATCCGTCTCGCCATAGTGCATCTTGCGCGCCTCATCGGCAAAGGACTGGCCCACATAATCGGCATTGGAGACGATCTGCTGGCGCAGTTCCCGGATCTTCTGCAAAAGCTCGGCGTGGCGCGAGTCAGAGGCGATCATGGCCGATGTTGCCCCAGCCCCGGCAGCCGCCGCAGGCGCTTCAACGGGAGCGGCAGCTTCAGCTCCGCCGCCGGCCGGAACCAAGCTCTCCCGCCGCTCAGACGTGCTGACGGCAGGCGCCATCAGAGCCTTGGTGACGTCATCAGACCCGCAGGCCGGGCAGCTCATCAAGCCTTGCGCCATCTGGCGCTCGAAATCTCCGGAGTTACGGAACCAGCCCTCGAACTCATGGGCATTGTCGCAGCGGAGCGTGTAACGGATCACGCCTCAATCTCCTTGCCGGTCTGCGTCAGGGTGAAATCCCGCTCATTTGCAATTGCAGGAATGCGCTGACGCGCCTTCAGCGTTTCGTCGGTGTCGATACGGGCCGTCACGAAGCCCGGTTCATCATGGTCAAGTTCCGCGATCACCGCACCCCATGGGTTGATGATCAGGCTGTGGCCATAGGTCTCGCGGCCATCCTCGTGCTTGCCGCCCTGGGCGCTGGAGATAACGAAGGCGCCATTCTCGATCGCCCGCGCCCGCTGCAGCACATGCCAATGCGCCTCGCCGGTCTGGCGGGTAAAGGCCGCCGGCATGGTCAGCACTTCGGCACCGGCACGGGCCTGTGCCCGGAACAGCGCCGGAAAGCGCACGTCATAGCACACGGCCATGCCCAGGCGTGCAAAGGGCAGATCTGCGACAAGGCTTTCGCAGCCGGGCCGGTAGGTCGCAGACTCCCGCCAGCTTTCGCCGTTGGGCAGGTCCACGTCGAACATATGGATCTTGTCGTACCGCGCCTTCAGGCTGCCGTCGGGGCCGATGAGAAAGCCACGGTTCGCCGCCTTGCCCGGCTCCAGCAGAATGGCGAGCGAGCCGATATGCAGCCAGATGCCAAGTTCGGCGGCCAGCGCCCGGAACCGAGCAAGTGACGGATCCTCCGCCTCCACCCGGATCTTGGCCATCAGGTCCTCACGGCTGCGCTCCAGCAGATTGGTCATCTCCGGCGTCTGCACATAATGCGCGCCCGCCGCAGCCGCCTCGCGGATCAGCGCCTCGGCAGCTGCATCATTGGCAGCAACATCACGGCTGGAGCGAAGCTGAACACAAGCGGCGGTGAAGATGGCCATTTCACAAACTCCGGGTCAGGCGGCGAGCATGGGATCGAGCTTGCCCGCCCGGTCCAGATCATGCAGGTCGTCACAGCCGCCCACATGCACCCCGCCGATGAAGATCTGCGGGAAGGTGCTGCGGCCATTGGCCTTGGCCATCATTTCGGACCGCAGTGCCGGATCAAAGGTGGCATCATGCTCGGTATAGGCAACGCCCTTGCTGTCCAGAAGGCGCTTGGCCGCAGAACAGTAGCCGCACATCTGCCGGGTGTAGATGATGACTTCAACCACGTTTCAACTCCTTATGGGCAGGTCACCGCCCCTCACCGGCTTATATCTGCCGGAACTTGCGCCGGACAAGCCCCGAAAATGGCCGGTCATCGCGGCAGGCTGCTCACTCTGCGGTGAATGAGGGATCGGCGATGGCAAAGGTGAGCACATCCACCTGCCGCGCGCCTGCCCGCAAAAGCACCCTTGTGCAGGCTTCCATCGTGGAGCCTGTCGTCAGCACATCATCCACCAGCAGCACCGGACGGCCGCTGACCTTCGCCGCCGCATCAGGCAGCAGGGCAAAGGCACCGCGCACATTGCGGCTGCGCTCGTCCGCATGCAGCCCCACTTGCTGACGGGTGCGGCGGCGCCGCTCCAGCATCAGCGGCTCGAAGGCTACGCCCTTGATGCGCGCCACCTCCTGCCCCAGCAGAGCGGCCTGATTGAACCGGCGCTGCCACAGGCGCGTGCGGTGCAGAGGCACAGGCAAAAGGAGGGTATCAGTCTGAAAGAGTTCCCGTCCGGCCGCCGCCATCAGCCGCCCCATGGGCGCCGCCACCTCGCGCCGCCCGCCGAATTTCAGCGCCAGCACCAGATCACGCGCCGGGCCACCATAGAGCGTGGCTGCACGGGCCCGGTTGAAGAGGGGCGGCGAGGCGATGGCACGGGCGCTCAGCCCCTCAGGCCCGAGATCAAACGAGAGCGGCGTGCCATAGCGGGCACACCATGGCGCCTCGATGAAGGGCATCTGGCTCCAGCAGGAGGGGCAAACCGCATCGGGCTCTGCTGCCGGGGCATCGCAGGTCAGACAGCGCGGTGGCAGCAGGAAATCCAGCCCTGTGCGCCAGATCCGGCGCAATCCGCCCAGGGAGCGGCTGCGCCAGTCAATCCGGTCAAGGCCTGCATCCGGTTCCTGAAGCATCTGCCGCCTCTTGCAACCCGTGGTTCACGTCACCCTAGCAGCTTTTGACGGAAGCGGAAGGCTGAGCCTATAAGGCATCATGCCCGGCACCCGGAAAGCACGCACATGACCCGCATCGACCTCATTGACCGTTCCCTCTTCGCCCGGCGGCGCAAGCGTGCCCTTGAGAGCCGCATTGAAGGCGCCGACTTCCTGCTTGCAGCGGTGGCAGAGGATCTGGCAGACCGCATCGCAGCCGTCACGAGAGAATTCGGCACGGCAGTGGACCTGGGCGGCCACACGGGGCGCATTGCTCAGATCCTGCAGCAGAGCGGCAAGGCAGAGACGGTGCTGCGCGGCGATCTGTTCCTGCCCGACCCTGCCCTGCCCGCCCCGGATTTTGTCTGCGATGACGCGCTGCTCCCATTGAAGGACGCGTCCGTGGGTCTGATCGTCTCGGCACTCAGCCTGCAGCTTGTAAACGACCTGCCGGGCGCGCTGATCCAGATCCGCCGGGCCTTGCGGCCGGACGGCCTATTTTTGGGGGCGATGCTGGGCGGAGATACCTTGAGCGAATTGCGCGATTGCCTGATGCGTGCGGAACTTGAAGTGACAGGCGGCGCCGCCCCGCGGGTCGTGCCCTTTGCCGACACGCGTGATCTTGGGGCCCTGTTGCAGCGCGCCGGTTTTGCCCTGCCGGTCACGGACACGGACAAGCTGACCGTGCGCTATGACAACATCTTTGCGCTGATGCGGGATCTGAAGATGATGGGGGCGGCTTCGGCACTGAACGAGCGCAGCCGCAAGCCCTTGTCACGGGCCGTATTTCTGAAGGCGGCAGAACTCTATGCAACCGATTACAGCGATCCGGACGGACGCATCCGTGCCACGTTTCAGGTCATGTATCTCTCTGGCTGGGCACCGCATGAGAGCCAGCAGAAGCCTCTGAAGCCGGGTTCTGCCAAGGCAAGACTGGCCGATGCGCTGAAAGTGCCGGAAGATCGCAGGGACGTTTGATCAGGAGCCCTTGAGGGCATCACTGATGATGGTGAAGGCTGTGCCAATGTCATGACCAATGGACAGCAGAGTCGCAGCAATGGCCAGTGAGATGAACCCGACCATCAGGCCATATTCAACGGCTGTCGCGCCTTTCACGTCTTCCTGGAAGCGAGCCGCCAGATCAAGGCCGATCTGAACGCGCTTCCTGGCGGGGGCACCAAACATGCCTGCCGGATTTTCGTCCAGTCGCATTGCAACTCCTAACCAGCCAGATACGCGGCTGTTTGCCTGTCGGTCTACATCAGGCGCCGACCAACCCGATCAAATGGGGGATCAGCGGCTCATCGGCCGGTGGCATGGGGAATTCCCTGAGCTTGCCTGCCCGCACCCATTTCAGGGTCTGCCCTTCCTGGGCTGCAGGAGTTCCTTGCCATCGCCGACAGACATACAATGGCATGAGGAGGTGAAAATCTTCATAAGCGTGGCTGGCGAAGGTCAGAGGGGCGAGGCACTCTTCCTTAACGCTGATTCCAAGTTCCTCGGAAAGCTCGCGGATCAGGCAGGCTTCCGGCCTTTCCCCAGCTTCCACCTTGCCCCCGGGGAATTCCCAGAGCCCTGCCATGGACTTTCCCTCGGGCCGTTGCGCGATCAGGATACGCCCATCCGCGTCAATGAGAGCACAGGCAACGACAAGAACCATCCGCATGGCATGTTCCAATTTTAGACAGTTTTGAGCGGACTCTTAAAAAACTCAGAGCCCGCCCTGAAGAAAGTTTGACGGATCAGCTGCGGTAATCGCCGTTGATCTCGACATAGGCCTTGGTCAGATCACAGGTCCAAACGGTGGCAGAGCCGTCGCCAAGGCCGATTTCGGTGCGGATGAGGATGTGCTCACGCTCCATGACCGCTGAAGCAGCAGCCTCCGAATAATCCGGATCGCGCTCGCCGTTGACGGCGACACGCACATCACCGAACCAGATGGCCAGACGGTCACGGTCCGCAGGCTCTCCGGCCTTGCCGACAGCCATGACGACGCGGCCCCAGTTGGCATCCTCACCGGCAATGGCGGTCTTCACCAGCGGCGAATTGGCGATGGACAGGGCAATGCGCTTGGCCGACGCGTCGGAAGAGGCGCCCTCGACGCGCACTTCCACAAACTTGCGGGCACCTTCACCGTCCCGGACGATCTGGTGCGCCAGATCCTGCATCACCTCGCCCAGCGCCTTGCGGAAGGGCTCCAGGCGCGGATCGGAAGCCTCAGTCACGCGCACAGCCCCGCGCTCAGCCGCCTTTCCGGTGGCAAACAGCAGTGCCGTGTCCGAGGTCGACGTATCGCTGTCGACCGTGATGGCATTGAAGCTGCCGCCGACGGCGCCGGAAATCAGCGCCTGCAGCACAGGTGCTGCAATCGGAGCGTCAGTGAAGAGGAAAGACAGCATGGTCGCCATGTCCGGGGCAATCATGCCTGCGCCCTTGGCAATGCCATTCAGCGTCACCGGCACACCGCCGAGATCCACTGTGCGGGTGGACACCTTCGGATAGGTGTCGGTGGTCATGATCGCCTTCGCCGTATCGAGCCAGGATCCAGCGACCGCATCGGCCACAAGGCCATCGACGACGCCGGAAAACTTGTCCGCAGGCAGCGGCTCGCCGATCACACCGGTGGAGGCAAGATAGATTTCGCCCTGAGCGCAGCCAACGGCCTTGCTGACGATTTCAGCCGACAGTTCCACGGCAGCCTTGCCCTTCTTGCCGGTGAAAGCATTGGCATTGCCGGAATTGACGAGGAGTGCCCGGGCCTTGCCGGAAGGCAGGTTGGCGCGGCACCAGTCCACCGGGGCGGAGGGGCAGAGCGAGCGGGTGAAGACACCGGCCACTTCCGTGCCTTCGTCCATCAGCACCAGGAGCACATCCGTGCGCCCCTTGTACTTGATGCCGGCCGCCGCCGTGGCAAAACGCACGCCTTCGATGACGGGCATCTCAGGGTAGGACTTGGGGGCAAGCGGAGAAACTTCTGTCGACATCACGGCCTCTGGCACTCAAATGCAATGAGTTGCAGCCTTGCCCGATGGACGGGGTGCGCAAGACCCATGACGCCCCCTGAAACAGGAAATCCCCCGGCAGGGTGCCGGGGGATCACGCTCAGATCAGAAGATCAGTGCCTTCCGGACCTGCGTCTTACTGCGCTGCAGGCTTTGCCGCTTCGCCAGCGGGAGCTGCGGCCGGAGCATCGGCCGGGGCATCGGCAGGAGCTTCCTGCTTGATGATTTCCACCGGATTTGCTGCCTTCAGCTCTTCAATGAGCTTTGCATAGCGTTCACGCATCAGCATCTGGCGCAGCCCGTCGGAGACCTCTTCCAGCGACGGAGCACTCTGGATACGCTTGTCTTCGGACTTGATGATGTGCCAGCCGAACTGGCTCTGCACCGGCTCCTTGGTGTACTCGCCCGGCTTCAGGGCAAAGGCAGCCGCCTCAAACTCCGGCACCATGCGGCCCTTGGTGAAGTAATCAAGGTCACCGCCATTGGCGGCCGAGCCGTCGCTGGAGTTGGCCTTGGCGAGCTCCGCAAAATCGGCACCGCCGTCCAGTTCCTTGATCAGCTTCTCGGCTTCTTCCTTGGAAGAGACAAGGATATGCCGGGCACGGACTTCTTCCTCGCCCTGGAAGTCCTTGAACTCCTTGTCATAGGCGGCCTTGATGTCTTCCTCGGTAATGCCGCCGTCCAGCTTCTGCGCCACATAGGCATTGCGCAGGGCCTGCGTTGTCATGAAGCGGACCTGACGCTGGAAGTCCTCGTCCTTCTCCATGCCTTCCTTCTTGGCCGCATCGGACAGAAGCGTCATGTCGATCATCACGTCCGTGAGGATCTGGCGCCACTGGGCCGGCGGGAAGCGCTGCAGCTGCGGGCCGAGGTCACGGGCGGCAAAGGCGATATCGGCTTCGGTGATTTCCGTGCTGCCAACCTTGGCAACAACGTCACCCGGTTCGGCCGCAGACAGGGCCGTGGCACCGAGGCTGAGCGCCGTTGCGGCGATCAGAACTGAGCGCAAGGGGCGGCTCATGAAAGAACGGAACATGTAGAGTCCTTAGGGTCAGAATTTGAACAGCTCCGCACCGCATGAGCGCGAGCTGCCGCAACCTTGCTGAAAGCGGCGGCGTTGACAAGCATCCTACCCCTCTTATCTGTCGAACGTCCCGCGCCACCTTAAAGGGCGGGGCATCCATGGAACGGCAGCTTCGCAGCCCGCATGCGGGCAGGCAGGCAGACCGTGTACCGGAAATGAGATTTTTTGAGGGCTGGTGACAGGGGCCTTGCACCTGATGCCGCCCGTCATTTGGAAGGACCGCCACATGGCCGGCCTTGGCGCATTAGCACGTAAGATTTTTGGCTCCCCGAGCGACCGCAAGATCAAGGCCATGAAGGCGAAGGTTGCGGCCATCAATGCTCTCGAAGCCGAAGTACAGGCATTGTCGGATGACGCGCTGCGGGCGCGCACCCAGACCTTCCGTGAGCAGTTGGCCAATGGCGCCACGCTGGACGACATTCTGGCTCCTGCCTTCGCCACTGTGCGCGAAGCGGCCCGCCGGGCCCTCGGGCAGCGGCACTATGACGTTCAGCTGATCGGCGGCCTTGTCCTCAACTCCGGGCAGATCTCCGAAATGCGCACCGGTGAAGGCAAGACGCTTGTCGCCACCGCGCCGGTCTATCTGAATGCCCTCGCTGGCAAGGGCGTTCACGTGGTCACCGTGAACGACTATCTGGCCCAGCGCGATGCCCAGATGATGGGCAAGGTCTACGGCTTCCTCGGTCTGAGCACCGGCGTTATCGTACACGGCCTGTCCGACGAGGAGCGCCGCGCCGCCTATGCCGCAGACGTGACCTACGGCACCAACAACGAGTTCGGCTTCGATTATCTGCGCGACAACATGAAGTATGAGCGCGCTTCGATGGTCCAGCGCGGTCACAACTTCGCAATCGTCGATGAAGTGGACTCGATCCTCATCGACGAAGCGCGCACGCCGCTGATCATTTCCGGCCCGCTGGAAGACCGCTCCGACTTCTACAACACGATCGACACCTTCATTCCGGCGCTGACGCCGGAGGATTACGAGATCGACGAAAAGCAGCGTTCGGCCACATTCACCGAAAGCGGCAACGAAAAGCTGGAGCAGCTGCTGGGTGCAGCCAACCTCTTGCGCAGCGAGTCGCTCTATGACGTTGAAAACGTCAGCGCCGTGCATCACCTGCAGCAGGCGCTGAAGGCGCACAAGCTGTTCCAGCGCGACAAGGACTACATCGTCCGCAACGGCGAAGTGGTGATCATCGACGAATTCACCGGCCGCATGATGCCGGGCCGCCGTTATTCGGAAGGCTTGCACCAGGCGCTGGAAGCGAAGGAAAAGGTCCGCATCCAGCCGGAGAACCAGACCCTCGCCTCGATCACCTTCCAGAATTACTTCCGCATGTACGACAAGCTGGCCGGCATGACCGGCACGGCAGCGACCGAAGCGGACGAATTCCAGGACATCTACGGGCTGGAAGTTGTCGAAATTCCGACCAACATGCCGGTCAAGCGCGTTGATGATGACGACGAGGTCTACCGGACGGCAGACGAGAAGTTCAACGCCATCGTGGCGCTGATCGACGACTGCAAGTCCCGCCAGCAGCCGATTCTGGTGGGCACTACCTCGATCGAAAAGTCGGAAATGCTGGCAGAGCGCCTGCGCAAGCACGGCTACCGCCAGGTGGACGTGACCGACCCCAACGCTTTCGCGCCGCTGCATAATGGCGATCAGGGCGGCCAGGAAGACAAGGTCTTCGCCGTGCTGAATGCCCGCTACCACGAGCAGGAAGCTTTCATCATCTCGCAGGCCGGCCTGCCCGGTGCCGTCACCATCGCCACCAACATGGCTGGCCGCGGCACGGACATTCAGCTTGGCGGCAACCCCGACATGCGCATCGAGCGCGAGCTGGCGGACATGGAAGCGGGCCCCGAGCGTGATGCACGCGTGGCCGCGATCCGTGCGGAAATCGAAACTCTGAAGCAGAAGGCACTGGCCGCAGGCGGTCTTTACGTCATCGGCACGGAGCGTCATGAAAGCCGGCGTATCGACAACCAGCTGCGCGGCCGTTCGGGCCGTCAGGGCGACCCCGGCCATTCCAAGTTCTTCCTGTCGCTGCAGGACGACCTGATGCGCATCTTCGGTTCCGACCGGATGGACTCCATGCTGCAGAAGCTTGGCCTGAAGGAAGGTGAAGCCATCATCCACCCCTGGATCAACCGGGCGCTGGCCAAGGCCCAGCAGAAGGTGGAAGCGCGCAACTTCGATATCCGCAAGAACCTGCTGAAGTTCGATGACGTGATGAACGACCAGCGCAAGGTGGTGTTCGAACAGCGCATCGAGCTTATGGATGGCGAAGACCTCGGCCAGACCGTGACCGACATGCGCCATGAGGTCATCGACGATCTCGTCTCCCGCCATATCCCCGAGAGCGCCTATCCGGAGCAGTGGGACACGGAAGGTCTTGCGAAGGAAGTGCAGACCCTTCTCAACCTCGACCTGCCGGTCGTGGACTGGGCCAAGGAAGAAGGCATCGCCGACGAAGAAGTACGCGAGCGCCTGACCAAGGCTGCCGATGCCATCATGGAAGACAAGCTTGGCCGCTTCGGCCAACAGATCATGAGCCAGGTGGAAAAGGCGATCCTGCTGCAGACGCTGGACAATCTCTGGCGCGAGCATCTGGCAAACCTTGATCATCTGCGCTCGGTCATCGGCTTCCGCGGTTATGCCCAGCGTGATCCGCTGCAGGAATACAAGACCGAAGCCTTCAGCCTCTTCGAGAACATGCTGATCCAGCTGCGCCAGATCACCACCTCCCAGCTGATGCGGGTGGAACTGGTGACCCAGCAGGCGCCGCAGATGCCCGAAGAGCCGCGTGAGATGCACCCTCATCACCTTGACCCGGTGACGGGTGAGGACGAGATGGCCGATGACCTGCCCGGTGGCGGCTTTGCGGCAACTGGCGTTGCCCGCGATCCGAACGACCCTTCAACCTGGGGCCGGATTGGCCGCAACGAGGTCTGCCCCTGCGGTTCAGGCAAGAAGTACAAGCACTGCCACGGCGTGCTGAGCTGACAAGAAGCAAATGCCCCCGGCCCGGCCGGGGGCATTTTTCCTGATAGAGCGGCAGCCCCTGTCCGCAAACAGACAAGAAGCTTCAGTCCTCCGGCATGTGTTGCCGTGGATGAGACAAAGCGCAAAGCCCGGAACCGGAGCACAGCATGAAGCTGAGCAGCAGACAGCAGCGGCTTTTGCGGGAATTCGCCACCATTGCGCGTTTCGGCATTGTCGGCGTGTCGGCCGCCGTTGTTCATGCCTCCGTGGCCGTCGGCCTACTGGAGCTTTTGCATGTGCCGCCGATGCTGTCCAACATCGGCGGGTTTCTGGTCGCCTTCATCGTCTCGTTCACCGGTCACCACGCCTGGAGCTTCCGCTCTGCCGATGAGGTACAGACAGGCCAGCGCATGCGCCGCTTCTTCGTGCTGGCGGCCGCCGGTTTCGTGCTGAACAACGGCGCCCTGGCGGCCCTGTTGAAGTTTACCCAGCTTCCCGGCGCGGTGGGCATCATCATTGCGATCTTCGTGGTTCCGCCGCTCACCTTCCTGGGGGCCCGCCTGTGGGCCTTTGCCGAACCTTCAAATCCCAACTCCCGATGACCGGACGACCGATGATGTCAGCCGCCCGTGCCACCATTCTTTACTGCGTCACCATCTGCCTGCTCTGGGCGCTGGTGCCGAGCATCCTGTTTCCAAATCCGCCGCTCGATGTGGTGGAGGGCTTTGCCTGGGGCCGGGATCTGGCGCTTGGCTATACCAAGCATCCGCCCCTTCAGGCCTGGCTGCTGGAAGCAAGCTATCATCTGACCGGTGACCATGCCTTTGGCGCCTACTGGCTGAGCCAGATCTGCTATGCCCTGACCTATCTGGCCATCTGGCTGCTGGGCCGGGATATGGGGCTCACCCCATGGCAGCGTTTCTGGGCAATTGTGGCCACCAGCTGCACCTTCTACTTCACTCTGCCCGCGCCGGAGTTCAACCCGAACATCCTGCAGATCCCGGTTTGGGCCGGCATGCTGCTCTTCTTCCACCGGGGCCTTGCGCACGGGCGGCTGGCGGACTGGCTGCTGCTCGGCCTCACAGCAGCGCTCGGGCTCTATGCAAAGTACTTCGCAGGTCTGCTCATCGGCTGCATCGGCCTCTATGCGCTGACCTTCCGCGATGCGCGCCGCTGCCTCGCAACACCCGGCCCCTATCTGGCCATGGTCCTGGCTCTGGTGCTTTTTGCCCCGCATGTCTGGTGGCTGCTGGAGACGGACTTTCTGACTTTCACCTATGCCGCAAGCCGCAGTGTTCCGGCGGAAGGCATCGCAGACCACATTCTCAACCCGGTCAACTTCCTGCTCGGCCAGTTTGGCAGCATGGCGCCGGTGCTGATCCCCATTTTCGCCGGGCTCGGTCTGGTGGGCCTGCGTGGAACTGCATCACAAGCTGAGCCGGCCAGCGGCAATGATGCAGATCTGCGTTTCCTGCTGTGGTTCACCCTGCTGCCCGCCCTTGTCGTGATGCTGGTCTCCGCCGCCACCGGCAATGCCTTCAAGCAGATGTGGGGCGCATCCATGTTCACGCTGGCAGGACTGCTGCTGGTGCGCTTCGCCTCGGCGCGCAACGGCAACTGGTCCATCCGCCGCGCCCTGACCGCAGCCGCTGCGGTTCAGGTGATCTTTCTCAGTGTTGCCGCAGGTCAGGCGCTGGTGGAACCGCTGATCAAGAAAAAGCCGACGCGCATTCACTTCCCCGGCGCGGTAGTGGCAGCGCAAGCCGAAACGGCCTGGCGCGAGGCAACTGGTACGCCGCTCACCTATGTCGCGGGCGACATGTGGCCTGCGGCTCATGTCACCCTGTTTTCAGCAGACAGGCCGCATCTCTTCACCGATCACACCCCCGCCATTGCCCCATGGATCAGCATGGAGGACGTGAAGAAGAAGGGTGTCCTGGTCATCTGGACAGGTGACAGCGAAATGCCCACAGGCTCTCTGGCTGCGCTCTATCCTGGCCGCCTGCGCGATGGCTTTGCCGACATCCCCTACGCCGATCCGGCCAAGTGGCCGCCGCTGCGCCTCAACTGGCTGATCATCCGGCCCGGCGAGGTTGCCGGGGAGTGACAAACAGAAAGGCCGCGCAGGCATACCCGCGCGGCCTTGTCCATATCTGGAGAACCCGGTCAGGCCTCAGCGGATCACCACTTTGGCGCCCACGGAGACCTCGCTGTAGAGGTGCTCCACGTCGTCGTTCCACATGCGGAAGCACCCGGAGGAGACGGCCTGGCCGATGCTCCAGTCTTCGTTGGTGCCGTGGATGCGGTAAATGGTGTTGCCGAGATAAAGTGCGCGGGCGCCCAGCGGGTTCTGCGGACCGCCAGCCATGAACGCGGGCAGCTTGCGGCCCTTCTTGCGCTCACGGGCGATCATTTCCGGCGGCGGTGTCCAGCCCGGCCACTCGGCCTTGCGGGTGACCTTTTCCTCGCCCTTCCAGGTAAAGCCGTCCCGGCCCACGCCAATGCCGTAACGCATGGCCTTGCCGTTCTCAAGCACGTGGTAAAGGCGCCGCTCCGTGGTGTCGACAATGATCGTACCGGGCGCTTCCGGACCGTTGTAGGTCACCATCTTGCGCTTGTACTCCCGGCGGGCAATCTTGGCTGCCACTTCCGGCGTCAGCTTCATCTCCAGCCACTGGCGCGTGACCGGATCGTAATAGGTGTTGTCATAGGCCGACGCGGGCGCGGCATAAAACGCACTCAGAGCAATGCCGGCAACGGCAGCCATGAAGGTCAAACGGGAGAGGCGGTGCATGAGAAAAGGCTCTCTGGAAGGTTTCGGTTGGATCAAACACACGAACGCAAACTGGAGCGCCCGCACGCGGCGGACTGAAACTCCAGTTTTTCTAGCGTTTTCGTGGTGAAGAAACAGTTACGAGACCTTGCAGTTCTCAGGCGGCCTTGCCGCCCAGAAACGCTTCCACATCCGCCCGGCGCGGCAGCGGAGCAACCGCGCCGTAACCAGTGACGGACAGGGCCGCAGCCGCATTGGCATAGGCCGCAGCCGCGAAGGCATCACCACAGCGCAGGTATTCGGCAAGGAACGCACCGTCGAATGCATCGCCTGCCCCCGTGGCGTCCACAGCCTTCACCTTGTGCGCCCCAAGCGTCTCGCGGCGTTCTGCCGTTGCAATCAGCACGCCATCGCCGCCCATGGTCAGCGCCACCACCCTGGCACCAAGGCCGAGCAGTTCATCGGCGATGCCATCAGCATCCTGCGCGTGGCAAATCTGGCGGGCGTCATCGAGACCCGGCAGAATGATATCGGTCATGCCGATGGTCGAGCGGATGACGGCACGGGCACGGGCCAGCGGCCACAGCGCAAGGCGCAGGTTGGTATCGTAGGAGATAAGACCGCCTGCAGCGCGCACCTGCTCCACGGCCGCAAAGCAGGCGTCGCAGGCCGAAGCCGAGATTGCTTGGCTGATCGCGGAGAAATGCAGCACCCGCGTCTTGGCCAGCATGTCCTTCGGCAAATCACGCGGCTGATAGAGGCTGGCCGCAGAGCCGGCCCGGCGGTAGGAGAAGCGGTGGCCATCAGTACCGTGGGTGACGAAATAGATGCCGGTCGGGGCATCCGGGTTGGCCTTGACCTCGCTGTCGTCGACACTTTCCGCTTTCCACATGGCGCGCAGGCTGTCACCGAAAACATCCGCGCCCAGCGCCGTCGCCAGCGCAACGCGGGCCCCCTGCCGGGCCGCAGCCACGGCGGCGTTGGACACATCACCGCCAAAGCCGGGGTGATAGGCACCACCGGCCTCATGCTGGTTCAGCTCAACCATGGGCTCGCCAAGGCAAACGATATCCACCGCGCTCGTCATCTGAAAGTCACCCTGAAACAAAGAACTTTGCCGCTTCTAGACCAGCCGGACAGCCATGAGAAGCATCTTTCAATCGATTTAATGCAGCATCCGATGTGAAGTCCATCTCTTTGACCGTCCATCTGCGCCCGCCATTCGGGCGGCTAGGCAGAGCGAAAGGGGGACGCTATCTAGGGGATAGTCACGTCCAATCACCGGAAAGCCGCCATGTCCATCAGCCTGAAGCCCGATGTTCCCGCTCACCTGCCCTATGCTGAACAGGGTGCGGATCAGGGTGGTACGCCGCTGGTGCTGCTGCATGGCTTTGGCGGAGACCGGCAGGGCTGGCTGAACATCCAGACGGGTCTTTCCACACGCCTGCGCAGCATAGCCTTTGATCTTCCCGGACACGGCGCAGCCGTGGGCTGGCCGCGCATCGGCAACGCGGGGATCTCGGCCAAGGCGGTCAGCCAGTCGCTCGACGCGCTTGGACTGGAACAAGTTCATCTGGCGGGCCATTCGATGGGCGGCGCCGTTGCGGCGCTCATTGCGCTGCGCATGCCGGAGCGTATTGCCAGCCTGACGCTCGTTGGTCCAGGCGGTTTCGGCCCGCAGATCAACACGGGCCTTTTGCGCCGCTACGCATCAGCTTCGGAAGAAGAAGACCTCGCCACCCTGCTGCCGGAGTTTTTTGCCCCTTCCTTCCGCATGCCGCGCCAGCTCGCCCGCCATGCCTCGGAAGCAAGATCACGGCCGGGCGCCGTCGAAGCCCTGCAGGAGATCGTTGAAGAGATCCTTGATGGTGACGGGCAGAAGACCCTGCCGCTCGATGATGTCGCCGCCCTGCCGCTGCCGGTTCAGGTGATCTGGGGCCTCGAGGATGGCGTGCTGCCCGTCAGCCAGAGCGAGGGCCTGCCGGACGCCATTGCCGTGCACCATCTGGCAGACACCGGCCATATGCCCCATCTGGAGCAACCGCGCGAAGTCATCCGCCTCCTCGCTGAAGTTACCGGCGGGAGGTAATACCAACTCTCTGTGAACTCGACTCATCGAGAGCTGGTCAAGCCCGTGCAGCGCTTGAGCGTCTTCAAGGCGTGATGCATCAGCATCTCAGCGCCTTGGTATAAGCCCTGCCGGAACGCCCGGTTTGGAATACAGATCACGCCGGGGGCAGAAGATCGTCGCGCCAGGCTTCACCGATCGTCCGGCGTGCCATCATGTGCGAGCGGGGCGCGTTGACGCTGTCAACCGCGATCAGGCGCCCCTCCTTGAGATAAGCGACATAGAACTTCGCTTCCGCCGGCTCGCCAACCGTGATGGTCTGATCATAACCTTCCGACAGGCCCGCGATCTGCAGCTTGACATGATACTGATCCGACCAGAACCAGGGCAACGGATCATAGTCCACCGGCTGACCCAGAATGGCCTGCGCCACCGCCTTGGCCTGATCAATGGCATTCTGCACGCTTTCCAGCCGCACATCCCGGCCATAGCGCGCGGAACGGAAGCGGGTGCAGTCACCACAGGCATAGATGTCCGGATCGCTGGTGCGGCCAGCCGTATCGACGAGAATACCCCCATCCACATCCAGTCCGGCGGCTGCCGCAAGTTCCGCATTGGGCAGTGCGCCCACGGCGATCAGCACCAGATCCGCCTCCACCAGGCTCCCGTCAGAAAGACGCACGCCCGTAACAGAGGACTGTCCTTCAATTCCGGCAACACCTGCATTCAGGCGCAGATCGACGCCCTGCTCCTTGTGAAGCCCTTCATAGAAGGCTGAAATGACCGGCGACACGACGCGCTTCAGCACCCGGTCCTGTGCCTCGATCACCGTCACCGCCTTGCCCATGGCACGGGCAACAGCGGCAACTTCAAGGCCGATATAACCGGCACCGATGACAGCCAGCCGGGAATGGGCGGAGAGCGCCTTGCGGATATGATCCACATCGGCAATGGAGCGCAGGCTCAGAACGCCCGGCAGATTGCTGCCCGGCAGCGGCACGGAACGGGCACGGGTGCCGGTGGCAATGATCAGCTTGCTATAGGCCAGTTCTTCGCCGCTCGACAGAACCACAGTCTTGCCCATGCGGTCGATGGCGGTCGCCTGGACGCCGGTCCTCAGGTCAATACCCTGCGCTTCGTAGAAGGCCGCAGGCCGCAGCCACAGGCCTTCAGCATCAGTCTCGCCGGAGAGAAATTTCTTGGACAGCGGCGGCCGCTGATACGGGGGATGCGGCTCTTCACCCAAAAGCTGGATGGCGCCTGCAAATCCGCCCTGGCGAAGGGACTGCGCCACCTGCGCACCAGCCTGGCCCGCACCGATGATGACAATACTCTCCTGCATGACAACTCCCGGCCCACGGCTCGATATATTCTCAGAAGCCTATCGATAGCGGGAAAAGCCAGACAAGGCAAAGACCCTCGCCGGACAAGCCTCACACAAGGCTCACATGTCAGAATTTGTTCGTAAAAGAAAAACATGGGCAAGTGTCCACGCCCATGTTGAGAACCAGCTCAAGCCCCATCGCTCAAGCCCCATCGCTCTGGCACAATGGATCCAGCAGTTTCGGCCGGATCAGTGCGTTCAAGCCGCCCGCACCCCCTCAAGGAAGCTGCGGATTTCCTTGCGCAGTACACCGGCCTGCTCAGACAGAAGCTGTGACAGACGGTCAACCTCATCTCCGCTGGAACGGGCGTGCTGCGTGGCAGTGACGACAGCGGACATGCGCTCAGCCCCTCTTCCGACCGGCTGGAAGCATCTGCAACATTGACCGCAATGCCGCTGACGGCCGCTTCCTGCTGCTCCACGGCTGCGGCGACTGCCACAGCCAGATTGTCCATGTCGGAGATGATGTCCCGGACTTCCGAGATGGCCGTCACGGCACCGGCAGACGCATTCTGGATCGCCTCCACCTGGGCTGCGATATCCTCGGTTGCCTTCGACGTCTGGTTGGCCAGCGCCTTGACCTCGGCAGCAACAACCGCGAAGCCCTTGCCCGCCTCTCCGGCCCGCGCGGCCTCAATAGTCGCGTTGAGGGCGAGAAGATTGGTCTGGTTGGCAATGTCGCGGATCAGGCTCATCACTGCACCGATCCGGTCCGCTGCACTCGAAAGCGCCTGCATGGTGGAGAAAGTGGATTCTGCCCCGGCCACAGCCTGTTTGGCGACTTTGGTCGACCGGTCAGCCTGATTGGCAATCTCCTTGATGGAGGCAGCCAGTTCTTCTGTCGCTCCTGCCGCAGACGTCACGTTCTGGGCCGCAACGCGCACGCTCTGGCCTGCATTCCCGGCCTGTGCGGCCACCTCATCGGAAGCATGTTCAACGGCGGACGAAGCCTGGCCAAGATCCTTTGAAGCCGCATCAAGGCTGTCGAGCGCATGCTGAACGGTCTGCTCGAAGGTGCCGATGATGGTTTCAAGGCGCCGCACACGCTCATCACGCGCCGCATTTTCTTCGGCCCGCGCAGCCTCGAGGCGGACACGCTCGGCCGCGTTGTCACGGAACACCTGGACGGTGCGCACCATTGCAGAAATTTCATCACCGCCATCAGCGCGCGGCAGCTCCACATCTGTCTGGCCGCTGGCAAGACGCTCCATGGATTTCTGCAGCCGCGTCAGAGGTCCGGACACAGAGCGGCCAATGGCAAAGGCAAGCGCCGGAAGGCCAATGAGCATGGCCAGGATGATGCCGTAAACCACAAGTGAGGACAGCTGACGCACATCAGCCAGCTGTGCCGCCGCTTCCGCATCGCCTGCGCGCGCCGAGCTGATCAGCGCGTCGATATGCGGCGGCAGCAGCATGAAGAGATCTTCAACCAGTGCGATCTTGTCTGAGCGCACCACCAGCGCCTCCGCGTAGGCATCGAATGCGGACTTGTAGGCCACCATGCTGGCCTCGATATCCGCCTTGACCTCATTGGGAATGTAGGCACGGCCCAGAAGCTTCGTGAACATGGCAAAGGCTGTATCGAATTCTTCACGCGGCCCGCCGCCGGCGAGGGTGAACTTGCGTTCGGCGAGCTGAACTTCCATCACCGTCCGGGCGAGCTT
Organism: Pannonibacter phragmitetus; assembly: GCF_050510895.1. Lineage (GTDB taxonomy): Bacteria > Pseudomonadota > Alphaproteobacteria > Rhizobiales > Stappiaceae > Pannonibacter > Pannonibacter phragmitetus_B. The sequence goes on along the minus strand of NZ_JBNINT010000001.1, from coordinate 4,386,131 downwards.
CTCGAAGTCGGACGCGCCGCCAAATTTCAGTTCATCATTGATCCGGTTCTTCGCCTTGTCTGCAAAGGCCGTCAGATCCGCCCTCAGGCCGGAGCTGCCATCAAAGCCGATTTTCTCCTGAATAAAATGCAGCTCACCAAAGGCGCCCCCGATGGCCGAGACCGTATCCTTCACATCCGCCGTTTCATTGGCGAGTGGCTGAGCGGAAGGCATCGTAGAAATCGCGGAGATCCCGGCGTCGGCCTTGGCTGCCTCGGCCTTGAAACTGTCGAAAACAGCAGCAGACGGAGCGGAGAGATAGAGTTTTTCCTCGATCTGCATCCGGTTGGCAATTCCGGCAAAATCATAGGCCGCGCGTGCCAGATTGGTGTTCGCTTCAGAGGCGAGGAACGCGTCCTCAACCTTGGTCTGGCTCCACCAGAATGCACCACCGACGACCAGCAGGCCTACGGCCGTAATCAGACTGATGGACAAGATCCGCGCACGTACTGTAAGCCCGTTTGCGGAAGGGGCTCCGCCTCCGGCGCGTGCAGAAAGGCCCTGGTCTGGAAGGGTGTGTGTGTTCCGGGTCATTCAGACTTTTCCCATCAGGTGACAGCCACTACACGATGGCACGCTATTTTTAACAGCAAGAGCCGTTAATGCAGGCTGAATACACTAATAGGAACAGGCGCCTTTGCTGATTAAATTTTCACCACGCATGCACTTCTTGGCATCACACACCGCAACCCGGTAACCATATGTCTATACAAACAAAAAAACTCGCTCCAATTGCATTCATTTCACTTTGGTCGACCGGGTTTATCGGCTCCAAACTTGGAGCACCGTTCATTGAGCCATTTGTTTTTCTGGCACTTAGATACGCTTTCGCCGTTCCGTTGCTGATTGGCCTTGGTGTTTTGCTGGGCTCCGGCCGGAGCCTGACGGTGAGAACCGCAATTCACTGCATGGTCACCGGCATTCTTGTGCACGGCATCTATCTGGGCGGTGTGTTCTGGGCCATTCGGCAGGGGCTGCCCGCAGGCGCCGCAGCGCTGATGGTCGGCCTGCAGCCGGTTGTGACCGCACTTGCGGCCGGCTGGCTTTTGAAAGAACAGATCACCTGGCGCCACTGGCTGGGCTTTTCCGGCGGCTCTGCAGGCCTTCTCCTGGTGCTGCTGCCCAAGCTGGGCGAAGCGGCGTCCGGCATCACCGCCGTAACCGTCTCCGTCATGCTGGTGTCCGTGATCGCCATCAGCCTGGGCACGGTCTACCAGAAGCGCTTTGTACAGGGCGCGGACCACGTGACTGGCACCACCTGGCAATATGCCGGTGCATTGCTCTTCACGGTGCCGCTGACCTTCACCGAAACCTGGGAAATCACCTGGTCCCCCCAGCTCATTTTCGCAATGGCCTGGCTTGTGCTGGTGCTGTCCATCGGCGCCATTCTGTTGCTGATGTACATGATCCGCGCCGGATCAGCGGCAGAGGTCGGCTCCCTGTTCTATCTGGTGCCCGCCGCCACAACGCTGGAAAGCTATTTCCTGTTTGGCGAGACGCTGACCCTTGTTCAGATCGCAGGCATGGTGCTGATCATGGCGGCGATCCTGTTCATCCGCCGGAAGCCCCGTCCGGCGTAATCTGGCGCGCTGCCTTGCGCTGCGTCAGCATCCGCTGACGCAGGATGGCCGCGTTCAACTCTCCGCCAATCAGCAGCAGCACGGCGAGAATGTAGAGAAAGACCAGCGCCGACATGACACCGGCCAGCCCGGCATAGGTGGAGACATAATCCGCGTAGCCCGCCAGATACCATCCGAAGACCGCACCGGATGCGACCCAGAGCACGAGCGTCAGCACCACCCCCGGCAGGGCATCCATCATGCTTCGGCGCCCGGCCGGAAGCAGCCAGTGGATGGCATAAAGACCGGCGAAGCCAAGAAAACCGGCGATCACATAGCGGGTCAGATGCAATTCCTGAAACACCTCCGCCAGTCCCGGAAGCCATTTGAGGGCCGCCGACAAGACCAGCGGCGCCAGGACGACGAGAAAGGTGAAGGCAATCAGCGCTACCGAGCCAAGGATCACGATCAGGATCGCCTGGAGCCGCAACCAGATGAAGGATCGTGTCTCGCGTACCCGGTAGGCCCGGTTGAGCGCCAGCCGAACCGCACTCACCCCGTTGGACGCAAACCACAGCGCAGCCACGGCACCAAAGGTCAGGAGGTCGCCGCGGCGCACCGTCAGCACCTTGTTGATCTCATCGGCAACAGGGGCGGCCACGACTGGAGGCCAGGCATCGAAAATCAGTGCCGAGACTTGATCAGCCACGCCTGAGAGGCCCAGGAAGCCGGTGAGCGCTGCAATGAAAATCAGGAACGGGAACAGCGCCAGCAGCGTCGACAGCGCCACATGGCTGGCCATGGCCCAGCCGTCATCCGTATTGAAGTGGCTGACCGCATCCCACAGGACGCGGAAGCTGGCGGGCAGAGACTTTATCAGCTTCATATCCCCGATGTGGCCCGTTTGGCGTGCAGGCGTCAAGTGCATGCTGCTTTTGCGGCACTGCCTGCTTGGCCGAAAGGCTTAGAGCTGCGGCCTCGACAAAGCCGCAGGTGCAGCGCAACATGCTTTCCACAATGCAATGCAATAAACAACAAATGCAAAGGGACGGACGGATGGGCATGGCTCTGGGACACAAGGCAGCCAGTAACGCAGCCGGGAAAGACACCCCAGTGGAACAGTTGTTTGCGCAAACGGGAGAGGCCGTTGCCGCGCTGGATGAACTGCTGGATGCAGCCACACGGGCCGTACGGGCGAAGGTAACGGACAGCAAGGGACTGTCTGCAGCAGCCATGGACCGCCACCAGCACGCCACCCACGGCCTCGCCTGGCTCGCGACCTATGTGGAGGCCCTGCGGCAGATGGATGCCTATGGCCGCCGCCTGCTGGCCGAAGGCCGCCTCGGTCGCCTTGAAGAACTGACGATACGCCTCGGCTTCGGCGAATATCTGGCGCAGGTCCTTGGCGGCATCCCGATGAACCAGGGCGAGTTCATCCGGCTTGCCAGCCTTGGCCTTGGCGAGGAAGACACGGCAGCACTGCGGGCCTGCGTGCAGGATCTGATTGCAGACGGCGCCCTGCCTGAGGTTCGTGCTGAACTGACGGACCTTATCCGTCATCAGGAAGGTCATTCGATTTTCGGCGACAGCGGCCTTGATGAAACGCTCGAACAGATCCGCACCGAAATGCGCCGCTTTGCCGATGACAAGGTGAGCCCGCATGCCCACGCATGGCATCTGGCCAACGACTATATTCCCATGGATGTGGTCACCCAGATGGCGGAACTTGGCGTCTTCGGCCTGACCATTCCGGAAGAATACGGCGGAATGGGTCTTGGCAAGCAGAGCATGGTTGTCGTCTCGGAAGAGCTGTCCCGCGCCTATATCGGTGTCGGCTCGCTCGGCACACGTTCGGAAATTGCGGCAGAGTTGATCCTGTGCGGCGGCACGGAAGAGCAGAAAGCCTATTGGCTGCCGAAGATCGCCTCGGGCGAAATCCTGCCAACCGCGGTCTTCACCGAACCCAATACAGGCTCTGACCTTGCCTCGCTGCGCACCCGCGCCGTGAAGGAAGGGGACGTGTGGAAGGTCTCCGGCAACAAGACGTGGATCACCCATCCGGTGCGCGCCGACATCATGACGCTGCTGGCCCGCACCAATCCGGATGAACCTGGCTACAAGGGTCTGTCCATGTTCATCGCCGAAAAGCCGCGCGGCTCGGATGAGGAGCCCTTCCCCGCTCCCGGCATGTCGGGCGGCGAAATCGAGGTGCTCGGCTACCGGGGCATGAAGGAATACGAGATCGCCTTCGACGGCTTCGAGGTGAAGGTGGAGAACCTGCTTGGCGGCGAGACCGGTCAGGGCTTCAAACAGCTGATGCAGACCTTCGAGGGTGCGCGCATCCAGACCGCCGCACGCGCCCTTGGCGTTGCACAGGCCGCACTCGACCTCGGACTGCGCTATGCTCAGGAGCGCGTCCAGTTCGGCAAGCCGCTGATCAGCTTTCCGCGCGTCTCTGACAAGCTGGCGCTGATGGCAGCAGAGCTGATGCTGGCCCGCCAGCTCACCTATTTCTCCGCCGCAGAAAAGGACTCCGGCCGGCGCTGTGATCTGGAAGCGGGCATGGCCAAGCTGCTGGGTGCACGCGTTGCCTGGGCAGCGGCGGACAATGCCTTGCAGATCCACGGCGGCAACGGCTTTGCGCTGGAGTATCAGATCTCCCGCGTACTCTGCGATGCGCGCATCCTCAATATCTTTGAGGGCGCCGCAGAAATTCAGGCGCAAGTGATCGCCCGGCGCGTGCTGGAAATCCGGGCGCTCTGACGAGCGTCCGGCCGCTATCCCTTGAGGGAGCAGCACAACACCACCATATCCTGCCCGTAGCCGGTATGCACAGGAAGCACCGGCTGCGGAGAGGATGGCCATGACGCATCATACCGAAGCACCCGGCTTTGATCCGGAAATCCTTGGGCCGGAGCTGGACACGGACGAGCAGAAATCCCGCCGCATCCGGGAAAAACTACTGGAGACGCTGCGCAAGGCGGCCCGTCAGGTGCCCTTCATGGATGATGTGGTTGCGGCCTATTTCTGTGCGCTGGATCCGGCAACCCCGCACAAGGTGCGCGCCACACTGCTGGCGGCACTGGCCTATTTCGTCCTGCCGCTCGACATTGTACCGGATTTCATTCTCGGCATCGGCTTTGGCGATGATGCCACCGTGCTGATGGGGGCCATCGCCATGGTGCGCGCCCACATGCGGCCAGAACATACCGAAGCCGCGAAAGATGTGCTCAAGGGCAGCCGGGAGCTCTGACCAGAACGGAGACGCAAGGGTCTCAGCCCATGGTGTCTTCCGTCCGCCTCCAGCAGCCTGATGTACGCCCGGCAACAAGCCAGTAGATGAAGCCGCCGACAAAACCGGCGGCGAGCGCCACAGTGGTGCCCGGCAGCCATCCGGCATTGCCATTTGAGATGATGGCACCGTCCCCCATGATCCAGAACCCTGCCGCAATCAGCCCTGCCAGCCCCACATGGTAGACGATGCTGCGAAGCCGCAGGATTTCGGCCAGGGCAATGGCGAAGAAGGAGGGCGCGAAGGCAAGAGCACCAAGAAATGCCGCAGAAACCAGTGCCGCACCGGTGACGGCACCGGCCATCACCGGTTCATTGTGAAAAAACACATCCCGGAAGAAACCAAATGCGAGAAACGCCCCGGCACCTATCAGCCCAAGCATGAAGCCAATCGCCGTCCGGACCAGCTGCAGAACCAGCAAACCACCGTCTATCATGCCTTTTCCCTTGCCTTAGATAGACATAAGCTGTCGCGGCAACGTGCCCGTTTCAAGGCGCCTGCCGTCCACCCCGTCACGCGGCCAGCGGAAAGGCCTCTTCCACCAGATACGGCCCGCCGCCGATGCTGGCACGGGAAGAGAACAGGACAAAACGTCCTGCAAGGAAGGTTGACGCCTGGAAGCTCCCGCGCTCCGCCAGCCAGCGGGCAACGTCCGTATTGCTGGCGGTCTTGCAGCGGGCAATGGTGACATGCGGCATGTATTTGCGCCGCTCCGGCGGCAGCCCAAGCCTTTGCAGAATACGTTCCTGCTCGGCCTGAAGCTCGGCAAGCTGGGCGGAAGGTTCCACCCGCGCCCAGACCGAATGCGGCTTGCCATTGCCGAAGGAGCCAAGGCCGTTGAGCCGGATCTCGATCGGGTCCCGCCGGATGCGCGACAGGGCATCGGCCACCTCATCAGCCGTACGGTCGTCGATGTCGCCGATGAAGCGCAGGGTGATGTGGTAATTCTCGGGATCAATCCAGCGGGCACCCCGCAGGCCTCCGCGGAGCATGGACAGGTGCAGGCCGGTTTGGGCCGGAATTTCGAGACCTGTAAACAATCGCGGCATCGGGCAACCCTCCGCTGTCGCTGGTTTCTCCATGAGGGAGCATCTTGCCGCACTGCGCAAGGAGATTCGCAAAGGCCTTGAAAAGACGGAGCTTTGCACCGCCCAAAGAGACGCGGCGCCAACGGCGCCGCGCAGGAGATTGATTCGCCCGGAAATCTGCCGCAGCGGTAGATCTTCAGATCAGGGCGAGGTGTTGCCGTGCATCTGATGCAGCAGGTCGATCTTCTCGATGAGTTCCGGCGAAAGCTTCACATCCGCCGCACTGATGGCCGTCTGCAGTTGCGCCATGGAAGTGGCACCGATGATCACCGAGGTCATGAAGCTGCGGGTCAGCGGGAAGGCGATGGCGAGCTGGGCCGGATCAATGCCGGCTGAACGGGCAAGTTCCACATAGGCCCGGATAGCCTCTTCTGCACCCGGCTTCTCATAGCGCTGCAGGCGGTCATAGAGCTTCTTGCGCGATCCATCGGGCAGAGCGCCATCCAGATACTTGCCCGTCAGCGCCCCTTGCGCCAGCGGTGAATAGCCGAGCAGGCTGACATTCTCGCGCAGGGAAATTTCCGCAAGCCCCGTCTCGAAGGTGCGGTTCAGCATGTTGTAGGCATTCTGGATCGACACCGGCCGCGCGAGGCCTTCGGCCTCCGCCAGCTTCAGATAGGTCATCGTGCCCCAGGAGCTTTCGTTCGACAGCCCGATGTGGCGCACCTTGCCTTCCTTGACCAGCTCGCTCAGGGCCGCCAGCGTTTCAGCAATCGGCGTTTCGTCGGGAGCGGGCGCCGGATCATTCCAGCGGGTGGGGTTCGAGCCAAAGCCAGGAACCGTGCGGTCCGGCCAGTGCACCTGATAGAGATCAACATAGTCGGTCTGCAGATTGTTCAGGCTGCGCTCGATCGCCTCGCGGATCTGCGGACGGGTCAGACGGACTTCCTCACCGGACTTGCGGTAGTAGGTGCTGTCCGAACGGCCTGCCACCTTGGTGGCCAGAACGACCTTGTCACGGGTGCCGCGTGCCTTCAGCCATGTGCCGATGATGCGCTCGGTGCGCCCCTGCGTCTCGCCGCTCGGCGGGATCGGATACATTTCTGCGGTGTCGATGAAGTTGACGCCATGATCCAGCGCGTAATCCAGCTGGGCATGGCCTTCGGCCTCGGTGTTCTGCTCACCAAAGGTCATGGTGCCAAGGCAGATCGAGCTGACCATGATATCGGTACGGCCAAGACGGCGTTGATCCATCGGAGCATCCCTCGCGTTTTGAAAAATCTTCGGTTCAAGACAATGTGGCAGGCGCGGCAAGCCGCGAAAGGCGGGACCCGGCGGGGCAGACGTTACTTCTGCCGGGCACGGGCAACAAGGTCCTGCACGACAGGTAGCACATTGGCAACGATGACCGAAACCCCTTCACCGGTCGGGTGCATGCCATCAGCCAGATTAAGCTCCGGCTTCATTGCCACCCCTTCCAGAAAGAAGGGATACAGCAGCGCATCGTGGGCTTTCGCCACATCCGCAAAGATGGGATCGAAGGCCGCAGCATAGTCCTCGCCCAGATTGCGCGGCGCCATCATGCCCGCCACCAGCACCTCGACGCCGCGTCCCCGCAGGCGGGAGACAATGGCCTCGATGTTTTTGCGGGTGGCAGCCGGATCAATGCCGCGCAGGGCATCATTGGCGCCCAGTTCCACGATCACTGCATCCGCGTCCTGCGGTACGGACCAGTCGAGCCGCGACAGGCCGCCGGAGGAGGTATCACCGGAAACGCCCGCATTGATCACTGTGACGTTTTCGCCCTTCTCCTTCAGCGCCTTTTCCAGTTGCACGGGAAAAGCTTCATCGGGCGCAAGCTGATAGCCGGCCGACAAGCTGTCACCGAGCACAACAATCTTCACAGGCGTGTCATTGGCGAGCGCATTGCCCGCAGAAAGGCTTGCTGAAAGGGCGAAGACGACAAACAGATACACAAACTTGAACATGGCGGTCTGGATCACTCCGTGACAGGGCCCCATATGCACCCGGAAGACCCGCAGGCAGCGGGACCATGCGATTTTACCGATGCCCCAATGACGGGAACCGTCCTGTCTCTCATCCGGGCACCAAACTTATATAGGGTCACACATGACGAATGGACCAGCCATTGCGCTCAAGGGAGTTCACCTCAGTCTCGGCGATGGCGCAGGCCGGGTTCACATTCTCAAGGGTGTCGATCTGGAAATCGAAGCTGGCAGCTCCACGGGGCTTGTCGGCCCATCGGGCTCCGGCAAGTCCACGCTGCTGATGGTGATGGCAGGGCTGGAGCGTGCCGACAAGGGCTCGGTTATCGTCGCAAGCTCCGACCTGACGCCGCTGAGCGAGGATCAGCTTGCGCGTTTCCGGGGGCGCAATGTCGGCATCATCTTCCAGTCCTTCCATCTGGTGCCCAACATGACGGCGCTGGAAAATGTCGCCGTGCCGCTGGAGCTTGCCGGCGACCCAAAGGCGTTTGAAAAGGCACGTGCAGAACTCGAAGCCGTGGGCCTCGGCCACCGCCTTTCCCACTATCCCGCGCAGATGTCCGGCGGCGAACAGCAGCGCGTTGCCGTGGCCCGCGCTCTGGTGGTGGAGCCGGAAATTCTCATCGCCGACGAACCGACCGGCAACCTGGATGCTGCGACGGGTGATCAGATCGTCGAGCTGATGTTCGCAGCCATCGCCCGCCGCCGTACCACGCTGGTGCTGGTGACCCATGACCCGGCGCTGGCCGAACGCTGCGACCGGGTGGTGCGGATGCGCTCCGGCCAGGTGGAAGAGGAGCATCACGCATCCCCGGCGGAGGCCCGCGCATGACGGCCTTTGCCCCGGCCCCGTCAGGCGGCAACCGCTCGCTGGCCCTCGCCTTCCGCTTTGCCCTGCGCGAGCTGCGCGGCGGATTGCGGGGCTTCTACATTTTCATCGCCTGCATCGCCCTTGGCGTTGCCGCCATCTCCGGCGTTGCCTCGGTGTCACGGGCGCTGACGGAGGGCATTTCCAACGAAGGACAATCGATCCTCGGCGGCGACATGTCTTTCCGCCTCGTCCACCGCGAGGCAGATGCTGCCGAGTATGCGTATGTGCAGAGCCTTGGTGAAGTGACGCGCACAGCAACCCTGCGCGCCATGGCCCGCAAGCCCGACGGCAGCGATCAGGCACTTGTGGAACTGAAATCCGTCGATGGCGCCTATCCGCTCTATGGCACCCTGACGCTGCAAGGCGGCACGGACCCGGTTCAGGCCATGGGCCGTCAGCCCGATGGCAGTTTCGGCGCCGTCGCCGATGCCTCACTGCTTGCCCGCCTTGGCCTCAATACCGGTGACAAGATCTCGGTTGGCCGGGCCACTCTCACCCTTACCGGCATGATTGCGACCGAACCGGACAAACTGTCCGGCGGACTGGAGTTCGGCCCGCGCCTGATGCTGAGCGAAACGGCCCTGCCCGCAACCAGCCTCGTCCAGCCGGGAAGCCTAGTCACCTGGTCCTACAGGGTGAAACTGCCATCCAGCACCACGGATGAAGGCATCATCACGCTGATCGAACAGGCGCGGGAAAAATTCCCGCAGGCCGGCTGGCGCATCCAGTCGCGTGCAAGCGCCTCGCCGGGTCTGGAGCGCAACATCGAGCGCTTCACCCAGTTTCTGACGCTGGTGGGCCTCACCGCGCTGGTCGTGGGCGGAGTCGGCGTTGCCAATGCGGTGCGGGCATTCCTTGAGAGCAAGCGCGAGGTGATCGCCAGCTTCAAATGCCTGGGCGCCAGCAGCGATCTCGTCTTCCGCATCTACCTGATCCAGATGATGATCATCGCCGCCATCGGTATCGCCATCGGCCTTGTGGCGGGAGCCATCATTCCCTTTGCCGCAGCAGGCGCGATTTCCGGTCTTCTGCCCGTGAAGCTGGCGGTTTCCGTCTACCCGTCTGAGCTTGGCCTCGGCCTGCTCTATGGCATGCTGACGGCACTGGCCTTTGCCATCTGGCCGCTGGGCCGCGCCCATGACGTTGCACCCACCGCCCTGTTCCGCGATCAGGTGACGGGAGCCAAGGTCTGGCCACGCAAGCGCTACCTGACCGCGACCGTCATTGCTGCCGCATCACTGGCAGGCATCGCCATCTTCCTTGCCGAAGACAAGCGCATTGCCTCCATCTATGTTGTGGCATCTGCCGCTTCCTTCCTGCTGCTGGGCGGGGTGGCGCGGCTGATGATGATGCTGGCCCGCAAGGCACCGCAGGTGCGCTCCACCGGCCTCAGGCTCGCCATTGCAAATATCCACCGGCCCGGCGCCCTCACCTCCTCCGTGGTGCTGTCGCTTGGCCTTGGCCTGACACTGCTGGTGTCGCTGGCCCTCATCGACGGCAACCTGCGCCGGGAACTAACGGCAACGATCGCCGAGAAGGCGCCGAGCTTCTTCTTCATCGACATCCAAAGCACCGAGCGCGATGCCTTCGAGACCCTGCTGAAGCAGGAAGCCGGAGATGCAAAGATCCAGAGCGTGCCGATGCTGCGCGGCCGCCTCGTCAGCCTCAAAGACGTGCCGGTGAACCAGATCACCCCGCCGGCCAGCGCCGCCTGGGTGCTGCGCGGCGACCGGGGCATCACCTATCAGGACAGCCTGCCGGCCAATTCCACCCTGATGAAGGGAGAGTGGTGGCCGGAGGGTTACAGCGGCGAACCACTGGTCTCCTTCGATGATGAACTGGCCACCGAACTGGGTCTTGCGGTCGGCGACCGGATCACCGTCAATGTGCTGGGCCGGGAAATCACGGCGAAGATCGCCAACACCCGCAAGGTGGAATGGGAATCACTCGCCATTAACTTCGTGATGGTCTTCTCCTCCAACACCTTCGCTGGCGCCCCGCATGCCTTCCTGATGACCGTGACCTGGGACCCGGATGTGCCGGCAGAGCGGGAACTTGGCCTTTGAAAACCGTCTCCTCCGCCTTCCCCACCGTGACGGCCATCCGCGTCAAGGATGCGCTGGCGCAGGTGAACGATCTCGTCGCCCAGCTGGCCGTTGCCATCCGGGCAGCCTCCGCCATCACGCTCATTTCCAGCATTCTGGTGCTGGCCGGTGCACTGGCTGCCGGAAACCGCAGCCGCATCTATGACGCGGTGATTCTGAAGACACTCGGCGCCACCCGCGCCCGTCTGACCGGCGCCTATGCCATGGAATATGCGATGCTCGGCCTCGGCACGGCTGTGTTTGCGGTGCTGGCCGGTTCCCTGGCTGCATGGTTCGTCATCACACAGGTGATGAACGGGTCCTTCACGCTGCTGCCCGGCACCGCGGTCACCGCAGCGCTGGCCGCACTGGTGCTGACTGTCGGCTTCGGCCTTATCGGCACCTGGCGGGTGCTGGGCAAGAAGCCTGCCCCGGTGCTGCGCAATCTCTGAGCGCCTGCGCACAGTCTCCGGGGCGGCAGGATCTGTCCCGGAGACCGGACATGACTTTTTGTAACCTGCGCCAACCCGGTTTTTTGGTCATTTGCCCTTGTGCCGGTACCAAACCCCGCCCATATTCTTCAGCAAACGGAGTAGTCCGTCGAGGCGGTTTGGGAGTGTCCCTCCCGCGTAACCAATGAAGGGGAAACAACACATGTCGACGTTCGACCGGAAAAATGAAGCACCGTACGCGGTCGCCGGCCGCTACGCCGATGCCGGCATTGACCAGGGCCTGCGCTCCTACATGCTGGGCGTCTACAACTACATGACCATCGGTCTTGCCATCACTGGCTTCATCGCTCTGGGCCTCGCCCAGTTTGCGACGACCACTGATCCGGCAGCCGCCGCTGCCGTTCTCGGCAACGGCACGATGCTCTCGGATCTTGGCTATGCGCTCTATGCCTCGCCGCTGAAGTGGCTGGTCATGCTGGCTCCCATTGGCATGGTGTTCTTCCTGTCAATGCGCATCCAGTCCATGAGCACCTCGACCGCGCAGATCAGCTTCTGGGTCTATGCCGCCCTCATGGGTGCATCCCTGTCCTCGATCTTCCTCGTCTACACGGGCGGATCGATCGCACGCGTGTTCTTCATCACCGCCGCTTCCTTTGGTGCGCTGAGCCTCTACGGCTACACCACCAAGAAGGACCTGTCGGGCTGGGGCTCGTTCCTGATGATGGGCCTGATCGGCATCATCATTGCCTCGGTGGTCAACATCTTCCTGGCGTCGTCCGCCCTGCAGTTCGCTGTCTCGGTGATCGGCGTGCTGGTGTTCGCAGGCCTCACCGCCTATGACACCCAGCAGATCAAGGAAATGTACTACGAAGGCGACAGCAGCGAAGCCGTTGCCAAGAAGTCGATCATGGGTGCTCTGCGCCTGTACCTCGACTTCATCAACCTCTTCATCATGCTGCTGCAGCTGTTCGGCAACCGCGAATAAGCGCAAGCAGACAAGAGAAACAAAGGGCGCGGATCACCACCGCGCCCTTTTTGTTTTCAGATCAACCCAAAAACTACCATCACCGGACGTTGATTGCACTGCGCTCAACCTTGAAGGATACAAAGACAGTTTAAGTGGTTTTCAGGGCTGATATGCGTACACATCCGAATTTTCTGCGCTCCGCACTTTTTGGTGCAACAGCAGCGTCTACCCTCCTCCTGAGCCTTGCAGCAACGCAGGCAGCGCCGCTTGTGCCGGTCAACGAATACGATGCCCAATGGGGGCTGCTGATGACCGGCGCCCCGATCGCCCATTCCCGTGGCTATACCGGAGCCGGTGTTACGGTTGGTGTCCTTGATACCGGCATTCTCGCCAGCCATCCGGACCTGATCGCCAATCTCAGCGCCCTCAACTACAATGGCTCGGAGGAGATGGCGACCTTCACGGACGCCGATGGCCACGGCACGCACGTGGCGGGCATCATCGGAGCATCCGCCAACGGCATTGGCATGATGGGTGTGGCACCGGGCGTAAAGCTCGTAAACCTCGCCATCATGGACAGCAATGGCAAGATCGAGGACGAATACGCAGCACGGGTGCTCGAATACGGCCTCGACAATGGCATTCGCATCTTCAACAATTCCTGGGGCAGCTACGTCTATGTGCCCTCGGGCGATCTGGCAGCTGACCGGGCTTCCTTTGAAGAAGATGATGGCGAACTTCTGGCTGCCGCCCGCGAGGCGGCGCGCCGGGGCGCGGTGCTCGTGTGGGCAACGGGTAATGACGGCGCTACGGACGCTGGTGTCCAGGCTGCCATGCCCTATCTCTACCCGGAACTGACGCCCAACTGGATTGCCGTGACCTCCGTCGGCCGCGATGGCACCTCGCCGGCCTATTCCAACCACTGCGGCGTCACGATGATGTGGTGCCTGGCAGCACCTGGCGGCGGTGATGATCAGGAAAATGACGGCATCTATTCCACGGCCAACACTGGTGGTTACGTGCGCTTCTCCGGAACCTCGATGGCCACGCCCCACGTCACGGGTGCACTGGCAATCGCCCAGCAGATGTACCCCAATGCCACCCCGGAGCAGCTGGCACGTCTCGTTCTGATGACCGCCTCGGATATCGGCGCAGCCGGTATCGATAAGCAATACGGCTGGGGTCTGCTCAACCTCGACCGGCTGACCAGTACAAATGACGTCAGAAAGGTCTCATCCTTCTCGCAGACTGCACAGGTGCAGACGCAGGCCGTCAACCAGATCATGGGTATTACCGAGCAGCGTGCCAGCGCGCTGCTGGATCCGGCAGGACCGGCCGTCGCCGTCTCTACAAATGGGGCAGCGCCCAGCGAAGTAAGCCGCCGCTTCTGGGTGCAGTCGCTGGCGGGCGTCAGCCTGATGGACGGCACCTCCACCTCCGCCGCCTCCACCAGCCGCAGCGCGGGCCTTCTTGTGGGCGGCGAATTTATCGCAACAGAGAATCTGCGCCTTGGCGCAGCGGGCGGCTTCAGCACCTCGTCCATGCACAGCGCCGGTGACCGAGGCCGCATCAACGGCCTGCATGCCCTGATCTATGGCGGCTACACCTATGACCGCTATTTCCTGGAGGCCGCCTCCAGCTTCTCGCGCTTCGAGAACACCCTCGACCGCAACAACATCACCGGGTCCGGCACCAGCCTCGCGGTCAATGGTCAGACGAAGACCACGGATCTCGGCCTCTCCGCTTCGGCCCGCATCGGTATGACCTTCGAGACCGAAGGCTTGCTGGCGCGGCCCTATGTGCACGGCCGTGTCCGCCACCAGTGGCTGGGTTCTGGCAGCGAAACGGGGGCCGACGTGTTCAATGTCAGCCTGCGCAGCTCCACCTCCACGGGCTCGGAAACCGGTGTTGGCCTGCGCCTGTCGGCAACGCCCATTGCACTGGGCAGCTACAGCGTGACGCCGATGATGGACATCGCCTACGCCCGCGCCCTCGGGCCGGTTGCCGCAGGCCGCAAGGTCCAGATGCTGGGCCGCCCCATGAACAGCGCAGCGCCCGATCTCGGGCGTGATATCGGACGGCTGAACCTCGGTGTTGCTGCCACGAACGCCAGTCAGAAGCTGACCGGCAAGCTGACTTATGGTGGGGAACTGCGCCGCAACGCCCAGTCCCATTCGGTGAACGCCGAACTGAGCCTGCGCTTCTGAGGCCTGAAACAAGCTGAAAGCAAAAGCCCCCGGACCAGACGGCACGGGGGCTTTTGTTCATCAAGGGGCAGTCTGTCTGACTTCAGGCATCCACCAGCCGCAAGTGGCGCTTCTTTTCGAATACTTTAAGCACCGACGCCAGCTCGTGCCCGCGCTTGAGCACCATGCCGCCCGTGGCCACCACGCTGTAGGCGCCCTGGCGGCGGGCAAGCTTCGGGTCCTTCTCGATCCGGTAAAGCGGCATTTCACTGCTGCGGCGGAAGACGGAGAAGACGGCCCGGTCCTTCATCAGGTCGATGGCATAGTCCCGCCACTCTCCATCCGCGACCATGCGGCCATAGATGCGCAAAATCTGATCGAGCTCGCGCCGGTCGAAGGAAACGACGGGTTTCGCCGGGGGCTGCGGAACGGCGGTCTGGGACGCACCGTGCTGGTGAGCATTGACCTGGGAACCGGCTCCGGGCGGACTGTCTGACCGGACGGGCATCTCCAGAGGAAAGCCTTGCGGCTGTCCGGCTGCATCTCCTTCGCTCTCGCTCATGCCACCTCCCGTCAACCTTGCTGCGGAATCAGACCTGCTGATGCCTGCCGGCGAGGATATGTCATTGAGTTGTCATGATGCCCCTTGCGGGGCGCACTGGCAAGCCTGCGCGTCGCAGGGGTTCAAGGCCGCAGGAAAGCTGAAAAGATACCTTGCTTTTGCCTCAATTGAGCCCTTCACACGCCACGTTGGCCCACCATCTTATGATCATACCCGTTCGGCCTGAACGGTTCTGGTTCCGGTACGCATTAGCCCCCCAGCCCCCGGAACGGAGCTGATCAGATTGAGTGCTGAAGTACATTCGGACGGGGACTTGAAGGGCCAGCACTCGTGCTGGCCCTTTTCATTTGCCGTGGCGGCACGCCACCCTTCCCCGTTGATTGCCCGCTTCCAGTTTGTCTCCCGCCCGGCTATCATCTGCCCATGACGACGAGCCTCGTGGAACTGCGCCCCGCAAGACATGATGACACGGCCAGCCTTGCGGCCGTGCATGCCGACGCGTGGCGTCTTGCCTACCGGGGCATGCTCGACGGGCTGGATCTGGAGCGTTTTGTCGCCCGCCGCAGCGGCGGCTGGTGGCATGATGCCATCGACAAGGGTGTCGAGATCGAAGTGCTGGAAGTGGCGGGTGAAGTGGCTGGCTATGCCAGCTATGGCCCCTGCCGCATGCGGGGCACTGGCTGTGCCGGTGAACTGTACGAGCTCTATCTCAAACCGGAGTATCAGGGCCTCGGCTTTGGCCGGAGATTGTTTGCCAGCGTCAGAACCTGCCTTGAACGGCGCGGGCTCAAAGGCCTTGCGGTACGCGTTCTGACGGACAATGAACCGGCCTGCGGCTTCTATGCCGCGCTTGGCGGCGTGCTGACCGGCCGCTCCTGGCACCAGACGGGTGGCAAGCGGCTCGAGCTGTCGATCTATTGCTGGCGCGAGACGGAGCGCTGATACGCCCCTGCCGGAGCCATCACCCTGCGGCTACAAAAAGCCCGGATTTCAACGCTCTGCCACACTTGCCCCTTGCTTCGCGGCGCGGTCCCTGCAATAGACCTGCGCAGCAACTCAAGGAGCAAGCTCATGCGTATTGATGCGGTGCCGATCGGCAAGAACCCGCCGGAAGACATCAACGTCATCATCGAAGTTCCGGTCGGCGGCGAGCCGATCAAGTACGAGATGGACAAGGCAGCAGGTGCCATGTACGTGGACCGCTTCCTCTACACCCCGATGCGTTATCCGGGTAACTATGGCTTCGTGCCCCACACCCTGTGCGGCGATGGCGACCCCATCGACGTGGTGGTGATCAACCAGCGCCCGATCATCCCCGGCGCCATCATGAGCTGCCGCCCGATCGGCGTGCTGATGATGGAAGACGAGAGCGGCCAGGACGAAAAGATCATTGCCGTTCCCAGCACCAAGCTGACCCGCCGCTACGAGAACGTCAATTCGGTTGACGATCTTCCGGCGATCACCATGGAGCAGGTGAAGCACTTCTTCGAGCACTACAAGGATCTGGAGCCCGGCAAGTGGGTCAAGGTCACCGGCGTCGAAGGCCCGGAAAAGGCCCGCCAGCTGATCGTCGAGGCGATCGAACGCGCCAAGACTGAAGACAAGTGACACTGTAATGCCGGGCTTCATGTCCGGCACTGGCAGCAAAAACGAGGCCGCGCGGGTCAGCCCGCTGCGGCCTCGATTGCTTCCATATCCTCGTCCGACAGGCCGAAATGGTGGCCGATCTCATGCACCAGAACATGGGTCACCACATCGCCCAGCTGTTCCTCATGCTCTGCCCAGTAATCAAGAATGGGGCGGCGGAACAGCCACACCCGGTTCGGGTGCTGCCCGGTCTGGAACATGTCTCCGCCCTGTGCAAGGCCGATGCCCTGAAACAGCCCCATCAGCTCGAATGGGTCCTCCAGACCGACACTCTCCAGCATCTCCTCATCGGGGAAATCGGCGACGGTGATCACCACACCCTCGCAAAGTGCCAGAAACTCTTCGGGAAGCTGCGCATAGGCCTGAAGGGCGATGATCTCGAAGGCATCCAGCCCCGGAGCCACCATGGCAGCAACAGCCGCAATCTGCGGGTCAGCCCCTTCTATCCGGTCACTCATCAAATCGCCTCTTGTGAACTCACGGTTCACATCAGATAGGCGCTGACCAGATAGATAACCAGACCAACAGCGAACAGCAGGCCGGCGATCCGGCCGATACGCGTGCCCCAGACCTCGATCCGGTCGTTCTGGTTCTTGTCAGCAGCGCCGAAATGACGCTGGGCATGGCTGGCCATGCGGCTTGTGGTGGAGCCCAGGATGGTCTCGCTCTCGGCCTGGACACGTGACAGGGCCCGCCTGGCTTCGTCCTCCCTGGCCTTTGCCCGCCGTTCCCGCTCACCCATGGCCGTGTCCCCTCTCAGCCCTTGCGGGCCTGATAACCCGCAAATAGCGCCAGAACAGCCACTGCGGCAGAGGCCACCATGTTCCAGCCCGCAAAAGACAGGCCGAACAGGCGCCAGCTGGCTTCCGTGCAGGAGACGACGCGGGTGTTCTGCAGCGCCTGCAACATGTTGGCCGCAGACTTGGGTGTGGCACCGCCGCCGCCGCAGTCGGTTGGCCCCATCCAGAAGCCCCACTCGGCTCCGGACTGATAAGCGCCAAGCCCAGCCCCATAAGCAAAGACCGCCGCGACGAGAAGCAGCAGTACCGTGGCAATGCCGGTGCGGCGGGTCAGAAGAGCAAGCAGCGCCAGCACAGCCAGCGGCAGCCCCACATAATAGGGCACGCGCTGCTCAAGGCACAGCTTGCAGGGCAGATACCCGCCAATAAGCTGGAAGCCCCAGGCAGCCGCGATGGAAGCAGTGCCCCCAGAAGCAGAAGCAGATTGGCCGCCCTGGCCCGCTGAAGCGACGTCATTTCAGATCCTCATGCGATATCACAGCAGCTTGATAGCAGCGAAGCCGCCCACAAGCAGAATCACAAATATCGTGAAGACGAGACCAAGGCGCTTTTCGATGAAGTTGCGGATTGGCTCACCAAAGAGATACAGCAGTGCCGCCACCGCAAAGAAGCGTATGCCGCGCGACACGATGCTGGCGATGACAAAGACCGGCATGGAAAGACCCGTGACACCTGCGGCGATGGTGATCACCTTGTAGGGAAACGGCGTCAGCCCGGCGATGAACACAAACCACCAGCCCCAGGCATTGAAGATTTCACTGAAGCGGTCGAACTTTTCCATGTAGCCGTAGAAGGACAGGATCGGTTCGGCGACCTGATGAAACAGGAAAGCGCCAATCAGATAGCCGAAAATGCCACCCAGAACGGACATAACCGTTGCGATGGCCGCATAGAACCAAGCCTTGCGCCGGTTCGCGACCACCATCGGGATCAGCAGCAGATCCGGCGGAATCGGAAAGAACGAGCTTTCAATGAATGAGACAGCCCCCAGCGCATGCGGAGCGCGCGGGCCAGAGGCGAGGGACAGGGTCCAGTCGTAAAGTTTTCTCAGCATAATGGCATTCTGCATAGCCGCCGCCGGAGCTTTTGTCATCGGGGGAACAGGGTGCCGCTGCGGATATTTTCGCGGTGCAGCAGAGATTTGCGGATTGGAGCGGGGAAAGCCACGCCGGGTGGATTGACGGCAAAGCCAGTCTGGCTATATTCGCGGCTCCAAGGACGCTGCCCCTGTGGCGGAACTGGTAGACGCGACGGATTCAAAATCCGTTTCCCGTGAGGGAGTGCCCGTTCGATTCGGGCCAGGGGCACCACACTTTTCAGCGCCATTTCCAGGCAAGCTGCACCAGTGCAGCGCCCTCCTTTAGCGCCTTGCCTTGCGTCCCTCCCCTTCATGCGCGTCACTGGCCTTGAGCTTCAGGGATAAGTCTTTAATCTGCCGCGTGATTTATGATCACCAGCGCAGAGGAGATGCCGCGTGGGGCAGGCAAAACGCAAGAAGGACGCTGGCGCCCGCATATCCTGGTGCCGCACCTGCACCTATTGCTGCGAACTCCCCGAGATTGGCCCGCTGGACAAGCCGATGTACCGGCCTTGCGCCAGCATCAAGGACCATGGCTGTGCCATCTTCGGTCAGCCGGAACGCCCCTCTGCCTGTCTTGCCTATCAATGCGCCTATCTCTCCGCCCGGCTGAACAACAGCACGGACCGCAACCGGATCCCCCATCCGCTTGACGCCGGTGCCTATTTTCACCGCGATCCGATCGAGCGCATCTATGTGATGTTCGTCGATCCGGCCCGCCCGCTCGCCTGGAAAGCCAGCGACATCGTGCCCTATCTGCGTGCCCGCCTGCAGGAAGGCTTCGAGTTGTTGATCCTTGACCGGGGCAGGCGGATGGCTGTCACCTCGGTTCTGCTCTTCGACGCGATCCTTGCCCGTGATATGGTGACCTTTGCCGATCAGGAAGGCCGCCCGCATGATATTGAAAGCTGGCCCGCTGAAGCTGCCCGCTACCAGCGCAAAGCCTGATCAGCCAGTCACCGGCAGTTAACCGCATTTGCAAATTCCAGACGGTGCAGATCTGCGGTTAAACCGCGCGGCAATACAGCCTGTGACATAACGCCACCAACGGCAGGTGCCCGCAGGCAAAGAGGCGCCGCCGGGCAGGAGAAGGCTGGGCATCATGGCACTGATTGAAAATGGTAACATCGGCAAGCCCCAGGACGGGGAAGCAGCACCCCAGATGACGCAGATGGGCGGCTCGACGCCCGCCTTCCGCTACGCGGCACTCAACACTGCCGCCATGCGCAGCGCGCCGATCCGGCGGGAGTGGATCATCGAGGGCACCCCGCAAGCCCGGCTTGCCAGCCTGTCTACCGGCACCAACGGCTGGTCCTCGACCGACCACTGGGAGTGCACCGCCGGCACGTTCCACTGGCACTTTTTCTGGGATGAAACCGTGCTCTTCCTTGAAGGCGAAGTGCACATCACGGACGAGGCGGGCAACACCTATGAAGGCCGGCCCGGTGTCAGCATGCTGTTTCCAGCAGGCACCCGCGCTGTCTGGCATGTGCCGGTCTATGTGCGCAAGATTGCCTTCAACCGCCGGCCCATGCCCTGGACCGTTTCCTTCCTGATGAAGGTGAGCGCTCGCATCGGCCGCCTGTTCGGACGCGGATGAGCGGGGCGGCCTTCTGAAAGCAGTCGACTCTAAACTTCCGGCAGGTTAGTAATTTTGCCATGAGCACGCCGGACAAGGAAGTCGAACTCAAGCTCGAGCTTGAACCTCGCGCAGCGGAGGACCTGAAGTTCTCCGGGGCTGTCACAGGATTTTCCTCCGGCACACCCTCAACAAAGCAACTCACGTCGATCTATTTCGACACGGCGGATCTTCGGCTGCACAAGGCCAAGATTGCCGCGCGGGTGCGCAAATCCGGGCGGCGCTGGATCCAGACGGTCAAACTCGGCAAGCCGCTTTCGGGTGGCCTGTCCTCCCCCATCGAGATCGAGACAGACGTCAGCGGTCCGCAGTTCCAGCTGGATCAGGTCGCCGATGACGATATCCGCCGCCAGATCGCGGACTGCACCGGCGGGGCGGAGCTTGTTCCCTGTTTCGAGACGGTGATGCAACGCACCCAGCGCGACCTCACGCGGGAAGATGGCACCATCATCGAAGCAGCGCTGGACATAGGCGAGATTGTTGCCGGAGACAAACGCCAGCCCCTTTACGAGCTGGAGCTGGAGCTCAAATCCGGGGGTATCGCGCCGCTTTATGAGGCCGCACTGGCGCTGACGGGCAGCCATGCCTTCCGTTTTTCGCCGATGAGCAAGGCAGAGCGCGGCTACCGGCTGTTCATCCGGCAAGACGAGGCCCCAAGCAAACCCGGCGCCATCAGCCTTGCCGCCACGATGAGTGTGGAAGACGCCTATCAGCATATCCTGCGCTCCTGCATCGACCAGATTTCGGCCGCCCGCATGGTCTGCCTGACCAGCACGGACAACGAGGGCCCGCATCAGTTGCGCATTGGGTTCCGGCGGCTGCGTACCGCTTTCAAGCTGTTCCGCCCGGTCCTTGATCCGCGCCGCACCGGCGCACTGGACCTGCAGGCAAGCCGCTTTGCTGCCGCAGCCGGGGCCCTGCGCGATCTCGATGTGCTGAGCGATGAGATCACCGCCCCTCTCGCATCCCATGCTCCGGAGGGCATCAACATTCCGCTGCTGCTGGAACAGCTTGGCAAGGACCGGCAGGCTGCGCGGCAGGGCCTGAAAACGGAACTGGCAAGCACGGTCTTCAACAGCTTCCTGCTGGAAATTGGCAGCTACTGTGAGACGGCGGGCTGGCGTAAAGAAGAGGATACGCGTCAGGCGGAGCAGCTCGGCGAACCTGTTATTTTCTTTGCCAGCGAAGCAATAGGCAAACGCTGGCGCAAGGTGCAGAGTTATGGCCGGCGGCTTGACACGCTGTCGCGGACCGAGCGGCACGACATGCGCAAGGCTCTGAAAAAGTTCCGTTATGGCTTGGAGTTTTTCGCCAGCCTGTTCCCCAGCGAAGCGCGCAAGACCTTCCTCAAGCAGCTTAGAAAGCTGCAGGACGTCTTCGGCTATCTCAACGATGTCGCCATGGCCGAACGGCTGGCCTCTCTCTCCTGGCTCCGGAAAGACAGTGCGGGCGGCCTCCCTTGCCGCGGCGTCGGGTTTCGTCCTTGGATGGCATGAAGCGCAGGCCCGGACAGCCTGGCCCGAGGCCCGCAGCGGCTGGAAGGAAGCCAGCAAGGCAAAGCCCTGCTGGACCCGCAAGAAGAACTGATCAGCTGCGCACCACCAGCTCCATCCGGTCTGCAGCTACACGGCTGCGGGCATATTGCACCGGACTGCCCCCGGATCGTCATTGATCACTTCCATCACCATCACGGGCGAGCCGAAATCAATTCCCAGCTGCCGGGCGTCTTCAACCGTGGCGCGTTCAGCATAGACCCGTGTTTCGCGGCGGACATACCCCCAAGCCCTGCCCTGGTGAAACACTGGGTGAAGGAGCCTGTCTCTGCGAAATCAGCAGCAAGGCCAGGAAACCGGGCCAGTTCACACCAGCTTGTGCCAGCCAAAACCGGCACATCCCCTGACATCCGCAAGGTCTCTATCCGCTGCAGAGGTGTTCCAGCCGGCACTTCCAGTCTCGCAGCAAGGAGTTCATTCGCCCCCTCTACACCCGCTCCCGTCAGGCGTCCGCCCGGCGCGTGGCCTTGCCCGGCCAGAATTTCGGAGAACCGCGTCTGCCGTGAGATCGGATAGCTGACTGAACGCCCCGCAAAGAAGGTTCCACGCCCCTGATCTGCTCGAAGCAGTCCTTCATGCGTCAGCACCGAAATAGCGCGCCGGACCGTATGCCGGTTCACGCCGAATCGGGCTGCCAGCTCCATTTCTGGCGGCAACTGCATGCCTGACACGAACCTGCCAGCGGCCGCCTCAGTGCGGATCCACTCGGCTATCTGACGCCAGACGGCAATCCCTGTTCCCCGGTCCAGCGGTCCAAACCCGGTCATTCAGCGCCCCCTTGCCACGGCGTTGCTTTGCCGCTCAGCTCAATGTATACAAGTAGACAAATTCAACAAACACTCATCAGCCCTTACCCGTCCGGCAGGGCATTGCAGTAATTACTTATGACGCGGTGAAAAGCAAGTTGATCCAAGGCAACCTATGGGACAACCTTGCAAAAATATACGCGCATTGACTGTATGCGCAAACAGGAATCTGATCCATGGCGATTCAAGGCGTTTCCCACATGACTTTTATCTGCCGTGACATCACAAAAATGGCCCGAATCCTCACGGAGGTCCTTGGCCTCAACGAGGTTTACTGCAGTCGCGGCGCTGGATTTTCGTTATCTGCGGAGAAATTCTTTGTATCCGGGGATATATGGATCGCCGTCATGCAAGGCGAAAGCCTGCCAGAGCGCAGCTACAATCACATCGCCTTCAAGGTGGATGATGCGGAGATCGAGCCAGCAATGGAGCGCATCCGCAGCCTTGGGCTTGACGTCAGGCCGCCTCGGCCCCGCATTGCCGGTGAGGGCCGGTCGGTGTACTTCTATGACGAAGACAACCATCTGTTCGAGCTTCACTCCGGCACATTGGAGGAGCGGCTCGCCGCCTATGCACGCCACACCGGAGCTGAGGACGGCAACATCTCTGTCACATAGCCTACATGCGCCAGCCTTAGTTCTGGCCATTGCTTCTTTTATCCAGCCCTCCGATTCTTGAGACAAGACGGCCTTCCCCGATGCGTTACGCTATCTACTACACTGCCCCCGCAGACAGTCCTTTGACCCGGCTCGGTGCCGCGTGGCTTGGACGCGACGCGGTAGACGGCAAGGCCTTGCCTCAGCCAGAGATACCCGGCCTCACGGTTGAGGATCTGGCCACCCTGACGGCGGACCCGCGCCGCTACGGCTTTCACGGCACTTTGAAGGCGCCGTTTTCCCTTGCCGCCGGGGCTGACGAACAGGCGCTGCGCGTTGCGTTCCGCAGCTTTTGCAGCCATGCGGCTCTCTTCACCATTCCCGGTCTTTCCGTCACCCGGCTTGGCCGCTTTCTGGCATTGACCCCACAGCCTGCAAGCGCTGATCTCAATGGCTTCGCCGCAGCCTGTGTCGAGGCTTTTGAACCCTTCCGGGCACCGCTGAGCGAAGCCGACATGGCCCGCCGTCTTGCCGCAAACCTCTCACCCAGCCAGCAGGAGCTCCTGCAGGTCTGGGGCTATCCGTATGTTTTCGAGGAATTCCGCTTTCACATGACCCTTTCGGGGAAGCTGGAAGAGGACAGCACCATGTCTGCCCTTGAAGCGGCTGCCATGGATCACTTTGCCGGGGTGACGGACCGCCCCCATCAGATTGCCAGCCTTGGTCTTTTTGCCGAGCCAGAACGCGGCGCGCCATTCCGAGCCGTCGAAATCCTGCCCCTCACGGGATCCACAGGCCCGCAAGACCCCAACCTGCGCCAAATACCCGTTTCCGCCGGGAGCCCGAGACAATGACAAACATCACGCACAGCTTCACCAACGCCCGCCTCGTTCTGCCTGACAGTGTCATCACCGGCAGCCTGGAGGTGAAGAGCGGCACGATCAGCGCCATAGATGACGGCGGCCTCCCGGCTCATGGGCATGATTGCGAGGGCGACTTCCTGATCCCCGGATTGGTGGAACTGCACACGGACCATCTGGAAACGCACTACTCTCCACGGCCCAAGGTGCGCTGGAATCCGGTTTCCGCGGTGCAGGCCCATGACGCTCAGATTGCCTGCGCCGGCATCACCACGGTGTTTGATGCCCTGCGCGTCGGCATGGATGCGGAAGCGGAACTGAATGTGGACGACATGCGCGCACTCGCTGGCGCGATCGAAAGCGCACAGTCGGAAAAACGCCTGCGTGCCGAACATTTTATCCATCTGCGTTGTGAGGTTTCAGCCCCGGACGTGATGACCGCCTATGAGCATTTCAGCAAGGATGCACGCGTGCGGCTCATGTCGCTGATGGACCACACGCCCGGTCAGCGGCAGTTCGTTTCCATCGAGATGTACCGCGTCTACTACCAGACAAAGAAGAACTTCACCGAAGAACAGATGGAAGCCTACATTGCCATGCGGCAGGCCGTTGCGGACAAGAATGCCCCGCAGCACCGCAAGCTGCTGGCAGCTTCCGCCCGTGAGCGCGGCATCCTTCTGGCCAGCCACGACGATGCAACCGTGGCGCATGTGGACGAGGCCGTCAGCCTCGGCACCGGCATTGCCGAGTTCCCGACCACGCTTGAAGCCGCCCGCGCCTCCCACGCGGCCGGCATGGGCGTGCTGATGGGCGGGCCGAATGTGGTGCGCGGCGGCTCTCACTCCGGCAACATTTCCGCAAAGGCACTGGCCGAGGACGGCTGCCTCGACATCATTTCCTCCGACTATGTGCCCGTGTCCATGCTGCAGGCCGCGTTCCATCTTGCAGGAGAGGTCGAGGGCATCTCGCTGCCGCAGGCGATGGCGATGGTGACAGCCACCCCGGCGCGGATGGCAGGCCTTGCCGACCGCGGCCGCCTGGAGACGGGTCTCAGGGCCGATCTGGTGCAGGTGCGGCTGGTAGGCAATGTGCCGGTTGTGCGCGGCGTCTGGCGCGAGGGACGGCGCGTCGCCTGAGGCTGGCGGACCACACACAGCCGGGCCATTTACGGAGCATGCAATGAACAGCGGGATACAACAGCATCAGACAGATGGCGGTACGGCCATGCTCGGGCCGGGCAGGCTGGTGCTGGTGGTTGGCCCCAGCGGCGCGGGCAAGGATACGCTGATGAATGCCCTGCGAGACAGCCTTGAAGGCGATCCAGCCTACATCTTCGCACGGCGCCTCATCACCCGGACGAAAGACGGGGCGACGGAAGATCATGATTCCATCAGCAGCGCCGAGTTCAACTCCCTTTGCAGCAAGGGCCGTGTTGCCCTTGCCTGGGAGGCGCATGGCCTTGGCTATATCCTGCCGGAGAGCATTGATGACGGCATCCGCGCCGGTCACACGGTGATCGCCAATGGCTCACGCCAGATCCTCAATCAGGCGCGCCGGAAATACGCCTCGCTGATCATCCTGCTGGTCACCGCACCCATCGACGTGCTGGCCGGGCGGCTGGCGGCGCGCGGACGCGAAAGCCGGGAAGAGATCAGCCGCCGCCTCAGCCGGGCCGACATCGACATGCCAAACGTGCCCGGCGTCATCCGCATCGACAATTCCGGCAGGCTGGAGGACAGCCTTGCCTCTATGCGCAGGGCCCTTGGCCTGCCTGCCGCAGCCAGCTGACGCCGCTTTTATTTCCTCAAGGCTGAGGCTGGGATTCCGAACCCGGCTCTTCCGGGAGCACCTCGCGCCCTTCCGGCACGCCCGGCCCCGACGACCCCAGGAAGCCGGACGGCAGCCCGAAGCCCTGCTCCAGAGCCTTCAGCACGCTCTGGTCACTGACCTCGCCATCCAGAACCTTCTGCACATCGATCTGCACCTTGCCGCCAGAGGTCTGGCTGATGAGGTCATTGGCAACAGTTCCCAGCGCCTCATCCGGCTTGACCTTGAGAAGCTGCACCAGTTCGCCGCCCACCTGCTGCAACTGTTCATAAGCTGCCTGCGGGTTCTCCAGAATGCCCTGAATATCCGGGTAGATCTGCGGCCGGTCCCAGGAGCCCCGGATAACGACCGGCACGCCGAGCGCAGCCATCGTCTTGGATTCCCCTTGGCCCGCGGTGTCGGCGCAATGCCCTGAAGGCTGGGGACGATCTGCGGCTCCACCCGCCAATCGAGCATCCGGCCCGGCATGTCGGTGGTGCCGCTGCCCGTCATCTGGATCAGCGGACCGGCCAGTGCAAGATCCTGGTTGACGGCAACGCCATTACTGATCTGGAAGGAGGCAGTCAGCGTGGTGAAATCGGTCCGCGCCTCGCTGGACTGCTGCCAGCCCAGCAGCGTGCGGGACGCAACATTACGCACCATATCCGGAAGGTTGACCCCGAGAATGGCACCGTTGAGAACCTCAACCTTCGCTTCACCGCCAAGATTGCCAATCAATTCCGCTTCGCTGCTGCCGCGCGTGTTGATGTCATAGGAGAAAAAGCCCGAACCATCGAGCCAGGAAATACCCGTGGCATCGCGCAGCAGATCACGTGCCCCGACCTTGGACAGGGTGAAGGCAGATCGGATCTGCGGCTGGCGGTTGCCGCCTTCGACCGTCAGCGTCCCCTTGCCTTCGCCGCCATAAAGCGAGACCTGCTGCAGATCTGCGTTCAGAACGCCATCGGCAATGACCACTTTGAGGGCGCTATTACCGAGCTTGAATCTGTCCCAGTTGATCGACTTGGCCGTCAGCGTCAGATCGGCATCAAAGGCGGCAAGTCCGCCGAAATCGACCGGAGCATTACTCCAGCCCTTCGCGGCCTTGGCGCCGCCAGACGGTGCTGCAGCACCTCCAGCGGGTTTGGCATTGGCAGGTGCCTGCGCCGGGCCCGTGCCGAGATAGGGATCAAGCGGCAGGCTTTCGAGCACGAGCGAAGCCGTCAGTTTCGGAACCGCCCCGAAGACGAGACTGCCCTCACCGCTGCCGCTGATGCCGTCCAGCGTGAAGGCCGTATTGCGGAAGGACACCCTATTGTCCCCGGCGGCAAACGCACCCGCCACCCGGAACGGGCCAAGGCCTGCGCCCGGCGCAAGCGGACGGCCCAGCCAGGACAACAGGTTGCGCAGGCTCTTCGTTTCCACGAAGACCGAGCCGTCAACGCCGCCGGACAATGAAGCAGAGCCCTCGAACCCGGCGCCCCCTTGGCACCTTCCAGACGGATATCAACGGGAGCCGGAAGACCTGCCAGCAGAATGGCCGGGGTGGCAGCCCCCTTCAGGGCGAAGGCCTCTCCCCGCCAGCTCAGTCCGCCAGAGACGGTGACAGGTTTGTCCAGCCCGTCGAAACTCACCTTGGCATTGATGCCGCTGATCTGGTTGGCGCTTTCATCGCCGCCCGTGGCAGCGGCAAGATCAAGGCCGGTGACCGTGCCGCCCGCGACCGAGACAAGGCCAGACAGTTCCAGCGACCCCAGCAGAGAGGGCGCATCCGCCCCTGAAGCGGCAAAGCGCAGATCCGTGCCAAACTCACCCGTGGCCGGGAAGGAGAGGTTTGCCAGCCTCAGCGCATCCTGCAAGCTGCCGCCCGAAGACTGGACACGCCCTTCAATACGAGGGGCATTCCCGGTCAGGTCCGCATTGAGAGACAGCGCAAGTTTGAGCGCACCAAGGGCTGCCATTCCATCCTGCAGGACAATCTGGCGCGTATCGCCTGCGACACGGCCCGCGAGCGAGACTTCGCCACTGTCCTGCGCACCTTCGGCGCCGGAAAGCGCCGTAATGGCAGCCAGAGAATCGGCCTTGCCGTCTACAGCCAGATCCACAGCCAGCGGCGACAGGCCGAGCCCGCCCTCCACGTTGACTGTCACCCCGCCCGCCTTGGCCATCAGATCGATTGCGGCCGTCTCTCCGGCCACAAGTTTCAGGAGGCTCGCCACCTGTGCGTCGAGCAGAACGGATTGGCCATTCCAGATGGCGCTGACATCCAGATCAGCCTGCTTATCAAGCCCGGGCATCGTGAAACGACCGTTGATATCGGCCAGTTCCTGCCGCGTCCCGCTACGCTCGTCCGCATAGACAAGGCGCCCGCCGCGAATCTGAACGTCGTCGAAGCCGACACGGGCCAGCGCACCCAGGTCCCGCGCTTCCTGCGGCGCACCGTCAGGAAGTGTCTGAGCGGGCGCTGGCGCTGGCTGCTCGCCGCCCTTGCTTTCGAACTGGGTAAAGACGCCCTCGATGCGTTTCATCGGCTTGCGTGGCGCCCAGGATGTGCGGCCTTCACCATCGACCAGAAGGTTGAACTCCGGTGTTTCAAGGGCAATGCCGGTGACCTGAATGGCGCCGCCGAAAAGAGCTCCCCAGCCAAGTTCGAAGGAAATGGAACCCGCACGGGCAAATTCGACACCCCGGGCGCCGGCCTCACCGGACAGCCCGACATCTTCCGCGCTGAGATGAAACGCCGGCAGAAGGGAAATGGATACCGGGCCGTCAATGCGCAGACGCAGGCCGGAGGCGGCCTCCACCTCCTGGATCACCCGTGCCTTGATGGCATCTTTCGGCAGCACCATGGGCACGATGACCACAGCAGATGCCATGAGCACAGCCACGATGCCTGCCCCGATCACAAGCCGCTTCATCCCAGTCTCCCCGAATACCGAATCGGACCGAGTTTAGGACAAAGCGTGTCAACAGCGTGACCTTGAAACGCAGAACAGCGTAATTCTTATGCCGGGCCACACCAGCTCTACCAGTTTCAAGTAGACCGGATTGCAAGACTAGACCGTCAGGTGACGGCGCACCTCCGTTTCGTCCAACTCGCTGCGCAGCCCCGCCATCACCACCTCACCCCGGTCCATCACAGCAAAACGGTCGGCAAGGTCGCGGGCAAATTCGAAATACTGCTCCACCAGAATGATCGCCATGGTGCCCTGATCGCGCAGCCACTCGATCGCCCGGCCAATGTCCTTGATGATGGACGGCTGGATGCCTTCGGTCGGCTCGTCCAGCACCAGAAGCTTCGGCCGCATGACGAGAGCGCGGGCGATGGCCAGCTGCTGCTGCTGCCCGCCGGACAGATCACCGCCCCGGCGTGCCAGCATGTCCTTCAACACCGGAAACAGCTCGAAAATGGTCTCCGGGATGGTCCGGTCGCGGCGGGCGAGCGGGGCATAGCCGGTTTCCAGATTCTCCTTCACGCTCAGAAGCGGAAAGATCTCGCGGCCCTGGGGCACGACGGCAATGCCAAGCCGTGCCCGGGCATGGGGCGCAAGGCGCGAGATATCCTGTCCCTGCCACAGGATGCGCCCACCGCTGACCGGCTGCTGGCCCGCGATGGCACGCAATGTCGAGGTCTTGCCGACGCCGTTGCGGCCCATCAGGCAGGTCACCTTGCCCGCCTCCGCCTCAATGGATACGCCTTTGAGCGCCTGAGCCGCGCCATAGTGAAGATCAATCTTTTCAACGCTCAGCATGGTCTGCTCCATTTCACCCGGCCAAGAGGCGGGGCCTTCATCGCGCTAGAATTCCTCTGCCCCTTGAGGAGAAGGAACGCACTCTCCTTTTGCCGCAGTGCCCTCTCCCCCTTGAGGGGAAGAGGAAGGGGAGCCTTGGTCAGGCCGGAGGAAACACAGCCCCCTCACCGCCCCAGATAGACTTCCACCACCCGCTCGTTCGAGGACACGTGGTCGATCGAGCCTTCGGCCAGAACTGAGCCTTCGTGCAGCACCGTCACCTTGACGCCCAGCGCACGGATGAAGCTCATGTCGTGCTCCACCACCACCACCGAGCGGGTCTTGTTGATGTCCTTGAGCAGCTCCGCCGTTTCGGCCGTTTCAGCGTCGGTCATGCCAGCTGCGGGCTCATCGACCAGGAGTAGCTGCGGCTCCTGCGCCAGAAGCATGCCGATTTCCAGCCACTGCTTCTGGCCATGGCTGAGATTGGCCGCCAGCTCGTTGCGGCGGCCACCCAGCCGGATCAGTTCCAGCAGCTCCTCGATCCGTGCCTTTTCCTTGCGCGACAGCACATGGAACAGCGTCGAGAACGGCCCGCGCGGAGCCTTCAGCGCCAGTTCCAGATTGTCCTGAACCGTGTGGCTCTCAAAAACCGTCGGCTTCTGGAATTTCCGGCCAATGCCAAGCTCGGCAATATCGGCTTCGTCCAGTTGAGTGAGGTCGGTCTGGCCGCCGAAGAACACCTCGCCCGTATCGGGCCGGGTCTTGCCGGTGATCACGTCCATCATCGTGGTCTTGCCCGCGCCATTGGGGCCGATGATGGCGCGCATTTCGCCCGGCGCGATGACGAAGGACAGGGAATTGAGAGCGCGGAAGCCATCGAAGGAGACGCTGACACCATCCAGATAGAGAAGGCTCGTTTGACGGGTCATGGCTTCACTCCGCCGGTTGCGGCGTACTCACGCCAGTAGATTGAGGGCCGGATTGAGTACCGGATGAGGAGGTGTCCTGCGGCTTGCGGCGGCCCGCGATCTTTGCCCGCATCTGGGCCGCAAGGCCGGTGATGCCCTTGGGCAGGAACAGTGTCACCACCACAAAGAGCGCACCGAGGGCAAAGAGCCAGATTTCTGGCAGCACGGCGGTAAACCAGGTCTTGCCGTAGTTGACGAGCACCGCGCCAATGATCGGCCCGTAAAGCGTGCCGCGCCCGCCGACCGCCACCCAGATCACCACCTCGATGGAATTTGCCGGGGCAAATTCGCCCGGATTGATGATGCCCACCTGCGGCACGTAGAGCGCACCGGCAAGGCCCGCCATCATGGCCGAAACGGTCCAGACGAAGAGCTTGTAGCGCTCCACCTTGTAGCCGAGGAAACGGGTGCGGCTTTCCGCATCGCGCACTGCCACCAGCACCTTGCCGAGCTTGGAGCGGGTGATGGAACGGGCGAGCAGGAAGGACACGACCAGCGCCAGACCCGAGGCAAGAAACAGTCCAGCGCGGGTGGCATCGGCTTGTACGGAGAAGCCGAGGATATCCTTGAAATCGGTCAGCCCGTTGTTGCCGCCAAAGCCCATGTCATTGCGGAAGAAGGCGAGCAGCAGCGCATAGGTCAGCGCCTGCGTGATGATCGACAGATAGACACCCGACACCCGCGAGCGGAAAGCAAACCAGCCGAAGACAAAGGCCAGCACGCCCGGCACCAGCAGCACCATGAGCATGGCAAAGGGGAAGCTGTCGAAGCCGTACCAGTACCAGGGCAGCTCCTTCCAGTTGAGGAACACCATGAAATCCGGCAGCACCGGATCGCCATAGACGCCACGCGGGCCGATCTGGCGCATCAGATACATGCCCATGGCATAGCCGCCGAGGGCGAAGAAGGCCCCGTGCCCCAGCGAGAGAATGCCGCAATAGCCCCAGACGAGATCCACCGACAGCGCCAGAAGCGCATAGGTGAGATACTTGCCCATCAGACTTACCGCGTAGGTGGGCACATGCAGCGGATGATTCGGCGGCAGCAGCAGGTTGAGTGCGGGCACCGCCAGAATGATGGCACCTGCAATGAGGAGGAACAGCGTGGCCTGCCGGTCGAAGGCGCGGAGAAGAAAATGGGTGATCATGCGTCAACTGCCCGGCCCTTGAGAGCAAACAGCCCCCGTGGACGCTTCTGGATGAAGAGAATGATGAAAACGAGCACAAGGATCTTGCCGAGCACGGCCCCGGCGTAGGGCTCCAGGAACTTGTTGACGACACCCAGCGTCAGCGCGCCCACCAGCGTGCCCCAAAGGTTGCCCACGCCGCCGAAAACCACGACCATGAAACTGTCGATGATGTAGCCCTGCCCGAGGTTGGGTGACACGTTGTCGATCTGCGACAGGGCGACACCGGCAATTCCGGCAATGCCGGAACCAAGGCCGAAGGTGAGCGCATCAATCCAGGGTGTGCGGATGCCCATGGAGGCGGCCATGCGGCGGTTCTGCGTGACGGCGCGGGTGTAGAGGCCGAAAGGCGTCTTCTTCAGCACCAGCATCAGCCCGGCAAAGACCAGCAGTGCAAAAACGACGATCCAAAGCCGGTTATAGGTGATGGTCATCTCACCCAGCTGGAAGGCGCCGGACATCCAGTCCGGATTGCCCACTTCGCGGTTGGTTGGCCCGAAGATGGAGCGCACCGCCTGCTGCAGCATCAGCGACAGGCCCCAGGTGGCCAGAAGCGTTTCCAGCGGACGGCCATAGAGGAACCGGATGATGCCGCGCTCAATGGCCATGCCGATCAGCCCCGTCACCAGAAAGGCGAGCGGCAGGGCTATGAACAGGGACATGTCGAACAGCGCCGGAAAGCTGGTGCGGATCACCTCCTGCACCATGAAGGTGACATAGGCGCCAATCATCACCATCTCGCCATGCGCCATGTTGATGACGCCCATCACGCCGAAGGTGATGGCAAGGCCGATGGCGGCCAGCAGCAGAACCGAACCGAGCGACAGCCCATACCAGATGTTCTGCGCGCCATCCCAAAGAGCCATGGTCTTTTCGATGCGCGTGATGCCGGTCTGTGCCGCATCGCGCAGGGCTGGCGATGTCTTTGCGTCCCCGGTCACCGCCGTCAGCACGGAGAGGGCATCGCGCCCGCCAGCAGAGGCGATCATGTCCACCGCCGCAAGCTTCTCCGGTTCCGGCGCATCACTGACGAGGATCGCGGACGCATGGGCCTGTTCCATCGCCGCCTTCACCGCCGGATCGGTTTCGGCGGCCAGCGCCGCTTCCAGCAAGGGCAGTGACTCCGCATCGCGCGCCTTGAACACGGCACCAGCCGCTGCAAGCCGCACTGCCGGATCGGGTGCGCGCAGTGTCAGCCCGCCCAGAGCCGAGCGGATGGTGCGGCGCAACCCGTTATTGACCTTGATCTTGGTGACTTCACCCCCGCGACCGTACCCAGCGCCCCGCCGGTCAGCGGATCGGTCAGGGCAAGGCCGGGGCCCGCTTTCGTGCCGATCACGGCCATGCCGTCGCTCTTGCGCACGTAAAGATCACCGGACGACAGGGCTTCCAGTGCCGGGGCAACGGCCGGATCACCGGTGGCGGCCAGCGCGCCCACCTGTGCCTCGGTTTCCTTGAACCCGCCTTCGCCCAGCTTGTTCACCAGCGGCCGCAGCGCGTCCGTGGATTGCGAAAAGGCTGGCTGCTGGACTGTGGCGAAAATCACCAGTGTCAGCAGACAGATCATGAGGCGTTTCAGAGACATGGGCGTCACCTGGCTGGAAACAATCATGGCAGCGGGAGGCTGTAGCTCCCGCAGCTACCCCTCCCCCAAAGAGGGAGAGGAGCGTTAGCATCTTTCGAAACATGCGGACCTTGCTGCGTGAGAGCCGGTTTCCGGGGGCGTTTCAGCCCTCTCCTTTTGCCGCAGCGCCCATCTCCCCCTTGAGGGGAGATGTCAGCGCAAGCTGACAGAGGGGGTGGCAACGCTTCAGCACGGCGGAACCTCTCTTCAAAACGGAGAGTCAGTTACCCCCTCTGCCCCCTGCCGGGGGCATCTCCCCCTCAAGGGGGAGAGGAGTTGGAGCCCTGACTGGCAGTCCGTTGCAAATGCTGTCCCACGCAGTGAGGGGTGAGGGGCGGCCCCGCCCCTCATTGAAAGCCGTCTCACATCAGCTGCCGGAGCCGCCGCACTTGCCGGTCTTCACGTTGAAGTTTCCGCAGGAGAGCGGGGCGCGCCAGTCGGCGATCAGGTCCTTGGAGCCTTCCAGGAAGTCGGACCACTCGTCACCCACCACGAGGCCCGGGGTTTCCCAGACGGTTTCGAACTGACCATCTGCCTGGATCTCGCCGATGAGCACCGGCTTGGTGATGTGGTGGTTCGGCATCATGGCCGAGTAGCCGCCGGAGAGGTTCGGCACGGACACACCGACAAGCGCATCGATGACCGCATCCGGATCAGTGGTACCGGCTTTCTCGACCGCCTTCACCCACATGTTGAAGCCAATGTAATGGGCTTCCATCGGATCGTTGGTCACGCGCTTTTCGTTGCCGGTATAGGCGCGCCAGCTTTCGATGAACTCCGCGTTGACCGGCGTATCGACGGACTGGAAGTAGTTCCAGGCGGCCAGATGGCCGACGAGCGGTGCGGTGTCGAGACCGGCAAGTTCTTCCTCACCCACGGAGAAGGCGACGACCGGAATGTCTTCTGCCTTGATACCGGCGTTGCCGAGTTCCTTGTAGAAAGGCACGTTGGCATCGCCGTTGATGGTGGAGACCACGGCGGTCTTCTTGCCGGCCGAGCCGAAGGCCTTGATGTCGGACACGATCGTCTGCCAGTCGGAATGACCGAACGGCGTGTAGTTGATCATGATGTCCTCTTCCTTGACGCCCTTGGACTTCAGATAGGCTTCAAGGATCTTGTTCGTCGTGCGCGGGTAGACATAGTCGGTGCCCGCCAGCACCCAGCGCTCCACGCCTTCCTCGTTCATGAGGTAATCAACCGCCGGGATAGCCTGCTGGTTGGGGGCTGCACCGGTGTAGAACACGTTGCGCTGGCTCTCCTCGCCCTCGTACTGGACGGGGTAGAACAGGATCGAGTTCAGCTCCTCGAACACCGGCAGAACGGACTTGCGCGACACGGAGGTCCAGCAGCCGAAGACAGCCGAAACCTTGTTGACGGAAATCAGCTCGCGGGCCTTCTCGGCAAAGAGCGGCCAGTCAGATGCAGGATCAACGACAACCGCCTCCAGCTTCTTGCCCAGCACGCCGCCCTTCTTGTTCTGCTCCTCGATGAGGAACAGCATCGTGTCCTTCAGCGTCGTTTCGGAGATCGCCATCGTGCCCGACAGCGAATGCAGGATGCCGATCTTGATCGTCTCCTCGGCCAGCGCGCCGCCGATCATGGTCGAAGTCATCAGGCCCGCCACCACGAACCCTGCCATACGGGAAGTCATCCTGGTCATCATCTGCTGTTCCCCTTGATTTTAGCCCGTCCCGGTCATCCGCCGGGATCACCCCATCTGGAAGCGGTGCGCCGTCTGGATTGTCTCCGCTCATCCGGCCTGCCGCCTGCGGCCGCCGCTGGCTGCCGTCTGAAGGGGATCGTGCGGCTTCATGCGGCAGCGCAACATACGTCGATTGACGTAGCCCCTGCGTCAGCCTTGCAGCCTGCCTTCCCGTTGGGCAGCGCCACGGGAAAAACCGGCATGATCCCTGCTAGGTACAGGTGAACTTGCAAGGACCAGGGCGGCATCCGGAGCTTTTTCGGGAATGCGGGGACGGCAAACTGCCCAATGAATGGGCAGACGCCTAAATAGGGGGCCCCTGAATGACAGCGCGTCAGCGCATCCTGCCGGTGCGCCGGCATTACAATCAATGGGTCAACAACCAGACCCTGGAAGACTATGCCCTGCGGTTTACGGCCAAGAGTGCCCGGCGCTTTTCCAGCCGCGCCATTGCCCATACGGCCAGCGGGGCGATTTCGTTTCTGGCGCTGGAGGCAATCGGCGGTGCCATCACCCTGTCCTATGGCACGGCCAATGCCTTTGCCGCGATCCTGGCAGGCTGCGCGGTGCTGCTGCTGGTGGGCTGGCCCATTGCACGCTACGCCATGCGCTACGGGGTGGACATCGACCTTCTGACGCGCGGTGCTGGCTTCGGCTACATCGGCTCGACGCTCACCTCCCTTGTCTATGCCAGCTTCACCTTCATTCTCTTCGCCATCGAAGCGTCGATCATGTCGAGCGCCCTCGACTATGCCTTCGGCATCCCGCTTTGGATCGGCTACATCCTCAGCGCTGTAGCCGTCATCCCTCTGGTGACCCATGGCATTACGCTGATCAGCCGCTTCCAGTTGCTGACCCAGCCCTTCTGGATCATCCTCAACATCCTGCCCTTCATCTTCATCGCCTTCACCGACTGGCAGGCGGTGGGTGTGTGGCTCGGCTTTGCGGGTATTGATCCGGTCTCGGGCGTTCCCCGGGAGGCTTACTCCAATCCGGTGGACATGCTGCAATTCGGCGCTGCCGCTGCCGTGGTGCTGGCGCTGATGGCGCAGATCGGCGAGCAGGTGGACTTCCTGCGCTTTCTGCCAGCGAAAGAAAATCTCTCGCCCTGCGCCGCCTCGGCCTGTTTCTGGCCGGTCCCGGCTGGGTCGTCATCGGCCTGCCGAAGCTGCTGGCAGGCTCCTTCCTGGCCGTGCTGGTGCTGTCCTCCGGCATTCCGGCAGGCGAGGCCGATCAGCCCTCGCGCATGTATGCGGTGGCATTCGGCTACATGCTGCCCTCAGAACAGGCCGCCATCCTGCTCATGGCCGCCTTCGTGGTGGTGGCGCAGCTCAAGATCAACGTGATGAATGCCTATGCCGGGTCGCTCGCCTGGTCGAACTTCTTCTCCCGTCTCACCCACAGCCATCCGGGCCGGGTGGTGTGGGTTGTTTTCAATGTCGGCATCGCCCTTCTGCTGATGGAACTTGGCATCTACGAACTTCTGGAGGAGACGCTGGGCGTCTTTTCCATCATCGCCATGGCCTGGCTGTCCTCGATTTCCGCCGATCTCTTCATCAACAAGCCGCTGGGCCTGTCACCGCCCGGCATCGAGTTCAAGCGGGCCCACCTCTATGACATCAACCCCGTGGGCACCGGCGCTATGGGCGGGGCGGCCCTGATTGCGCTGCTGGCGCATTACGGCATTTTCGGCGTCACGGCGGCAGCCCTCGCCACCTTCATCGCCTTCGTGCTGCCTTACGTCTTTGCCCCGCTCATCGCCTGGGGCACGAAGGGCAAGTATTATCTGGCCCGCAAGCCCCGCCGCCATTGGCAGTCCCGCAGCGCCATCAGCTGCTCGGTCTGCGAAAACCCGTTCGAGCCGGAAGACATGGCCTATTGCCCGGCCTATCAGGTGCCGATCTGCTCGCTCTGCTGCACGCTGGATGCCCGTTGCGGCGACAGTTGCAAGCCGAAGGCGCGCCTCACCTATCAGACCAGAACAGTTGCAGCCGCCGCATTGCCTGCCTGGGCCATGGAACAACTCGGAACCCGCCTTGGCCGCTACCTCACCACCTCGGCACTGGTGATTGCAGGCATCGGACTCATCCTCACCATCATCTATAACCAGTCGATGGTGCACAGCGTGGAGGAAAGCCTCGCACCGGGGCAGATTATCGCGCTGATCTTTGTAGTTTTCGCCATCGCCGCCGGCATCGGCGTCTGGTTTCTGGTGCTGGCCCACGACACGCGGCGGGTGGCGGAAGAAGAATCCGCCCGCCAGAACACGCTGCTGCTGCAGGAAATCGAGGCGCACCGCAAGACGGACGCCGCACTGCAACGGGCAAAGGAAGCGGCGGAAGCGGCCAACCACGCCAAGAGCCGCTATGTCATCGGCCTCAGCCACGAATTGCGCACGCCGCTCAACGCGGTTCTCGGCTATGCGCAGGTGCTGGAGCGGGACGAGGCCATCCCGCGTGAGCGCAAGGCCAGCATTCAGGTCATTCGCCGCAGCGCAGAGCACCTCTCCGGCCTGATCGACGGCCTTCTCGACATTTCCCGCATTGAGGCAGGCCGGCTTCAGGTCAGCACGGACACGGTCAACATCCACGAATTCCTCGACCAGATCGTCGCCATGGTGCGGCTGCAGGCGCAAGCCGCCGGGCTCAGTTTCGATTTCTCCCGCGCGCCGAACCTGCCAGCGCTGGTGCGCACCGACGAAAAGCGGCTACGCCAGATCCTCGTCAACCTGCTGTCCAACGCCATCAAGTTCACGGACAAGGGCAAGATCACCCTGGACGTGGCCTACCGCTCGCAAGTCGCCACCTTCCGCATCACCGACACGGGCCGGGGTATTGCGGCTGAGGATCTGGAGCGGATTTTCGAGCCCTTTGGCCGTGGCAGCAGCGAAGCCGTGCACCGCACGCCGGGACTTGGCCTTGGGCTGACCATCACCAAGCTTCTGGCGCAGACGCTGGGCGGCTCCATCGACGTCACAAGTGAGCAGGGCAAGGGCAGCACCTTCACCGTGCGGCTGATGCTGGCGGCGCTCAACGGTCCCGCGCCTGCCCTTGCCGCCGACCGGCTGGTGCGCGGCTATGAGGGGCCGCGCCGCTCCATCCTCGTTATCGACGACAATGGCGACCACCGCGCCCTCATGCGCGAGATGCTGGCGCCACTCGGCTTCATCGTCCTGACAGCGGAAAACGGGCAGGAAGGCATAGACCTGACGCTGGAGCTGCAACCGGATCTGGTGCTGGCCGACATTTCCATGCCCGGCCTCAACGGCTGGGAAGTGGCAGCGGCCCTGCGCCATCGCGGCTACAAAGGCCGCATTGTCATGCTCTCGGCCAATATCGGCGACACGGCCCTGCGCCCGACCGGAGAGCCTGCGCACGACGACACGCTGGCCAAGCCCGTGGACATGGCCCAGCTTCTCGATCGTCTCGGCCGCCTGCCCGGCCTTGTCTGGCGCTATAGTGCCCCTGCTCCATCTGCGCCGGAACAGCTGGTAGTCCCTTCCCTACCCGCCGCTCCGCCTCAGGTCGAAAAACAGCCAGAGACGACGCCTGCCGTCCATGCCAATCCCGGCGCCAGTCACCTGCGCGACCTGATGGACCTTGGCGATATCGGCTATGTGCATGGCATCGAGGCAAAGCTGAGCGAGCTGGACCGGGAAGTGGGCAATGGCCCACTGGTGACGGCCTTGCGCGAACGGCTGGAGCAGTTCGATTTTGCCGGCTACAGAGCAATCCTGGAAGAGGTCCAGCCCCATGACTGAGAGCATGACTGAAGCACCCGGCCAGCGCGATATCGTTCTTGTGGTGGATGATTCCCCGAAACTCTCGGCTTCCTGACCAAGGCGCTGGAGGCATCCGGCGTGACCGTTCTGGTCGCCACATCCGGCACGGCGGCCCTGACAATCGCGCGGCGGATCACGCCGGACATGGTGCTGATGGATGCGGTGATGCCGCAGCCGGACGGATTTGAAACCTGCCGGCAGCTGAAAGCAATGCCGGAACTGGCCCATGTTCCGGTAATCTTCATGACCGGCCTCAGCGAAACCGAGCATGTGGTGCATGCGCTGGAGAGTGGCGGCGTGGATTTTCTCACAAAGCCGATCAACCTCGATGAGTTGCAGGCCCGCATCCGCGTGCATCTGGCCAACGCACGGCAGGTGCAGAGCGCCCGCATCGCGCTCGATGCCGCCGGGCGTCACCTGATGGCCGTCGCCTCCACCGGCAGCCTGAAATGGGCAACGCCCCAGGCTCGCACGGCGCTCAATCAGTTTGCCGGGCGTATGGAAGGCGATGTGCCATCCCTCATCAGCCAGCATCTGGGCTCCTGGCTTGGAAGCCTTGCTCAGGCAGGCGGAAGCCGGACCACTTCCTTCATGGGAGCGCCGGGGCAGAAGCTTGATTTCACCTATCTGGGCGCCGTCGGTCCGGATGAATATCTCTTCCGCCTGACGGGCGGCGACGAGGCCGGCCAGACCGATGGCCTGCGCACCCGTTTCGGCCTCACCGCCCGCGAGGCGGAGGTTCTGCTTTGGATTGCCCGCGGCAAGGCCAACAAGGACATCGGCGAAATCCTCGGCCTGTCGCCGCGCACGGTGAACAAGCATCTGGAGCAGATCTACGTGAAGCTCGGCGTCGAAAATCGCGCCTCCGCCGCCGTCAAGGCAGCAGAGGCCATGAGCGCGCTTTAGCAGCGCGATTGCCGCGCGGCCCTGTCTGGACTAGAGAAGCCATCACTTGCAGGCGCGAGGGCGCCAAGGGCAAGAGAAGGTGACAGCTGATGATGTTCGACAAGGCTCCCGAAACGCTGCTGAACGTGCTGATGGTGCTCGATTATGTGGGCGTTGCCGTCTTTGCCGTAACCGGTGCGATCGTCGCCTCGCGCAAGGGGATGGACTTCATCGCCTTCCTGTTCTTCGCCACCATGACCGGCGTTGGCGGCGGCACGCTGCGTGACCTCATCCTTGGCGTGCCCGTGTTCTGGACCAAGTCGGAAGGCTATCTGCTGGTCTGCTTCGGTGTCAGCGTGCTGATGTGGTTCGGGGCGCATATCGTCGAAGGCTGGGGCAAGCCGCTCCGCTGGGCCGATGCCATCGGGCTTGCTGCCTATTGCGTGATGGGGGCTGCCAAATCCATGGCGGTCGATCACATGCCCGTCGTGGCCGTTCTGCTTGGTGCCTCGACTGCCACTTTCGGCGGCATCCTGCGCGATGTGGTGGCCGGAGACCCGACTGCCATTGCCAAGCCGGAGATCTATGTCACTGCCGCCTTCACCGGCGCTGCCGTCTTCGTCATCCTGACGCTCGTTGGCTTCTCGCTCTGGCCCGCCGCCATCATTGGCGCTCTTGCGGCCTTCATCATCCGTGGCGGCGCCATTCTCAGAGGCTGGACGCTGCCGGGCTATTCGGCGCCAAAATCCTGACGTTTTGCGCCGTCCTCAGGCAGCGCGGCTGTCCGGGCCAGGAAGGGCGCGGGACGGAGAGGACTGCTCGGCCTCAGCCCGCAGCTTGTCGGCTTCCTTGTGCCACTTGTCAGCCTCGGAGCGCTTGACACGTGCCTCGCGCCGCCAGCGGCCCTGCTTTGCCCAGGCTCCAAGCCCGC
Source organism: Pannonibacter phragmitetus (assembly GCF_050510895.1). Taxonomy (GTDB): domain Bacteria; phylum Pseudomonadota; class Alphaproteobacteria; order Rhizobiales; family Stappiaceae; genus Pannonibacter; species Pannonibacter phragmitetus_B. Next base: position 4,345,489 of record NZ_JBNINT010000001.1, on the reverse strand, counting down.
CGATGAAAATGCCCACCAGAATGGCGGCAAAAATCACCCAGAACAGCGGCACGCCGGTGAGCGTCAGGCGCGGGTCCTGCGGATCAAAGGGGTTGAGCGAGAGATTGACCCCATGCCTGTTTGCCACCGAAAGCGGCACAACCACCAGAGCGATGGCAACGAGGATCAGGTTCTTGAGAAACCGGGTCACGGGCCCTGCCTTCTTCAGGAAGCATGCCCTGCGAAACAGGTTCGCCTGCAATGCTCCAAATTTTCAATCTTGTGCCGTTCCGGCGTAGAGCCTTGCCTCTGGCCTCACTGAAACGGCCCTCACAGCGGAGCGGTCAGTCTTCGTCGTCGTCGCCGTCTTCACCGTGATCGACGCCATCATTCAGGCGCTCGCGCATTTCCTTGCCGGTCTTGAAGAAGGGAACGTATTTCTCGTCCACCTCGACCTTCTGCCCGGTGCGCGGATTGCGGCCGACGCGGGCTGGGCGGTTTTTGACGGAAAAAGCGCCGAAGCCGCGCAATTCCACGCGGTCGCCCCGCATCAGCGCCTCTGTGATTTCGTCAAGGATCGCGTTGACGATGTTCTCGACGTCGCGCTGATAGAGATGCGGGTTCTGCTCCGCGATGCGCTGCACTAGCTCGGATTTGATCATTCCCCGCTCCCTTGTTCCTGACCAACCGGCACACCCACTGGAGCGTGCCAAACAGAGACGAGCCCGTCAAGCGTAAGGCTCGGAGAAATCAATCCCTTAGCCTCTGAAACGCCTCCAATCAGCGCCTTGACGGCTCCTTCACCGATCCCTTGAGACATTCGTGCTGCAAATGGCAGGCGGCTGCTCTCATCCGGCACCTTCCAGGTGACGACCGGCAAGTCCTTTGCAACACCCTTTTCCTTTTCAAGCCAGGCAATGGCCGCATCCTCGCCGCCAATGGCATCCACCAGCTTGCGCTCCTGCGCCCGGAATCCGGTGACGATACTGCCGTCGGCTACGGCGCGGGCCTCTTCCGGGCTCAACTTGCGCCTTTCGGCCACCAGTTTCACAAACCAGTCGTAGCTGTCGCCAACCAGAAGCGCCAGCATGTCACGGGTCTCGGACGAGGGTTCGGAATAAAAATCGGGCTCAGCCTTCATGGGCGCGCTTTTCACCGCATCCATCTTCACCCCAACCATGTCCATCAGCTTTTCGGCATTGCCGAACTGGAACAGGACGCCGATCGACCCGGTGATCGAGTTGTAGCGTGCCACGACATGATCACCCGCCAGTGCCACCATGTAGCCGGCCGACGCGCCGACCGTGCGGATTTCAGAAACGACAGGCTTCTTCTTCGCCAGTTCCCGCAGGGCCAGATAAAGCGCCTCGCCACCTGTGGTGCTGCCGCCCGGCGAATTGATGGAAATGATCACACCGGCGACGTTCTTGTTCTCGCCGATCTCGCGGATCAGCTTGAGCTGGTCCCGGTCCTCCAGGATCACGCCTTCGACCGGAATGCGCGCGATATGCGGGCTGCTGCGCTCGGCATTGAAACCACCGCCAAGGGCAACGAGACCCGAAACGAGGGCAACGGCCAAAATCAGAAAGGCTGCAACGCGCCAGAACACGAGCTTGCGGCGGAGCCTGCGGCGGTCGGTTATGGCTTCGGCATCCAGGGACATCGGTCACGCTCCACAGTCAATGGCCTTCATGGCTACACAGGCCAAGCTGTGATGAAAAGCCTAAATAGGCTGCAAGGTCAAATCATTGGCCGTGGGACAGAAATATCTGCCTGTCCTGTGCCCGCCACGCAGCCCCAACGCGTAAGGCCGGGGACAACCAGGCCCCAGCCTCGAATTAAGATTTCTGCCTTGCTTGAGGCTGACGGAACCATACCTCAGCCAGCCGCGTGAGCGGCGATCCGGCGCAGGCGGCGCAGGATCATGACGAAGGGCACCATGGAGACGGCCATAACCGCGGACCCCGTCAACGCCAGCAAGAGATTGCCATCCTCAATCGCAATCGCAACGCCGGGGATCATCAGCCACATGCCGATGGTCGCCGCGACGAAATGCAGCCGCGCCAGCCGGGAATGGGCGGCCTGCGGCACGGCGTTATAATAGAGCCCGAAGAGTGTCATCGTCAGAAAGCCAAGGAGTGTCAGCTGCACATTGGCCGTGGCAAAGCCTGCCCCCTGACCTGCCGACATCTGAATGCCGAAAATGAGACTGCCCACGCCATAAAACATGGCGGAAATGAAGAACCAGAAGGAAATGCCTCGCATGGGTCTGTTCCTTGATCCAAAGCCGCTGACGCGCCTTTTGGGCCCGCAGCTTCCACCCCAGGGAAATGGCATGCGCCTGTTGCAGGACCAAAACCGTGGTCTGCATCACATTCCGGCCGATTGGCTTGCGCTATGAAGCCTTGCCGCCTTTAGCCTCTGGCGCGTCACATGAAGTCACAACTGCATGGAACAGCCCGGAGAAACGGCATTTAATGCCTGCTTTCCCTTGACGAACCAGGGGAAACGAAGGCAAGCCAGCTAATGCGAAGGGCAGGAGTGATCACGAATCCTGCGCCCTTCGGTTTCACCCATCAAACATGCCCGGCATCTGTGCCGCCGGGTCATCCGGGAGTGCCCGCCATGCGCAAGGTACTTTGCGCTTTTGCCCTTTCCCTGACTGCGTCCTTCGCGCCATCCCTCGCCATCCAGCCCGCCCAGGCTGCGGCCTGCGGCAATGATGCCTCCGGTTTCAATGCCTGGCTCGCCGCGTTCAAAGAAGAGGCGCCCGGCCAGTACGGACTGAAGTCCTATACGGTTGCCAATGCCCTTGAAGGCGTGACCTATGATCCGCAGGTCATCAAACTCGACCGGGGCCAGAAGTCGTTCAAGCTGAGCTTCGAGGACTTTTACAAGCGCCGTGTCAACAAGGCGCTGATCGACCGGGGCCGCATGATGCACGCCCAGTATGCGGGGATGTTCGAGCGCATCCAGCAGGATTTCGGCGTGCCGCCGCAGATCATCATCGCCATCTGGGGCCTTGAGACGGGCTATGGAGCCAACTCCGGCAAGATGGATGTGGTGCGCTCGCTGGCAACCTTGTCCTACGATTGCCGCCGCTCGGAGTTCTTCACCCGCGAGCTGGTGTCGGCCCTGACGATCATCGAGAACGGCGACAAGGTGCGCGAGGACATGCGCGGCGCCTGGGCTGGCGAGCTGGGCCAGACCCAGTTCCTGGCTAGCTCCTATCTCAACTACGCCGTCGATTATGACCGGGATGGCAAGCGCGACCTGATCCGCTCCATCCCGGACGTGGCGGCCTCCACCGCCAACTACCTGAAGCAGAAGGGCTGGCGGGCTGGCGAAAGCTGGGCTCCCGGCACCCCGAACCACGAGGTTCTGAAAGAGTGGAACAAGGCCGAGGTCTATGTCCAGACCATCGGCGTCATGGCCGAGAAGCTCGTCGAATGAAAAAGCCCCGGCAGACCAATCTGCCGGGGCTTTGAATTTCAAGGCAGGGTCTTAGCGGAAGACGCCCGTCTTCACCGAGACATCGGAATCGGTCATCGAATAGCGGCGGACGATGTTCTTGTTGTTGAACAGGACGACCAGCTGCTTGCGCTTGCCCGAATGGGACGTGCCGAGCGCACCGACCACGGGGATAAAGTTCACGGCATCAGCCTGCAGGTTGTCGAGCTGGTAGGTCCAGATCTCTTCACCTTCGGAGGTAAAGCTCGTCTGGAAGGGCGAACCGAACATCCGCTGCACCTCGCTCCGCGTCGTCTTGCCTTCGGTCAGCTTGGCGGAGACGCTCGCTTCCGTCTCGTCTCTGAGGCTCTGATTACCGGAAGATGCGCAGCCGGCAAGGGTCAGGCCAAAAACGAGCGCAGTCAGTATCTTCTTCAAGGTTCATCTCCGTCATCGCGGCAAGTCTGCACGCATGGCTCGTAAAAACGGCCTCTGCCTAACGGCAACTGGCAAAACGGACAAGGCCAGGCTGGCCAAAACAGGGCAGCAGCCAGCAACCAATGATCAGGCATAAGGTTGCAGCGCCTGATTCCGTCTTGAACTTCAATGCGCTGCGCCAAGACGGAAAAAACGGAATACCTGCGGAAAACTTCCGGAAAGCCACCGTCTGACGCCTTGCCCCATGTGCCCCCTTTGCACGCCAAGACACCCTTGCAAATGAATGATCGTTCATTTATTTTCTTCGCCTGGAGGAGACACGCATGGCACGCACGGTGGGCGCCAGGGAGAGGAAACGGCAGAGCGCGTGCGCGAGGCTGCGCTGCGGCTGTTTGCGCGTGAGGGCTACGCCGCCGTTTCCATGCGCCAGATTGCCACCGCTGTCGGCGTCCAGCCCGGTGCGCTTTACAACCATTTCCCCACCAAGCAGGACATTCTGCGCGACCTGATGGTCAGCCATATGCAGGCGCTGCTTGAAGCCTGGGACGAAAATTGCGCCGCAGCAGAGCCCGGCGAAGGCCCGGACGCGGCGCTGGAGCGCTTCACCCGCTTTCACATCCGCTACCATCTGGCGCGCACAGATGCGGTGTTTGTCTCCTACATGGAGCTTCGCAATCTTGAGCCGGATAACTTTCAGGCCGTCGAGCATCTGCGCCAGCGGTATGAGGCAATCCTGACGGACATTCTGAAGCGCGGCGCGCAGGCGGGCAGCTTTGCCGTCAGCGAGCCGAAGGTGGCCACCCGCGCCATCATCGCCATGCTGACAGGCCTTGGCACCTGGTACCGGGAGGGCGGCAGGCTCTCCAAGGCCGATATCGAAACCATCTATCTGGACATGGTGACCGCAAGCGTCACCGGAGGGAGAGGAGCCGGGAGACAATGGGCATCCTGAAATCGAACGCTGCCACACGCGGCGAGGTTTTCGAGAGGAACCGCAAGGCGCATGAAGCGACCCTTGAAGAGGTGCGCCGGGCAGCGGAAGCGGCCTTTGAAGGCGGCGGCACGGAAGCCCGCGCCCGCCATGCCTCACGCGGCAAGATCCTGCCACGTGAGCGCGTCTCGCGCCTGCTCGACCCCGGCTCGCCCTTCCTGGAAGTCGGCCTCTTCGCCGCCCATGGGCTCTATGACAACGCCTCCCCTCCGCTGGCCTGATTGCAGGCATTGGCCGTGTCGAGGGCCGGGAGGTGATGATCGTCGCCAATGACGCGACGGTGAAGGGCGGCACCTACTACCCGATGACGGTGAAGAAGCACCTGAGGGCGCAGGAGATTGCCGCCGAGAACAATCTGCCTTGCGTCTATCTGGTGGATTCGGGCGGCGCCAACCTGCCTAACCAGGACGAAGTGTTCCCCGACCGCGACCATTTTGGCCGCATCTTCTTCAATCAGGCCAACATGTCGGCACGCGGCATTGCCCAGATCGCCGTGGTGATGGGCTCCTGCACCGCAGGCGGGGCTTATGTTCCGGCCATGAGCGATGAAACCATCATCGTGCGCAATCAGGGCACCATCTTCCTCGCAGGCCCCCGCTGGTGAAGGCGGCGACGGGCGAGGAAGTGAGCGCGGAAGACCTTGGCGGCGGCGATGTGCACACGCGCCTGTCTGGCGTCGCCGATCACCTCGCCCGGGACGATGCCCATGCGCTGGCCCTTGCCCGCCGGGCGGTGGCCAATCTCAACCGCACCAAGCAGGTGCATCTCGACCTGCAAAGCCCGGAAGACCCGCTCTATGATCCGGAGGAAATCTTCGGCGTGGTTCCGGCGGATCTGAAGACGCCCTATGACATCCGCGAGGTGATCGCCCGCATCACCGACGGCTCGCGCTTTGACGAGTTCAAGGCCCGCTACGGCACCACGCTGGTCTGCGGCTTTGCCCATATCTACGGCATGCCGGTGGGCATCATCGCCAACAATGGCGTGCTTTTCTCCGAAAGCGCGGTCAAGGGCGCGCATTTCGTCGAGCTTTGCTCCCAGCGCAAGATCCCGCTCGTGTTCCTGCAGAACATCACCGGCTTCATGGTCGGCCGGAAGTATGAAAGCGGCGGCATCGCCAAGGATGGCGCCAAGCTGGTGACGGCGGTGGCCACCACCTCCGTGCCGAAGATCACCATGCTGGTCGGCGGCTCCTTCGGGGCGGGCAATTACGGCATGTGCGGGCGCGCCTATTCGCCCCGCTTCCTGTGGACCTGGCCCAACTCCCGCATTTCGGTGATGGGCGGCGAACAGGCCGCCGGCGTGCTGGCCACCGTCCGGCGCGATGGCATCGAGCGCAAGGGCGGCAGCTGGTCAATAGACGAGGAAAAGGCCTTCAAGCAGCCGGTCATCGACCAGTTCGAGGCGCAGGGCCACCCGCTCTATGCCTCGGCACGGCTGTGGGACGACGGCATCATCGATCCGCGCAAGACCCGCGAGATCCTCGCCCTCTCCCTCTCCGCTGCCCTCAACGCCCCGATCGAAGACACCCGCTTCGGCCTGTTCCGGATGTGAGGGAGGAAACGTTATGGATTTTCTCGACAAGATAAAAGATAAAATTCCAGCAATTACTCTATTTACATTGGTCGCAGCTTCTGTTTATCACGTCGGATTCCTTAGCTCTGCAGCTAGAGTCGACATTATATCATCTTTATCATATCAAGATATAATATTAGCATCCCTATACCTGTTTCCACTTATACTAACTTTCTATCATTTAAGAATTATAATAAATAGATTATTATCTGGAGAAAAAATAAACCAGAATCAAACCATAACAATTATCGTATCAATTATAGCATGTTTAGCAGTATCAGTAATTTCAGGAAAAATAAACCCAAACACATTCACATTAATATTTGCAATACTATCATTATCTCGCTTATTTAAAATACTAATAATGAAAATAGACGATAAAATAGAAATAAAATCAATAGAAGCGGCACTGGTGATTGTAATGATATTCACCGTATCACTTAGCGCCGGAGCTGCGTCGTATAAGATACAAAAGAATTGCTCAGAACCCACATATATAACAACTTCACAATGCGAAAACTGCATATTAATAAAAATATATTCAAAAATAATAATTATGAGAAAGAACGAAGGAAATGAAGTAATAATAGAAAGTAATGATAATAAATATCGAATATTAAAAACGAAAAGAGATAATTTTAGTCCAATTAATTACACATATTGCGGCTTTTCTCATATGTGATCACCGGAGGCACAGTGATGTTCAGAAAAATCCTCATCGCCAACCGTGGTGAAATTGCCTGCCGGGTGATCAAGACGGCGCGCAGGCTTGGTGTCCGCACTGTCGCGGTCTATTCGGATGCGGATGCGGGCGCGCAGCATGTGGCCATGGCGGACGAGGCCTGGCGGCTGGGTCCGGCACCGGTGGCCGAAAGCTATCTCAAGGCGGAGCGCATCATCGAGATCTGCCGCCAGTCGGGCGCAGAGGCAGTGCATCCGGGCTATGGCTTCCTGTCGGAGAACCCGGATTTCGTCGAGGCGCTGGAAGCGGCCGGCATTGCCTTCATCGGCCCCAGCGCCAGCGCCATCCGCGCCATGGGGCTGAAGGATGCCGCCAAGGCGCTGATGGAAAAGGCCGGGGTGCCGGTGGTGCCGGGCTATCACGGCGACAATCAGGATGCCGGTTTCCTTCAGGAGCGCGCTGATGAAATCGGCTATCCCGTGCTGATCAAGGCCCGTGCGGGCGGCGGCGGCAAGGGCATGCGCCGGGTGGACCGGCGCGAGGACTTCCGCGCCGCGCTGGAGGGCGCGCAGCGCGAGGGCGCGGCGAGCTTCGGCGATCCGCGTGTGCTGATCGAGAAATATCTGACGAAGCCCCGCCACATCGAAATTCAGGTCTTCGGCGATAGCCAGGGCAATGTGGTGCATCTGTTCGAGCGGGACTGCTCGCTGCAGCGCCGCCACCAGAAGGTGATTGAGGAAGCCCCGGCCCCCGGCATGCCGGAGGCGATGCGCGCCGCCATGGGCGCAGCCGCCGTCAAGGCCGCGCAGGCCATCGGCTATTGCGGGGCGGGCACGATCGAATTCATCGCCGATGTGTCGGAAGGCCTGTCTCAGGACCGGTTCTACTTCATGGAGATGAACACCCGCCTGCAGGTGGAGCATCCGGTGACGGAATTGATCACCGGGCAGGATCTGGTGGAATGGCAGCTGAAAGTGGCAAATGGTGAGCCCCTGCCCCTGACGCAGGACCAGCTGGCCATCCACGGCTGGGCCTTCGAGGCGCGGCTTTATGCCGAGGATGCCGAGCGTGGCTTCCTGCCGGCCACCGGCACGCTGACCCATCTGCGCCTGCCGGAAGACATGGCCCGCGTTGATTCCGGCGTGCGGCAGGGCGACACGATCACCCCCTGGTATGATCCGATGATCGCCAAGATCATCGTCCACGGCCCGGACCGCAAGACGGCGCTGGCGCGGCTGCTGGCAGCGCTTGAGGCAACGGAAGTGGCGGGCTCGGTCACCAATGCCGCCTTTCTCGCCGCTCTGTGCCGCCACGAAGGCTTTGCCGCCGGAGACGTGGACACCGGCCTCATTGGCCGCGATCAGGAGACGCTGACCGCAAGGCCCGGCACGCCGCCCATGGTTCTGGCGCTTGCCGCCCTCACCAGCCTTGGCCTGACGCGCCCTGCCACCGGGCAGGACCCGTGGGAGCGGCTGAGCGGCTGGCGGGCCTGGAGCGCAGCGCGCCAGTTTGCCGTGCTCGACCACAAGGGCACGCGGCTGGAAATCGAGGTGCACAGCCTTGGCCGCAGCCGCTTTGCCGCCCATGTGGCGGGAAGCGTTCTGGAGGTCGAAATCACCCATGTGGAAGACGGCACCATCCGCTTTGACATGGGCGGCCACCGGGACAAGGCGCGCATTGCCGACATGGGCGCGGCCATCTCCGTCTTCCACGGCGGCGAGGCCTTCGAATTCACCCGCGCCGACATTCTGTCCGGCGAGGATGAGGGTGACGCAGGCAGTGACCGGCTGATTGCCCCGATGCCGGGGCTGGTGAAGGTGCTGACCGCCACCAAAGGGCAGGCCGTGACACGCGGCGAGCCGCTGCTGATCCTGGAAGCTATGAAGATGGAGCACACGCTCACCGCCCCGCGTGACGGGGTGATTGGCGATGTCTTCGTCAGCGAAGGCGAACAGGTGACTGACGGCACGCTGTTGCTTGCCCTTGCTCAGGAGAGCGCCGATGCTGCCTGAAGCTGACAGCTATGAGGCGATGCGGGCGGCATTCCGCTGGCAGATCCCCGATCGCTTCAACATTGGCACCGCGATCTGCGACCGCTGGGCGGACGCAGAACCGGAGCGCGAGGCCATCACCTATGTGGCCGAAGACGGCACCGCCACCCGTGTCAGCTATGGCGAGCTGAAGGCCCTGTCCAACCGCATGGCCAACCTGTTCCGTGCCCGGGGCCTTGAGCGCGGCGACCGGGTGGGCGTTCTGCTGCCGCAGAGCGTGGAGACCGCCGCTGCCCATATCGCCGCGCTGAAATGCGGGGCGGTTACCATTCCGCTCTTCACCTTGTTCGGCGAAGAGGCGCTGGAATACCGGCTGGGCAATGCGGGGGTGAAGATCCTCGTCACCGATGCCGGCGGCGCGGCCAAACTGGAGCACTTGCGGGACAAGCTTCCCGCGCTCACCACCGTGTTCTGCATCGACGGCGCCCATCACGGCGCGGAGGATCTGGCGCGGTCCCTGACCGGCCACGAGACAAGCTTCACTCCGGTAGACACCGCCGCCGAAGATCCGGCCATCATCATCTACACCTCCGGCACCACCGGCCAGCCCAAGGGCGCGCTGCATGGGCACCGGGTGCTGCTGGGCCATCTGCCGGGCGTGGAAATGAGCCACGACTTCCTGCCCCGCCCCGGTGACAGGTTCTGGACACCGGCGGACTGGGCCTGGATCGGCGGCCTTCTCGATGTGCTGATGCCCGCGCTCTATCACGGCATCCCCGTGGTTGCCTGCCGCTTCCGCAAGTTCACCGGGGAAGCGGCCTTCGAGCTGATGGAAAAACAGAACATCCGCAACGCCTTCCTGCCCCCCACCGCGCTGAAGATGATGCGGCAGGTGGAGGCGCCTCAGACGCGCTACAGTCTTGCCCTGCGCTCCGTCGCCTCGGGCGGGGAGACGCTGGGGGCCGAGTTGATTGCCTGGGGCCGCAAGGTCTTCGGCCTGACCATCAACGAGTTCTACGGCCAGACCGAGTGCAACATGATCGTGTCGAGCTGCGCCGCCGTCATGGAGGCGCGCCCCGGCATCATGGGCCGCGCCGTGCCCGGCCATGAGGTGGACGTGGTGACGGAGAAGGGCGAACTTGCCGCCGATGGCGAACAGGGGCTGATCGCCGTGCGCGGGCCCGATCCGGTGATGTTCCTTGGCTACTGGAACAATGAGGCCGCCACCCGCGCCAAATTCCTCAACGGCTGGATGCTGACCGGCGACACGGGCGTGCGTGATGCAGATGGCTGGCTCCGCTTCGTCGGCCGCGATGATGACGTGATCACCTCCTCCGGCTACCGCATCGGACCGGGCGAGATCGAGGATTGCCTGCTGCGCCATCCCGCCGTTGCCATGGCAGGCGTCGTCGGCAAGCCGGACGCCCAGCGCACGGAGATCGTCAAGGCTTATGTCGTGCTGAAAGCCGGGGTGGAGCCCACGGACAGCCTCGCCGATGATATCGCTCAATTCGTCAAGACGCGCCTTGCCGCCCACGAATATCCCCGCGAGGTGGAATTTGTTGACGCCCTGCCGATGACAACCACCGGCAAGGTGATCCGCCGGGAGCTGCGCCAGCGGGCGAGCGGGGAACTTTCCGGAGAAAAACCATGACCGGCTTCGTCACCCTGTTCGAAATGGGCCCCCGCGACGGGCTGCAGAACGAGAAGGCGCTGATCGCCACCGCAGACAAGATCCGCCTTGTGGACATGCTGAGCGCCTGCGGCTTTGCCAAGATCGAGGTCACCAGCTTCGTCAGCCCCAAATGGGTGCCGCAGATGGCCGACGCCGCCGATGTTCTGGCCGGCATCCACCGCCGGCCGCAGACCGCCTATACGGCCCTCACCCCCAACGTGAAGGGCTACGAGGCCGCCCGTGCGGCCGGGGCGGATGAGGTGGCCGTGTTCGGCTCGGCCTCGGAAGGCTTTTCGCGCAAGAACATCAACTGTTCCATTGCAGAGAGTCTGGAACGCTTCCGCCCGCTGGTGGACAAGGCGCTGGAAGATGGCATCCCGGTGCGCGGCTATATCTCCTGCGTCACCGATTGCCCCTATGACGGCCCCACCCCGCCGGAAAACGTGGCCGATGTTGCCGCCAAGCTGCTGGCCATGGGCTGCTACGAGATTTCCCTCGGCGACACGATTGGCGCAGGCACGCCGGAAACCATCGCCCGGATGCTGGATGCGGTGCTGGAACAGGTGCCCGCGCAGAAGCTTGCCGGGCACTACCACGACACCAAGGGGCTGGCACTCGCCAATATCGAGGTGAGCCTTGAAAAGGGCCTGCGTGTCTTTGACGCCGCCGTGGGCGGGCTTGGCGGTTGCCCCTATGCCCCCGGCGCGAAGGGCAATGTGGCGACCGAAGCAGTTGCCGCCCTGCTGGCAGACAAGGGATTCGAGACCGGACTGGACCAAGAGAAGCTGGCGGAAGCCGCCGCCTTCGCCCGCACGCTCAGGAAGGAAAGCTGAGATGAACCACAATTTCGAGACCATCCGCCTTGAGACGGACGCCCGCGGCGTTGCCACGCTGACGCTCGCCCGCCCGGACAAGCACAATGCCCTGTCGGCGCAGATGATTGCCGAACTGACCGGCGCTGCCGCGCAGCTTGCGGCTGACCGCGCCGTGCGCGTGGTGATCCTCACCGGCGAGGGCGCCAGTTTTGCGCCGGCGGCGACCTGGACTGGATGCGCGAGCAGTTTACCGCTGACCGCGCCACCCGCACGGCCGAGGCACGCAAACTGGCGCTTATGTTGAAGGCGCTGAACGAGTTGCCGAAGCCCCTCATTGGCCGTGTACAGGGTCAGGCCTTTGGCGGCGGCATCGGCATGATGAGCGTCTGTGACGTGGCCATTGCAGCAGAAGGCGCAAAATTCGGACTGACCGAGACCCGCCTTGGCCTGATCCCGGCCACCATCAGTCCCTATGTTCTGGTCCGCATGGGCGAGGGCAAGGCGCGCCGCGTATTCATGTCCGCCCGTCTGTTCGATGCGCAGGAGGCCGTGGCACTGGACCTCGCTGCCCGGGCCGTTGCACCGGAGGATCTGGACGCTGCCATCGAGCGCGAGGTGAAGCCCTATCTGTCCGCAGCGCCCGGCGCCGTTGCCCGCGCCAAGCGCCTCGCCCGCTCGCTCGGCACGCCGGTAACAGATGCCGTCATCGAAGACACAATCCGTCAGCTTGCCGACTGCTGGGAAGACCCTGAAGCCCATGAAGGCATCTCCGCCTTCTTTGACAAGCGCAAGCCTGGCTGGGCGTGATCCTTTCCGCTGCTCTTTCCTCTCAGAACGGGAAGAACAGCGGGATGGCAATGACCGCCACAACGGCAAACAGGATATTCAGCGGCAGTCCCGCCACGAGGAAATCGCGGAACTTGTAGCCGCCCGCGCTGTAGACGAAGGTGTTCGTCTGATAGCCAATCGGCGTCGCGAAGCTGGCGCTGGCGGCAAACATCACAGCCATGATGAAGGGCCGTGGATCGAGCCCCAGCTGCTGGGCGAGCGAAATAGCAAGCGGGCCAACCAGCACCGCCACCGCGTTGTTGCTGACCATCTCCGTCAGTGCGGAGGTGAGAATGTAGACCATCGCCAGAATGACGATGGGATTGGCATCGCCAAGCACATGCATCACTCCATCCACCACGAGCTGCACCGCCCCGGTCTTTTCCATGCCAATGCTGAAGCCGAGCATGCCGTAGATGAGGAAAAGGATGTTCCAGTCGATGGCGTCAAACGCATCCTGCGGCTCGATGCAGCGCGTCATCATGACGATGACTGCTCCGATCAGCGCCAGCCCCTCAATGGGCATGATGTTGAGCGCCGCTAGAATCATGACGCCCAGGATGGCGGCAATGGCGATGGGGGCCTTCTGGCGGCGGATCGGGCTTTCCTGCGGGGCGGAGAGGTTGATCAGCCCTTCACTCTGGGCCAGCCGCTGCAAGCCTTCGGCCGGGCCTTCCAGTAGCAGGGTATCAGCAAAGTGCAGCCGCAGAGTGTTGATTTCCTTGGAGATATTTCTGTCCTGCCGGTGCACCGCCATCACATAGACGCCATAGGTCCGGCGCAAATCCAGCGAGTTGAGCAGCCGCCCGATCAGGCGCGAGTTGGGACCGACACTGGCCTCCAGCGTGATACTCTGATCGGCGGCAACCGGCTCGAAGCCATGGTCGGACACATCGCGGAACTCAATTTGCCCGTCCTCCTTCAGCGCCAGGATCTCGCCCGTTCCGGTCTTGACCACAATGCGGTCACCGGCCTGCAGGGTGATGCCGTCCAGCCTGTTGCGCAGGGACTGTTCGCCGCGCAGCACGTCCACGACCCGGCTCTGGCTGTTGGTGAAGGGCAGTTCGCTCAAGGCCTTGCCCACATAGCGTGAACCGGCCGGAACCAGCAGCCGCGCCATGAAGCGGCGCGAGCCGCCCTGCCCCAGCACGCCAGCCATGGACTGGCGCTCCGGCAACAGATAACGCACGGCAAACAGCATGTAGACAAGGCCGACAGCGGCGAAGACAAGGCCGACGCCTGTCATCTCGAACATGCCGATGGGCGGCAGCCCCGCCTTGATCGTGATTCCGCTCATCAGAATGTTGGTGGACGTACCCACCAGTGTCAGCGTGCCGCCCAGAATGGCCGCGTAGGACAGCGGAATGAGAAACTTCGATGGCGTAGAGCCGAGCTGCGCCGAAACCGCGATCATCACCGGCGCCAGCAGAATGACCACGGGTGTGTTGTTCATGAAGGCTGATGCAATGATGGCAAACACCATCATGATGAAGACGGCCCTGAGATAGGAGCCCTTTGCCGATGCACCGAGCCAGTCACCCATCACCTGAAGAACGCCGGTTCGCTCCAGAGCTGCACTGAGAATGAACATCATGGCAATGGTGATCGGCGCGCCCGAACTGAAGACCGACAGAAACTCCTTCGTGTCGATGATGCCGACCGCCAGAAGCACGGCCGTGCCTGCCAGCGCAGTTACCTCAGGCGGATATATTTCCTTGAAAAAGCTGAAGAAAACGAGGCCAAGAAGGGCGAAGACGATAAACTGGTCAAGTGTCATGTTCGGACAACGCGCCTTTCAGAGCCGCAGGTTCGACGGCGAAGCCTAGCACCGGCAGGGCTCGCGATGAAGCAACCGCCAGACAACTGTTTCACAGGAACAGCAATGCAATGCCACGGCAGGCGGTTCCCGGAGAATGCGTTTCTCCGCAGGCGCAGGAAAGCGCCGCCCGCCTCAAAGGCCCGCCCGCGAACGGGTCTGCCCCTGCGGCATGGAGGAGCCAGCCTGCTGAAGCGCCCGCTGTCCAGCCCGTTGCCGGGCCAACAGTTCCAGCCCTTCCCGCACGGTGCGCGGCATCTCCGGTGGCAGCGGCATGAAACTTTCCTTCGGCGCCACCTTGCCATAACGCTTTTCACGCACCCGCCGGATGCGCCGCTTGCCGCGTTCGGAAAGGCCCGAAGGCAGGTCAATACCGGCACGGTCCATGTCGATGAAGATGCGCTCCAGATCCGGAATCGCCTCGGTGGAAATGATGAAGGTGGAACCATCCTTGCGCCGGAAAGTCAGCGCCGTGGAAGACCCAGATCCGCCCAGCAGCACGACAGCCTTCTCAGCCCCCAGCATGGTTGCCGCCCAATCCAGCGTTCCGCGCACATTGCGCAGCTTCAATTCGACCCTGGCCAGATCGGTATAACGCACACGGATGACACGTCCGAGCTCCGTCACCTCGAAGCCATTGCCGAAGAACCGGATCCAGGACGTTTCCTGGCGTACGGAGATCATGAAAATCGGGATGGACAGGCCGGCAGGGAGCAGCAACAGCAGAAACCACAGCGCCACACTGCCCGGCACCAGCCCCGCCCCGGCAAAGGCGGCCGTAAACAGCGGTACGCCTATGGCAAAACCGATGAGATCGGATGTGAAGATCGAAGGCTTCCAGCGCGGCTGCACCGCACCCGTGGGCGGCTTGCGGCGCGGCAGCGACGTGTAAAGCCCGACAGCCCCGCCAAGACACACGAGAGCAGTGAAGGCGCTGAACACGGTCAGCCCCCGGCGAGCCCCAGAACCGCCAGCCCCATCGCCCCCGCACGCCGCGCAAGCTCAATGGTCCCCGTCTCGCCCAAACACCCCTCCGCCCGGCAGCCCGAAGGCCCTGCCGAATCACACCCTGCACACAGGCGTTAACCATGGCCTTGTCAAGGCAGCAAGGTCAAGATTGCGGCGCAAATGGGCGGTGGTGTTTGGGGGATGGGGGATGGGGGATGGGGGATGACGCTTCCCCCAAAGGTCAATCAGATATCCCGGCCCAGAGCAGGAGGAAGCATCAGCTCCGCCTTCTCCCGCATCGGCGCTCCCTCCCTCACGGCACCCCGTTGCTTCCGTCTTGCCATGGCTTGATCATGGCATGACGGAAGGGGGCTTATGAGACACGAAGAAAGCAACCATCCGGAGTGATTCTCTGTCATTGGCTGGGCCGATAGCCCAAAACGGGTAGCCAGACCGCATAAGCCTTTTGCGTGATCGAGTGAACGACTGGCAAATCCTCAGGGTTCGCTGCTCTAATCTCGATCATTAATTTCGCGCAGCGATAGCGGCGGCGGCCCCGCCCAGAGCGATGGCTCCAATCCGATTGGCAATCCGTGTGGCACGAGGGGTTCGCAATAGAAGCCGCGCCTTATGGGCGAGGAAGGTCTAGGTCAGATCAATTGCAGCCAGCGTCATCAGCGTGACAGCGGCGAGGATCGCCCATTCCCGAACTCCCGTCACCGAAAGATCGATCAGGGACGGCAGGAGGGCAAGGTAGAACACCATAATCTTCGGGTTGCCCAAGGTGAGCGCCATACCCGCACCGAACATGGACAAGGGCGAAGCCCGCCGGGGAAGATCGTCAGCAGCCTCGCCCACCGGCTTCTGCCACATCTTGAACGCCAGCCAGCAGAGATAGGCAACGCCGAGCCACTTCAGGATATGAAAGCCGAATTGGAATGTCTGTGCCAGCGCGGTGAGGCCAGCCATTGCCATAGTGAGCCAGATAACCTCACCGATCCACATAGCCGCGACGAAGGGTATAACGTCCCGCCAACCGCTGGTGATCACCCGCGATACAAGTGCAGCGATGCTTGGACCGGGGGTTCCCGCATTCAGAAGCAGGGCACCTGCGAAGATAGCAACAGACAATAATTCCAAGGGTTTTCTCGGGTGGTCATTTGATCGACATTCAGATCGTGTCGCCACCGCGTCAAACCGGATATTCACACGCATAGCAGGATACTTCCACTCCGAGCCCAGAGCGCCGAATGCTGCAATGTGTTTGAAGGGCCGCTATTTCGCCAAGACGAATTGGGTCATCCCGGCACCCAACTGGTCGGTAGGCCGCTTCTGAAAGCCAAAATGCTGGTAGAATGTTTCTTTACCCTTCGCAGACATCAAACCAATTGTCGCGCCCGTCGCGGCGCGTGCCAAGGCCTCTTCGAGAAGCTTTGAAACAATCTGTCGCCCGATTGAGCGGTTTTGATGGCTTGGTCGCACGATGATGTCTTGAAGGTAGAAATACAGCACCCCATCCCCGACCACGCGACCCATACCAATGAGATGTTCACCTTCAAAGCAGGTCAGATCAATGACACTTCGCTCCAACGCTCTTTTCGCAGTGTCGAGACCGATCTCGCCCCATCCGCAGTCAGAACGCAGCTCTATGAAATCTTCTGGTTTTGGTGGGGCGAATAGGTATGAAATTTGATGATTTGGCAAAGCTGGGGCCCTCTGCTGCAAGCTGACATTCCCAAAGTGGCGTCCCGCTTGACGTAGGGGTCGCACGAACCTGACCGCTGGACAAGTGCTCTTTGCGCCGAGCGGCGTCTTCGATCGCGCGGGCTCAATGGTCCCCGTCTCGCCCAAACACCCCTCCGCCCGGCAGCCCGAAAGCCCTGCCGAATCACACCCTGCACACAGGCGATAACCATGGCCTTGTCAAGGCAGAAAGGTCAAAATTGCGGCGCAAATGGGCAGTGGTGTTTGGGGGAAGAGGAAGAAATGAGAGATGGTTCAGTTGCTGCACGGAATGCAACAACTGTTCTTTGGCCACTGATGGGCAAACTTGAGCTCAACATAACCTATTCGGCGTTCAAGGCAGCAACGAGAACAAATCAAATTAGAGGCCCAGTTCCCGTCGCACGACCGCGAGCTTCGCGTTCACGCTCTTGAAGTACCTCACGCCACATTTCATAGGTAGAGGCAACCATACGTTCCAATTCTTCGCGGGAATACAGTTCAACAGCTTCGTCCGTATAGAGCTTGACCGCGCGCCGATCATCCGAAGGATCGCCAAATTGAACGATAGTCAGCCGCACATCGGCGAAGTCCTCGTCAGCTGCCCGTATGCGTTCGTGCATCATAGAGAATGCAAACCTGCGCCCATCCGCGTTTAAGCCGCGGTTGCGCCGAGGCTCTATGAACAAAGCGCTTGCGCGTTCGTCAATGGCTAGGATCATTGGAAGCCAGAGAGTAATCTTTTGCCCCATGGCCATCGACAGCGGGAAGAACTCATGCCTACGACCGTAGATCCGGCCGGAAGTTGCAAATTCGTAAAGGCCAAGCGCAACTCGTCGATTGTAGGTGAACTCCTCGTCCGAACGGCTGCGCCTCTGCAACTCGGCCTCAATCACAGACCAAGGTGCCAACTCTGCTACACCAAAGCCTAAATCAGGCTGGATGTTAAATATATCGAAAAAGCAAGCGCGCACCGGTTTGTAGGAGAAGGTCGAGAAACCGCCTTTCATCTGCTCCAAACTCTTGCGCTTCATATCATCGGGCAGGGGTGCGATGCGAGCAAGATCAATGTCAGGCAAAGGGCGTATCGTCACTAGGCGGTTCTCCTGCACGAGGATCTGAGCCGACTGAAACCTTGTGGTGCCGGAATCGCTCAATGATTATATCATCCGATATTCTCATGCCGAAAGCAACATTTGTTCGCGCTTTGTCCACGACGACTTCCCACGGCGACCCCTTAGCGTGGGAGAGATCCACAAGCCTGCCAGGCGGAAGGTGCCCATACGATCTCATCACGTCAGATACGAGGTCAATGACATCTAGGTCTGTCGGTTTTGGCAGATCGCGAGCTTTTCCCGTAAGAGGATCTTGCGCAACCGCCCGGCTATTGATCGGCTCGGAACCTGACGGTTTGAACGCACGATAGACGGAAGGATGGACAGGACCGTATTGCCACGCCTCGAAGTAACCAGACACGAGAGGACTCTTCATTTTGGTTAGATAGAGGCCGTGAGCGAAGTAAAGCAGTTTCTGGAGGGCAAGATTGGTGATCTTCCAGCCGCGCCGATCGGCTTCATCGAGCAAGAGGTTCGCAATAGCTCTCGGATCGTATGGCCCGCTCATAATATGATAACTGCCGCACCAGAGTTCGACTTCTATTAACCATCATGCTCCACATCGGAGCAATTTGGCAACGGCGGAAAAACTGGTGCCGCTTGCAGGACTCGAACCTGCGACCCCATCATTACGAATGATGTGCTCTACCAACTGAGCTAAAGCGGCTTATCCGGCTGGAGCCTTGAAGCTCTTGCGGATGGTGTCCGGCGCAAGGCGCGGAGACCGGCACCGCTTGGTGCGGTGGTGCGCGCTTGATAGCGGAGGCGGGGCGGGGATGCAAGAGGCTTTCTTGCAAGATTTTCACCGCCCTTCCCGCCTGTGGATGGTGCAGCTTCCCCGGCCCTGCGAGGCGTTTGACGGCCTGCGGCAGGACGCGCACCAAAGAGGCCCCAGCGGATTGCTGCCGCAAAGGCTGGGAGCACGGCGGCCCCACTGGCACTACCCCGGCAAACGCAGCGTGGGCCGCGCAGCAGCCATGACACGGCGCAGCAGAGCGTCCCTTACAGGTCCCGGCCCAGAGATCAGCAGGAGGCCGGGACGGTGCGTGGGGAGGCGTTGTGCGTCTTCCAGCGGTCTGGGACGGTGCTACTTGCCCCAGGATCGCCCCCGTCTCAGTTCACGAACTTCGGCTTGGGCAGAGGCACTTCATCGGCAGCATCCGGCCCCGGATCATCCGGCAGGCGCGGGAAGGGATAGGCGGCGGCATGGCGGACGGAGCCGCCCGCCTTGTCCGGCGCCGGAGCATCCACCGGCTGGCTCGCCGCCGGGTTGATCACATCAACCTGTGCCGTTGTTGCCGCAGGCTTGCCAGCCTGAGCGGTGGCAGTGCCGTTGACGAGCGCAGCAGCTGCCCCTTCTGGCTTGGGGGCTGGGGCGGCTGGCTTGTCACCGGGTGTTTCGGCCGGCTTTACTGCCGGTTCCGGTGTCAGGTCCATCACCGGCTCGTCATCGGCTTCCGGCTTGGGTGCACGCACGGGCATGTCGAAGGGGCCACTGGGGCGCGGCGCCTGTGAGGCTCCATCCTGCGGCGCGGCAAGGCCGGGACGGTCGAACAGGGCCTCATCAGGCAGATCCAGCGCAAGAGCACCTGCAGGGGCTGGTGGTGTGTCCCAGACGAAGGCATCGAGACGTCCCGTCACCGGCGAGACCGGAGACCAGTCCGCCGACACCACGCCGTCGGCAATCCATGCCTTGTCGAGCGGGGCGCGCACGGCGCGGGCCAGCCACTCGCGCATGCGGCCCTTGTCGCCGCTTTCCGCTTCTTCCAGATCCGCCATCAGCAGGAAGGCATTGCGGGTGGGCTCGGAGCGCAGCACCTTCTTCAGCTGGGCGCGGGCCTCGGCAAAGTCGCGGGCATCCAGCGCCACACGGGCGATGGCGAGCGCGCCCTCCGCCGTGTTGGGGCGCAGCGCGGCCAGCGTCTTCACCCGCTTCAGCCGGTCGGCGGCAGCATCGCCAATACGGGCATGGGCATAAGCATCTGCCAGATCGGGATGCGGTGACAGGCGCCAGGTGGCTTCCAGCACCTTGGCCGCCTTGCGCACATCGCCCTTGCGGGTGGCAAGACGGGCGGTGACGGCAGCGGCGGGCACAAGGTCACCGGCCAGCCCGTGGGCCTCACGGGCGAGCTGCATGGCCTGATCGGGATCGCCATCCTCAAGTTCCAGCGCCCTTGCCGTCAGCAGCACAGCGCGCTGGCGGCGATAGGCCGGTTTGTCGATGAGGCGGGCGGTATAGTTCTTTTCCAGCGTGGCGATGGCGGCTTCCCAGTCGGAAGCGACCGCCTGATAGCCCAGAACCGCCTGTCCAGCCCAGTCGAGGCCGGGCTGCGCCTTCAGCGCCTCTTCGGCATAATGGCGGGCAGCAGCAGGCGCGCCCTCACGCTCAGCCTCGATGAACAGGCCATGCAAACCGAGGACACGTGTGCGCGGATCTTCCAGCATGGTCTCGAAGCGGCGGCGCGCCTCCTCCCGGTCGCCGGACATCTGCGCGGCCTGCGCGATCAGCAGCTGGGCTGCGGGCTCTGATGGCAGCAGCTTGCCCGCCTCGAGCCCATGCTTGCGGGCGAGCTTTGCATTGCCCGTTCCCAGCGCCAGCAGGCCGGAAGACAGGGCCTGATAGCCCCGGTCGCGGCGGCGGCGGCGGAAAAAGCGGCTGGCGATCTTCGGCGAGCGCAGCACGGTGAGCACCAGCCAGACCGCCCCGAGAAACAGGGCAAGCCCCCGATGACGACCAGCGCCACAGTGGCAGGCGGTTGTTCCCAGATGTAGCCATTCCAGGTGACGGAAACCATGCCCGGCAGATCGGCGAGCCAGGCGAACCCGAGCGCGGCGGCGAACAGGGCGGCGAAGAAGACGAATACGCGGATCATGCCAGTCCTCCGGGCTGCGGGTCGGATCAGCTGCCCTTGCGGGCGAGGCTGGAGAGAACGTCCTTCGAGGTCTTTTCCGTAAGTGCATCAACGGCCACACGGGCGCGGGCCGCAGCGGCCCAATCCGCACCGGCAGCCTTGCCCGCCTCCGGCAATTCGTCATAGGCAGCAAGCGCGGCAGGCAGGTCACCGGCGGCAACGGCATTTTCCATGCGCCGCAGGGCCGCTTCCGGCCCCTGCCCGCTGGCATCGCCGGGGCCGCGCACCGTGAAGATGGACGCTGCACTGGAGGTCAGGCTGTCGAGGATCGAGCCGTCTTCGGCGGGCTTGGCGAAGGTTGCGTGGATGGCGCGGGCCACAGGGGCAAACTCCGCCATCAGCTTCTGCTGCGGGGCAATGCCGTTCGCAGCATGGCTCTCCAGCAAGGCAATGTCTGCGCCCTCAGGCAGACTGGCGCGCAGGGCGGCCAGTTCCGTTTCAAAGGGCTTGCCCGCATCAACCGCGGTCTTGAGAGCCGACACGGCAACGGCGCGCGCCGCCATCTCGCGGGCGGTGGCGTCACCCATGGTGGTTTCAACAGTGGCAAGGCGCTCGGTCAGCGCTGCGGCTTCAGCCTTCAGCGCATCCAGCGATTTGCGGCTTTCTTCCGTGGCTGCGGTCAGATCCGCCGAAAGGCTGGTCAGCGTGCCCGCATTGCGCGCCTGCGCATCCGATACCGTACGGATCGCCGCTTCCGTGCTTGTCGCAGCCGATTGCAGCGCCGCCAGAGAGGCTGACAGACTGTCGACCGCCTTCTGCATGCTGTCGAGACGGGCCGAGAGTTCTGCGTCAGGCGCTGGATTGGCAGCAGGAGCCGCGCTGCCATCTTGAGCAGGAGCTGGCGCCGCCCCTCCCATGCCGTCCACCTTGCCACGCAGGGCATCCAGCTGGCCGCTCAGCTCGGCAAGGCGCGAAGACGTGTCACCGCGCAGGGCATCGATGCTCTGGGTAAGACGTGTATCAAGGCTTTCGAGCGCTTCAGGTGCAGGCGCCTGGGCTTCACCCTGCGGCTGGCCTTGCGCGGGAGGCGCTTCCTGCAACTCGGCCAGGCGGCGTTCAAGCGTGTCAAGCCGGGTAGCATCCAGCGCCGCCTGCTCGGTCACTGCAGCGCTGAGCCCAGCGCGCAGCGGCAGATATCCGGCCAGATTGAGCCCGTAACCGGCCCCAAACACTGCGGCGCTGACAAGCAGCGAGGCAGCCAGCGCACCGCCAAAACCAATAGAGGCTGCCGCCGGACGGCGCGGCTGCGGCGCGGAAGCCCCACGCTCGGCCTGCGCTGCGGCGGAAGAGGCAGCAGATGAAGCAGATTGCTCGGCGCCTTGCCCGGCAGCACTGGAGCTTGTGGAACTTTGGCCGGCCGGACCCTGCGAGGCTGTGGCAGTGGAAGCGGCCGAAGGCTTTGCGGCACCGGCTGCGCTCTGGCTGGCAGCAGCCGGGCTGGCCTGTGCGGCCGCGGCTGCGGACGCAGGCTTGGCAGCCGCTGTCTCCTGAGCCGTCTTCGGGCTTGCAGCGGCGGCGGCCTGCGGGGCCGCACCTGACGTCCCGGCCTTGTTGGGTGCTGACGGCTTTCCAGCGGCTGACGGCCCGGCAGCAGAGGCCTTGGCGTCGTCCTTGGGCGCAGCGGCCTTGGAAGGATCGGCCTGCGAAGTTTCAGCTTTGGCGGTCTCGCCCTTGGCTGCAACCTTTTCCGGGACCAGATCAATGGTCACTGGCCGCCTGGAACCACCAGCCGTGCCGGATGAAGATGCGCCGGTTGCAGATTCGGAGCCTTTGGCGCCCTGACCGGGCTTGTCCTTTTCGGAAACCATGACCTCTTCCTCCTGTGGCATGACCGGCTTCAGGGCCATCAACTATACACAATACCGGCAGGGCAGGAACCGCTGACCCGGCGTGACATGATGTCTAAACGGCGCGAGCAGGCCACCCCGCCGGTTAACAGCGGTTTAAGGCGCGCAGGAACAGAGCCTCCTCGTCCGGCGTCTCCGCCCATTCCACAGGCCCAAGCGCCGTCAGCGGCGCCCCGGCCTTGGCCGACAGCGCCACCATGCGCGGCAGCATGGCAGGGGCAAGGCCGCGCAGCAGAGTGGCACAAACCTCGGCAGTGCGGGTAGAATAGGCAAGCAGAATGTCGATCTCACCCTTCACCAGCGCCTCGTTGACCTCATGCGGCCAGCTGGCAACCGGATCGGCCTGGTAGACCTCGATCAGGCGGCACCCGATTCCGGCGGCATCGAGGTGCTTTTCAAGATCACCCGACCGGTCCCTGGCGCCGAAATAGAGAATATCGCCACTGCCATGGCAGGCCTCAATGAGGCGCGACAGGTCTTCTGCATCCCCATCGGCGCTCAGCACCGAGGTGAAGCCCAGCTCCCGTGCCGCCGCTGCCGTGCGGGCGCCCACCGTATAGACGGCAAGGCGCGCCAGTTCCGGCAGCTGGCGGTGGCCGGCCAGCGCACCTATGGCCTGCGAGCTGGTGATGGCAAGCGCATCCACGCCGTCGAGATCGATCTCGTCCGGAGCACGGCGCACGATATCCAGCGCTGGCGCCTCGATCACCTCATGCCCCATCTCGCGCAGGCGCGCGGCGGTTCGGGCACAATGGGGATAGGGCCGGGTGACGAGAATGCGCATGAAGAACCTCAGTACCGGAAAAAGGCAGGACCACCGAGAGACTGCAGGATCTGACCCGCCTCGCAGCCAAGCTCGAAGGCATCATCAAGTCCGCCCTCGCGGGTGACGGCATGCTGCTCGCTTCCATCCGGGCGCAGGATAATGCCCCGGAAGCGCAGACGGTTCCCATCGACTTCCGCAAGACCGCCGATCGGCGTACGGCAGGACCCATCCAGCACCGCGAGGAAAGCGCGTTCGGCAGTGAGCCGGATTTCCGTGTCACGGTCATGAATGGGGGCAAGCAGCTTCAAAGTCGCTTCGTCATCAATGCGGCTTTCGATGCCGATGGCGCCCTGCCCGACAGCAGGCAGGAAATCTTCCGTATCGAGAAGACTGGTCACCACATCCTGCATGCCAAGGCGGCGCAGGCCGGCATAGGCCAGGAGCGTGGCATCGACCTGCCCTTCTTCCAGACGCTTCAACCGCGTCTGCACATTGCCCCGGTACATCACTACCTCGATATCCGGGCGCAGGCGCTTGATCATCGCCTGACGGCGCAGCGAGGATGATCCCACAACAGCGCCCTGCGGCAGATCCCTGAGGTGCTTGGCCTTGGGCGAGATGAAGGCATCGCGCACGTCCTCGCGCGGCAGAAAGGCCGTCAGCGCCAGCCCCTGCGGCAGAACGGTCGGCATGTCCTTGGAGGAATGCACGGCCAGATCGATGCGCCGCTCGATCAGGGCTTCCTCGATTTCCTTGGTGAACAGGCCCTTGCCGCCCGCTTCCGAAAGCGGCCGGTCCTGGATCTGATCGCCTGAGGTCTTGATCACGACGATCTCGAAGTCGTCCTCCTTGAGGCCATGGGCGGCGGCGAGCCGGTCACGGGTTTCATGGGCCTGGGCGAGTGCAAGAGCACTGCCACGCGTTCCGATGCGCAAAGGTTTCGATTGCAAGACGAAGGATCCGGGTGCTAGGGGCTGACCATTGAATTCATGATGACAATAGGTTCTCTAGCGCCATTGTCCAAGGCGGCACAATCCCGGATTATACGGGGCGGGCCGGATTGGGGCACAGAAGTACCTTTTGAGACACCGGCAAAGCCCGTGAAACCACGGCAGCCGCGACGGCGGGCAGAACCCAATGCTGACAGTTCTTGGCATCGAAACCAGCTGCGACGAAACCGCCGCCTCCGTGGTGCGCGGGCCGCAGACGCCGGAAATCCTCTCCAACGTCATCCGCTCGCAGATTGACGAGCACACGGAATTCGGTGGCGTGGTGCCGGAGATCGCCGCCCGCGCCCATATTGCCGTGCTGGACCGGATCGTGGCCGAGGCCATGTCGGAGGCTGGCGTCAGCTTCGATGACATCGATGCGGTGGCCGCAACCGCAGGTCCCGGCCTCATCGGCGGGGTCATCGTCGGGCTGATGACCGCCAAGTCCATCGCCATGGCGGCCGGAAAACCGCTCATCGCCGTCAACCATCTGGAAGGCCACGCGCTGACGGCACGCCTCACGGACCAGCTGGAGTTCCCCTATCTGCTGCTGCTGGTTTCCGGAGGGCACACCCAGTTCCTGCTGGTCACCGGCATCGGTGCCTATGAGCGGCTGGGCAGCACCATTGACGATGCCATTGGCGAGGCATTCGACAAGACCGCCAAGCTGCTTGGCCTGCCCTATCCGGGTGGCCCGGCAGTGGAGCGCATGGCCCTTCGCGGCGATGCCACCCGCTTTGCCCTGCCCCGCCCGCTGATGGACCGGCCCGGCCTCGACATGTCCTTTGCAGGACTGAAGACGGCGCTGCGCACCACGGCGCAAAAGCTGCAGCCGGTGGATGAGCAGACCGTCTGCGACCTTTGTGCCGGATTTCAGAAGGCGGTTGCCGATGTGCTCGCCATCCGCACCCGCGCAGCCCTTGCCCTGTTCCGCCAGCGTTTTGCCGGGATAGAGCCTGTCATCGTCGTGGCGGGCGGCGTTGCCGCCAATGGCGAAATCCGCCGCGCATTGACATCCGCCGCCGATGAAGCCGGGGCCCGCTTCATCGCCCCTCCTGCCCGGCTGTGCACGGACAATGCCGCCATGATCGCTTGGGCCGGGATCGAGCACATGATGGAAGCCCGCCGCACGGGCGCTGCCCTCGACGGCATGTCCTTCGCCCCCGCCCCCGCTGGCCTCTCGACGAGACCTCCGCAGGGCTGCTGGGCGCAGGGAAAAAGGGCGCCAAGGTGTAAGGGCACCCTTGCCTCACCAAGGCGGGTCCATCAGCATCCATCGAAGATGAAGTGCGTCCAAAACCCGGTTCCCTTCGCGGACCGGACTTGCTAGGCAGGGGCGGTTTCAAAGGATGGATGCTGCCATGCAAGTGCGCCACAAGGCCTATGTCTACCTCACCTGCGGGCGCAAGCTGCTGGTTTTCGCTCAACCGGATCAGCCAGAAGTCGGCCTTCAGGTACCAGGCGGCACGCTGGATCCGGGTGAAAGCCATCTCATCGGCGCAAGGCGCGAATTCTTCGAGGAAACGGGGCTGACGCTGGACGGCGCCCTTGATCACCTCACAGATCAGAACCACGTGTTCGACAATGGCCGGGGGCGCGATCTGCACAAGCGCCGCCATTTTCACGCCACGGTGCCGGTGATTCTCAAGGACGAGTGGGAACACTACGAAATGACGCCGAGCGGCGGCGGCGATCCGATCCGCTTCCGCCTGTTCTGGCAGGACCTGTTCACCGAGGTGAACCCTGCCGTGTTCTACGAGGGCTTCGGCGCACAGATCGGCCTGCTTCGGCAGCGCCTGCAAGGGAGATAGACATGGGCGGGATCGAGACCATTGCAGTGCTGGGCGGCGGTGCCTGGGGCACAGCGCTGGCGCTGTCCGCTGCAAGGGCTGGCCGCTCCGTCACGCTCTGGGCCCGCGATCCTGCACTTGTGGCCGAAATCCGCAGCCGCCAGACCAACCGCGCCTATCTGCCAGGCGTAACCTTCGATGAACCGCTGACTGCAACCGACGACATTGCGGACGCGGCGAAGGCAGACGCCATCCTGCTGGTGACGCCTGCCCAGACCACCCGCGCCGTGCTGACGCCGCTGGCAGGGCTCCTGCGCCCCGGCACGCCCGTGGTGCTCTGTTCCAAGGGCATCGAAAAGGGCACCGGCAACCTTCTCACCGACACGCTGGCCGAGGTGCTGCCACAGGCCCACCCAGCCGTGCTGTCCGGCCCGAGCTTTGCTGCCGATGTGGCACGTGGCCTGCCGACCGCCGTAACAGTTGCCGCCCGCGACGGCGCAATGGCCGATGCGCTGGCGCAGGCCCTCGCCTCCGCCAGCTTCCGGCCCTATGCCTCAAGTGACCTCATCGGAACGCAGGTAGGCGGGGCGCTGAAGAACGTTCTGGCCATCGCCTGCGGTGCAGTGGCAGGGCGCAAGCTCGGCGCTTCGGCGCAAGCTGCCCTCACCGCTCGTGGCTTTGCCGAGCTGACACGGCTGGGCCTTGCCATGGGCGCAAGACCGGAGACACTGACGGGCCTTTCAGGCCTTGGCGATCTGGTGCTCAGCTGCTCCTCAACCCAATCGCGCAACTTCAGCTTCGGCCACAAGCTGGGCGAAGGCCGCACGGCGGAAGACCTGCTGAGCTCGGGCGAGAAATTGGCCGAAGGCGTGTTTTCCGCTGAGATCGCCGTGGAACTGGGCGAACGCCACGGCGTCGATCTGCCGGTCTGCAAGGTGGTGTCCGATGTGATCTCCGCGCGCCTGACCATTGACGAGGCGCTGAACCGGCTGATGAGCCGCCCGCTGCGCCGCGAGGCGGGGGCCTGAAAGGACAGCGCAAAATTTGCGTGAGCCTCGGCAATTTTGCCGCTTCATTCCACCGTCAAATGTTCTAACCTGCGGCACAAACAGGAGGTTCTTCCATGCTTTACGCCTTGATCTGCACCGACAAGCCCGGCGCCCTGCAGACGCGCCTCGACAACCGCCCGGCGCATGTGGAATTTCTCAAAGCCATGGGCGACCGCCTGAAAGCAGCCGGTCCGTTTCTCGATGACGCCGGCAACATGACCGGCAGCCTCGTCATCATCGAGGCAGAGAACCGGGACGAAGCCCTCGCCGTTTCGCAGGAAGACCCCTATGCCCGCGCCGGCCTCTTTGCCTCCGTCGAGATCCGTCCGTGGAACTGGGTGATCAAGAACCCGGAGGCGCAGTGACCGTGAAATACTGGCTGATAAAGTCCGAGCCGGACGTCTGGTCCTGGGAGCAGCAGAAGGCCAAGGGTGCTGCGGGCGAGGAATGGACGGGCGTGCGCAATTATCTGGCCCGCAACAACATGCGCGCCATGTCGCTGGGCGACCGGGCATTCTTCTACCACTCCAACATCGGCAAGGAGATTGTCGGCGTGGCGGAAGTGTGCAGCGGCACCGCGCAGGACAGCACCACCGATGATCCGCGCTGGGACTGCGTACACTTCCGCGCCGTCTGCGATGTACCCAAGCCCGTCACGCTGGCCGCCGTCAAGGCCGAGCCGCGCCTTGCGCAGATGGCACTCGTCACCTCCATGCGCCTGTCGGTGCAGCCGGTAACGGAGGAAGAGTGGAAAGTGGTGTGCGAGATGGGCGGGCTCGATCCGAACGTCTGATTCCCTTTCCCTATAGTTCAGGAGACCGGATTGACCGGCATTGCAGATCCGAAGCACTTCATCGAGACGAACACGGAAGTGCTCGCTGTCCCGCATGCCAGCGAAATCCGGCTCCACCTCGCCAGCGAAGCCATGGACCTGTGGCAGAAGACCGAGGATGAACTGGGCGAAATCGGCCTGCCGCCGCCCTTCTGGGCCTTTGCCTGGGCAGGCGGGCAGGCGCTGGCGCGCTACCTGCTCGACAATCCGGATCTGGTGCGCGGCAAGACGGTGACGGATTTTGCCGCAGGCTCCGGCATTGTCGGCATCGCCGCAATGATGGCAGGCGCGGCATCGGTAACAGCCGTGGAAATCGACCGTTTCGCCATCGAGGCCATTCGCCTCAATGCGGCGCTCAACGGCGTTCCCCTGTCCACGGAACTGGGCGACATCACCGGCACCCCGCCGCCACAGACGGACCTGATGATCTGCGGCGATGTGTTCTACGAGCTGCCCATGTCGCGCAAGCTGATTGCCTGGCTCGACCAGCTGAACGAAGCCCGCACGCTGATTCTCGTCGGCGATCCGGGCCGCTCCTATCTGCCGAAGGAAAGGCTGGAGCATCTGGCCACCTACACTGTGCCGGTGATCCGCAGCCTTGAGGATTCAGAAGTGAAGAAGACCAGCGTCTACCGCTTCCGGCCCGCATCAGGAACCTGATCCAGCGGCGCCTTCGACAGGCTTCTGCTGCAACGCCGCATAAAGCAGCTTGCGCTTTTTGCGGGCAAGCCTTCCTATAGAGATCCCTTTCCGCCAGACCACTCTGGCAAGAAATATGCTGAGCCGGCCAGATCCGGCAATCACACGTCCCCCGAGGAGCCTTCCATGCCGGTCGTCAACCGTATTGCCGATCTTGCCGATGAAATCGCCAGCTGGCGCCGTGATTTCCATGAGAACCCGGAGATCATGTACGAGACTGTCCGCACGGCAGCCAAGGTGGCAGACCTGCTGCGCAGCTTCGGGCTGGACGAGGTGGTGACCGGGATTGGCCAGACCGGCGTTGTCGGCGTGATCCGGGGCAAGAACGGCGGTGCAGGCCGTGTCATTGGCCTGCGCGCCGACATGGACGCTCTGCCCATCGCGGAAATGACCGGCCTGCCCTACGCCTCGAAGACACCCGGCAAGATGCATGCCTGCGGCCATGACGGGCATACGTCCATGCTGCTGGGAGCTGCGAAGTACCTGGCCGAAACCCGCAATTTCAACGGGACAGCAGTTGTCATTTTCCAACCGGCCGAAGAGGGCGGCGCGGGCGCCAAGGCGATGATCGACGACGGCCTGATGACCCGCTGGGCCATTGATGAGGTTTACAGCCTGCACAATCTGCCCGGCCTGCCGGTGGGAGAGTTCGCCATCCGAAAGGGGCCGATCATGGCCGCGACGGATGAATTCCGCATTACCATTACCGGGCGCGGCGGCCATGCGGCCAAGCCCCACGAGACGGTCGATCCGATCATCGTCGGCACGCAGATCGTCAGCGCCCTGCAGACCATCGCCAGCCGCGCCGTCAATCCGCTCGATTCGGTGGTCGTCTCCGTCACGATCTTCGAGGCGGGCACTGCCTTCAACGTCATTCCCGAGACGGCGACCTTGCGCGGCACCATCCGCAGCCTGACCGATGCCACCCGCGATCTGGCGGAGAAGCGCCTGAACGAGATCGTCTCCGCCCTGTGCACGGCCTATGGCGCAACGGCGGAGATCGAGTTCCGCCGCGGCTATCCGGTCACCTCCAACCACGACGAGCAAACGGATTTTGCTGTCAGCGTGGCGGAGGAGATTGCCGGGCCCGACCGGGTGCAGCGCGAGACCGAGCCTATGATGGGTGGCGAGGATTTCTCCTACATGCTGCTGGAGCGGCCGGGCGCTTACATCTTCGCGGGCAATGGCGACAGCGCCAGCCTGCATCACCCGCGCTACAACTTCAATGACGGGCTGATTCCCTCCGGAAGCTCCTATTTCGTGCGGTTGGTGGAGAAGGCGCTCGCTGCCTGAGCTTCCAGCAGGTTTTGAGCACTTACCGCTCATATTGCCTCTTCCGAATGCTACGAAAAAGCGTCCGGCATCATCCTTAAGGATCATGCTTTCATTCTCCTCTGGCAGGCGGCCAAAGAGTTTTTTATGGTGGCGGGAGATAATGGAACATCGGGGCCCATCATGCTCGTGACTGCTGCAGCCATTGAGGCTGCCTATGATCGAATTACGCCCCATATTCGCGTCACACCCACCCTGCAGCTCAGATCCGGAGACCTCGACCTTCCGTCGGGCGTTTCCCTGAAGCTCGAATCCCTGCAGCACAGCGGCTCCTTCAAAGCCCGCGGCGCCTTCAACACGCTGCTGAGCAAGGAAATTCCGGCGGCCGGTGTGACTGCCGCGTCAGGGGAAACCATGGCGCAGCGGTGGCCTATGCCGCCCGCAGTCTCGGCGTTCACGCCCGGATTTTCGTGCCCG
Source organism: Pannonibacter phragmitetus (assembly GCF_050510895.1). Lineage (GTDB taxonomy): Bacteria > Pseudomonadota > Alphaproteobacteria > Rhizobiales > Stappiaceae > Pannonibacter > Pannonibacter phragmitetus_B. The sequence goes on along the minus strand of NZ_JBNINT010000001.1, from coordinate 4,314,831 downwards.
AGCTGGCCACCCCTTTCAAAAAGCCAAGATCCGCAGCTACGGCGCAGGCTTGGAAATTGCGGGGCCCACCTATGCCGAAGCGCGGGAAGCCTGTGGCGCCTATGAAGCCAGAACAGGCGCGATGGACATTCACTCCTACGCCAATGCAGAGACCATCATCGGACAGGGCACGGCAGCACTGGAATGGGAAGGACAGACCAAAGGTCTCGACACGCTGCTCATTGCAGTCGGCGGAGGTGGCCTGATCGCGGGTGTGGCCACATGGTTTGCAGGCAAGACGCGCATCATCGGGGTGGAGACCGAAGGCTGCCAGAGCATGAAGGCCGCGCTAGAGGCCGGGGAGCCGGTTGAAGTGCCGGTCTCCGGCAGTGCAGTGGACAGCCTCGGCGCGCGGCGCGTGGGGGATCTGACCTTTGCCATTTCTGCGCGCTGCGTCGAGCGGATTGTCATTGTCCGCGATGACGAGGTCATGGCCGCGCAGCAAAAGCTCTGGCGGGGGCTGCAGCTGGTGGCAGAACCTGGCGGCGCGGCGGCTTTCGCAGCGCTGCTGTGTGGCGCCTATGTGCCCCAGCGGGGCGAACGCATCGGAATCCTTCTGTGCGGCGGCAACATGGATCCGTCCGTACTGACCACCCACTGACGTGCAAGCCCCGTCGCTCACTTGACCAAATGCTCAGCCTTGCTTGAACTCTTGCCGCGTGCCTCCGCCTTGAAAAGGCGGCGCCAAGCCGCTAACCCAAGGACCAGAGCAATTTTTTTAAAAACGGGATGGACACCCATGGCAACTCACAAGCTTCTTCTTCTGCCCGGCGACGGCATCGGCCCGGAAATCATGCCCGAGGTGAAGAAGATCATCGCCTGGTTCAACGCACGCGGCACCGACACGTTCGAGACCGAGGAAGGCCTCGTCGGCGGCTGCGCCTATGATGCGCATGGCCAGTCCATTTCCGAAGGCGACATGGCCAAGGCCATGGCCGCTGATGCCGTGATTTTCGGTGCCGTTGGCGGCCCGAAGTGGGACAAGGTGCCTTACGAAGTCCGCCCGGAAGCGGGCCTGCTGCGTCTGCGCAAGGACATGCAGCTTTTCGCCAACCTGCGTCCGGCCATCTGCTACCCGGCACTGGCCGGTGCCTCCTCGCTGAAGCGTGAAGTGATCGAGGGTCTCGACATCCTGATCCTGCGCGAGCTGACGGGCGGCGTTTATTTCGGCGAGCCGAAGACCATCACCGACCTCGGCAACGGCCAGAAGCGCGCCATCGATACGCAAGTCTACGACACCTACGAGATCGAGCGCATCGCCAAGGCAGCCTTCGAGCTGGCCCGCACCCGCAAGGGCAAGGTCACCTCGATGGAGAAGCGCAACGTCATGAAGTCGGGCGTGCTCTGGAACGAGGTGGTCACCGCCACCCACAAGAACGGCTATGAGGACGTGCAGCTGGAGCACATGCTGGCAGACGCCGGCGGCATGCAGCTCGTGCGCTGGCCGAAGCAGTTCGACGTCATCGTCACCGACAACCTGTTCGGCGACATGCTGTCCGACGTTGCCGCCATGCTGACCGGCTCGCTCGGCATGCTGCCGTCCGCCTCGCTGGGCGCTCCCGACGCTGCCACCGGCAAGCGCAAGGCGCTGTATGAGCCGGTGCACGGCTCGGCTCCGGACATCGCCGGCACGGGCGCTGCCAACCCGATCGCCATGATCGCCTCCTTCGCCATGGCCCTGCGCTACTCCTTCGAGAAGGTGACCGAAGCGGACATGCTGGACAAGGCCATCGCCAATGCGCTGGACAAGGGCCTGCGCACCCGCGACATCGCCTCGGAAGGCGCCACCGTCATTGGCACCACCGCAATGGGTGATGCCATCGTGACCGAGCTGAACGCACTCAGCGCCTGATCACGAATAGCCGATCATAAGGCCGCCGCTTGCCATGCGCAGGCGGCGGCCTTATGCATTGCCGCCCATCCGGACGCACACTCCATTCGAAAGGCACAGCAACATGGCCAAGGAAAAACCGTTTCTCGGCACCTGGATCCTCGATGTGGAGGAAAGCGACTTCGAGCAGGGCGAGCCGCCGCGCTCGGCAACCTTGCGCATCGAGGATGATTTCGGCGTGCTGACCTTCACAATGAACACCGTGTCAGCCGATGGCGAAGTCACCAATGACAGCTTCACCGCCATGCCGGACGGCCCGCCGATCCGCCTTGGCAAGAGCGGACTGGTCGATTCCATGCGCCTCGGCTTTGCGACCGAACGCAATCTCGTCTCCGAAGCCCAGCGTGACGGCGTCACCCTGATGAAGGCCGAACGTGAACTCTCGGAAGATGGACGCACGCTGACGGTTACCCAGACCGTCCTGCTGCCCGGCGCCATCACCAGCCGCAACATCTCCGTCTACCGCCGTTCGCAGTAAGGCCGCCTCTCGATGAGCCCTGCTCATTGACAGGTGTTCGTCCACCCGGTGAGCCAATCTCGCCGGGAACGCTGCTGGCTTGTGCTGAACATAGAACAAAAAGTGAAAACACGACCCAAGCTCCGCTTGACGGGACCAGAATCTTCTGGAATCAATAGGAACATAGGAAGAACAAAGTCCAGACACCGAGCCGGAACGCCAACCGGCACACTCAACGCCCGTCTGGAGGGAAGCTCCCTATCCGCGCAAGGTTTGTCCCGGGCATACAGCCTGATGGACAATATGACGCTCTGGCAGGATCCCCGCCTGAACGAGCGCCGCAGACCATGCCGCACCTGCCCGCAGACGCAGCAGGCAAGAGCGCCCGCACCCTCGCCCCGGGTGCCCTGCCGCTCGCCTTCTGCTCCGCCTTTCCGCCCAGCGCCTCGGGCCGGAAAGGCGGGCGGCCGGGCATTCCAGAAGATCCCCGTACCCTCTGCGCTTTGAGCCGGGGCTTGCAGGCGCGTGTAGGCGCTTCACCGGCGGTTTGGGCCAATGATGACTTTGGCGGCTGGGCCGCAGCCCCGTCTGTCCGGACCCCCAAAAAATCGGGGCGCCGATTGCACGGCTCCCCGGTCTTAACTTACCAGCCCTGAAATGGCTCAGCGGCTCTGGTTGCGCTTGGCGAGGGTGCGCAGGCGCAGGGCATTGAGCTTGATGAAGCCGGCAGCGTCCTTCTGATCGTAGGCGCCCTGGTCGTCCTCGAAGGTAACCAGCTTGTCGGAATAGAGCGACTTCGGGCTCTCGCGGCCAATGACCATCACGTTGCCCTTGTAGAGCTTCAGCGTCACTTCGCCTTCCACGTGCTCCTGGCTCTTGTCGATCAGGGCCTGCAGCATTTCGCGCTCGGGCGAGAACCAGAAGCCGTAGTAGATCAGCTCCGCATAGCGCGGCATGATCTCGTCCTTCAGGTGCGCCGCGCCGCGGTCCAGCGTGATGGATTCCATCGCACGGTGTGCGGTGAGCAGGATGGTGCCACCCGGAGTTTCATAGACGCCGCGGCTCTTCATGCCGACAAAGCGGTTCTCGACGAGGTCCAGGCGGCCGATGCCATTGTCGCGGCCATAGTCGTTCAGCTTCGCCAGCAGGGTTGCCGGGGACAGGCGCTCGCCGTTGATGGAAACCGCGTCACCACGCTCGAAGCCGATCTTGATGACCGTCGGGGTGTCGGGGGCCGTTTCCGGGGAAATTGTGCGCATATGCACATATTCGGGAGCCTCGACTGCCGGGTCTTCCAGCACCTTGCCCTCGGACGACGAGTGCAGCAGGTTGGCGTCCACGGAGAACGGAGCCTCACCCTTCTTGTCCTTTGCGACCGGGATCTGGTGCTTCTCGGCGAAGTCCAAGAGATCGGTACGGCTCTTGAAAGTCCAGTCGCGCCAGGGAGCGATGATCTTGATGTCCGGGTTCAGGGCATAGGCGGACAGCTCGAAACGGACCTGATCATTGCCCTTGCCGGTGGCGCCATGGGCAATGGCGTCAGCGCCGGTCTTCTTCGCAATCTCGATGAGATGCTTGGAGATCAGCGGGCGGGCGATGGAGGTGCCCAGCAGATAGACGCCTTCGTAGACGGCATTGGCGCGGAACATCGGGAAGACGAAATCGCGGACGAATTCCTCGCGCACGTCCTCGATAAAGATTTCCTTGATGCCCAGCATCTCGGCCTTCTTGCGGGCCGGCTCCAGTTCCTCGCCCTGGCCGAGGTCAGCGGTGAAGGTCACCACTTCTGCGCCCAGTTCGGTCTGGAGCCACTTCAGGATGATGGAGGTGTCGAGGCCGCCGGAATAGGCAAGCACGACCTTCTTGATGTCGCCATGGGCCATGGAGGTATGTCCGTTCGCTGTTCTTTTTGACGTCACGTTTGGCGTGTAAGGCATCCCGGCTGCGCCGCCGGATGCCTTGGAAAACCGCGCGCACTCTAGTTGCGGCAAAGCGGACTGCAAAGCCTTTTTCTGCGCCATGCGCCTCATGCCTCGAAAGGCCGCAAGCCAAGCAAATACGCCGCTTGCAGGTATTCCGCTGCAGATGTATTTTCCGCCGCCGCCCTGAAATGGGCAGAATTGCCGGGCCTGTTCCCAGCTGGCGGTTTTTTCCATCAGGGATGACTCATGCGTTTCTTCGCTTCCTGTCTGCTTCTTCTCGGACTGACTGCGGCCTCCGCCGGTTCTGCGCTTGCCGGCGACCTGTCCGCCCGGCGCGGTCCCGCAGCGCCCTTCAGCTTCGACACTGTGATTGGTCAGGCCAAGGCTTTGGCTGGCAAACCCTATGCAGAGCCCAAGACCCGCTCTGCGGACACGCTCGAAAAGATTGACTTCGACGCCCATTGGAAGATCCGGTTCGACCCGGAAGAGACGGTTTCGATCAGCCCGGATGCACCGGTGCAGTTCTTCCACCTTGGCCGGTATTTCAAGAACCCGGTCAAGATCTATCAGGTTGAAAGCGGCGTCAGCCGGGAAATCCTCTACGATCCGGCCTATTTCGACAGCCCCAATGACAGCCCGGCCCGCAAGCTGCCGGCCGACATCGGTTTTGCCGGCTTCCGCATCATGCGCCCGGATCTGAAGACGGACTGGATTTCCTTCCTTGGCGCTTCATACTTCCGCACCGACGGCCAGTCGCATCAGTACGGCCAGTCGGCCCGCGGCCTTGCGATCAATTCTGGCATGTCCGAACCGGAAGAGTTCCCGCGCTTCACGTCGTTCTGGCTGGCGCCGGGCGAAGCTGAGGGTGAAACCATGGTGCTCTACGCGCTGATGGACAGCCCCAGCGTTGCCGGTGCCTACAAGATGACCATGCGCAACAAGGACGGCGCAGGCCAGACCATTGACGTGGAAAGCCGCCTGTTCTTCCGCAAGCCGGTGGAGCGCCTCGGCATCGCGCCGCTGACCAGCATGTACTGGTATTCGGAGACGAACCGCTCCACGGGCCTCGACTGGCGCCCGGAAGTTCATGACACCGATGGCCTTGCCATCGTCATGGAGAACGGCGAGCAGGTCTGGCGCCCGCTGAACAACCCGAAGGGCGTGCGCACCTCAACCTTCCAGGCCTCAAACCTGAAGGGCTTCGGTCTTGCCCAGCGTGACCGCAGCTTCGAGAACTACGAAGACGATGGCGTGTTCTACAACAAGCGGCCGTCTGTCTGGCTGGAACCACTGGCACCTTTCGGTGAAGGCGCCGTGCAGCTGATCGAAATCCCGACCGATGACGAGATCTACGACAACATCGTCGCCTATTTCATCCCCAGCAACCTCCCGGCGGCCGGTGAGGAGCGCAGCTTCTCCTACCGGATGCACTGGAAGGACGCCCATCCGCTGCCCGGCGTTGGCGCCCGCACCGTCGCAACCCGCGCCGGTCAGGGCGGTGTTCCCGGCCAGCCGCGTCCGGCGGACCAGATCAAGCTGTCCATCGACTTCGAAGGCCCTGCCCTCAAGGGTCTCGGCCAGCAGGATGGCGTGACGGCCGTGGTGGAACTGTCGCGCGGCAAGGCGATCAATCCTTACGTCCTGCCGGTCGTCGGCACGGACCGCTGGCGCCTGATCTTTGACGCCAAGGTGGAAGATCACGACCCGATCGAAGCCCGCGCCTTCCTGAAGCATGGCGATGACGTGGTGACGGAAACCTGGCTCGGCCAGATCAGCCACGAACTGGTCGCCCACCCGCAGTAAGGCACGGCCACTCCAACAGAAAAGGCCCGGACGGGAGACCGTCCGGGCCTTTTTTGCCGGTCACTCACCTAAAGCTCAATCCGAAAATACTACAATACTGCATAGAATGACCAATCAAAATAATTAACCAAATTTAACTACCTAAGAGTAACATCAGTTAAATTATTTTAATAATAACCAGAAAGTAAGAATTTCACAAACATCGATATATGAAAAATTTAACGCGATGAAATTTAATTGGTCCGAAACCCAGGTTTCACCAAGAAAGGCAGATCATGTCCAGCCTATCCTTCGGACGCTTCAGCATTCGTATCCCTGCGGCACTTGTTGGATGTGCCCTGGCAACAGGCGCGATGATAGGTCTGTTCTCCTACCAGAGCAGCTCACGGGAATTGCTGGCAGACGCCCAGAGAAAGCTTGATGCACTGGCGCAGGCTCGAAAGGCAGAGCTGTCCCAGTATCTCGGGAGCATTGTCGAAGACCTGACCATCATGGCCAGCAATCCGGCGACTGTAGAATCTCTGTACAGCTACAATGAGGCCTGGGCGCAGATAGGCGACAATCCGCAAGCCGCTCTCCAAAGTGCCTATATAGAGAAAAACCCATATGCTCTGGGCAAACGGGATGAGCTGATGGGCGCAGGTCAGAGTCCTTATGACCGGGCACATGCCACGTATCACCCATGGATGCGCGGGTTCCTTAAAGCTCGCGGCTATTATGATATCTTCCTCTTCAATGAGCCGGGAGACTTGGTTTACACCGTCGCAAAAGAAGCAGACTTTGCCACTAACTTCAGATCCGGGCAGTGGAAGGATACCGACTTGGGCATGGCCTTCCGTGAAGCGGCGGACGCTCCAGAAGGATCTGTTGTTTTTCTCGACTTTCAAGCATACGCCCCCAGCAATGGAGCTCAGGCGAGTTTCATTGCAACTCCGGTATTCCGGAACAATCAGCGCATTGGTGTGCTTGCATTTCAAATGCCTATCGACCGTCTGAACCAGACCATGGGCAGCAGCGCAGGCCTTGGAGAGAGCGGAGAGACTGTGCTCGTGGGCCCTGATGGGCGGTTCCGCATTGACTCGGCCAAGACGCCTGATGTGAATGACATTCAGATAACGCAGCTTACGGGCAGCCTCATCGCTGATGGCCTGGCAGGAAGAACAAGCACCGGCGAAATTTCTGGATACCGGGACGCGACCTTTGTCGCGGCGGTCACGCCTGTCGACTTTGAAGGCACGCGCTGGGCGATCGCTGCCCTGCAAGACTACGACGAAATCACGGCGCCCGTACGTACCTTGCGCAATCAGATCCTCCTGATTTTCTCGGCAGCCGCCCTGGCAGTCACTCTGATCGGCATTTTCATTGCGCGTGGCCTGGTGCGGCCAATCCAAGAACTGGTCAAAGACGCCAATGAACTTGCGGGCGGCAACGTGGATGCCGCGTTCGGCGCAGCAAGCCGCAAGGACGAGATCGGCGACATTGCCAAGGCGATAGCCGGCTTCCGGGATACCGTTTCCGAGCAGGCACGCCTCGCGGAAGCGCAGGCAAAAGAGCAGGCCGATCGCCTGGCGCGGCAGAAGCGTGTCGAGGAGCTTCTCGACACCTTCCGCAGACAGTCGGAGGAAATGCTCGGGTCCGTGTCCGCCAACATGCAACAGATGCAATCCACTGCGCAGAATCTCATACAGATCTCGGCTTCCACATCAGAGACGGCTGGCAACGCCTCCAGCGCAACCACGACTGCCTCCGAAAACGTTCAGCTTGTCGCGTCAGCAGCTGAAGAGCTGTCCGCCTCCATTTCCGAAATTGGAGGACGCATCAACGAAACAATGACCATCATTCACGATGCCACCAGCCAGGCAGTCGATAGCAAAACGAAGATGACCAATCTCGCAACGGCAGCGCAGCGCATTGGAGAGGTCGTCGGCCTGATCAGGGCCATTGCCGAACAAACCAACCTGCTTGCCCTCAATGCAACAATTGAAGCAGCACGGGCTGGAGAGGCAGGACGCGGCTTTGCCGTGGTGGCCGCTGAAGTGAAGGAGCTGGCAAACCAGACATCACGAGCGACGGAGGAGATCAGCGGTCAGGTGCTTGAGATCCAGACCTGGACAGGTGATGCGGTTGGAGCGATCAGCGGAATTGCGGACATTATGGACAAGGCCAACCACTACACCAGCTCAATTGCTGCTGCCGTTCAGCAACAGGATGCAGCAACGCGGGAAATCAGCCGGAGCGCAAGCAACACCTCTCACAGCACGGTCGCAGCTGCGAGAAACATGGGTGAAGTCACGGATTCAGTCGCCAGAACCAAGATCTGCGCAGATGAGGTTGACACTGCCTCAAGCACGGTTGCCCATCGCGTTACCGATCTCAACAGTCTGGTGAACTCATTCCTGCGCAACGTCGCTGCCGCCTGACCAGCACAAGAACGGCAGAGTAAAAAAGGCCCGAACGGCATCCCCGTCCGGGCCTTTTACTCTGCCCGGGCCAGCCCGGCTGTCAGATATCCTTCAGGTGCCAGTTCCGGATTGAGGGCCATAGGCCCGCAGCAGCAACTCCACAGTTTCGGAGATGATCGTGCCCATCTCCTCCCGGCCCACCGCGTTGCCCGAAAAGAAGTAGGGATAGAAACCGCGCGATTTCAGCAACCCCAGGAACTGGGCAGCTGCCACTTCCGGCTTCCCCTTTGAAGGGCCCCTGCTGCGAAAGCATCCTGCATGAAGCTCTCGAAAACACGGAACTTGTCCATGCGTGCGGCAACTTCAGCAGACAAAGCCGGGTCACGAAACGCCTCACCGAAGATCATCCGCGCCATTTGCAGGAAGCAGGGATTTACCAGCAGCTCGCCCTCGGCCCAGCCAAGGGCTTCAAGCTGCCCGGTGACTGGCAGATCCGGGCGGAACGTCACATTGAGGGCGGCAGTCATCCAGGAAACGAGGCAATCCGTGATGGCACGGAACAGCGCTTCCTTGCTGTCGAAGTGATTGTAGACCGTGCGTTTGGAAACACCTGCTCGGCCGGAAATGCGGTCCATACTGGCCCCTGCAAATCCGCGCTCCTGAAACTCGGCCACAGCGGCCTCAATGATCTGTTTGCGCTTCTGCTCGCTGAGCGAAAGTTCTCTTTCTTCGGTCATGCCACTTTCTTTCCAGAAACCGGCCCTCATGTAAACTCGGGAGTTTACATAGCACCGCCCCCTGATGTAAACTGCACCGTGTAGTTTACCCATAGCCAAAACAAGCTAGCCACGGGAGCCCTTCATGCCAGTTACCCTGACACTCAACGGCAAGGAACAGGTGATCGACGCCAGCCCGGACACGCCCCTGCTCTGGGTCCTTCGCGACACCCTCGGCCTCACCGGCACCAAGTTCGGCTGCGGCGTCGCCCAGTGCGGCGCCTGCACGGTGCATCTGGACGGCACCCCGGTCCGCTCCTGCCAGACCTATCTGGGCGATGTGGAAGGAACCAGCATCACCACGATCGAAGGGCTTGAAAGCCCGGCAGCGAAGGCCATTCAGGCAGCCTGGACAGAACTTGACGTACCGCAGTGCGGCTATTGCCAGTCCGGACAGATCATGGCCGCAACGGCCCTGCTGACGGAAACGCCGAAGCCCACCGACGCCGATATTGAGGCAGCCATGGACGGCAACGTCTGCCGCTGTGCCACCTATGCCCGGATCAAGACAGCCATTCATGCGGCTGCAAGCAAGCTGGAGGGCTGATAGAATGCTGCACAGGATCTTCTCCCCCTTACCACCGCAACGCCCAACCGGCGCGGCTTCCTCAAGCTTTCCGCAGGCGCTGCCGGCGGACTGCTGATCGGCCTCAACCTGCCGGGCAGCGCAAGAACTGCGGTTGCCGCAACGTCTGAAGGCATGCTCCAGCCTTTCGTGCATGTGCTGCCGGACAACACCATCGTTGTCCTGTCCAAGCATCTCGACAAGGGACAGGGCGTCGCCACAGGTCTTGCAACACTGGTCGCAGACGAAATGGACGCAGACTGGGATCAGGTGCGGGCGGATTTCGCCCCGGCCGACGCCGCGCTCTACAAGAACCTGTTCTTCGGCATGCAGGGCACGGGCGGTTCGACAGCCATTGCAAATTCCTTCATGCAATACCGCACCGCCGGTGCTGCCGCGCGCAGCATGCTGGTGCAGGCGGCCGCAAAGGCCTGGTCGGTTCCCGCAGCTGAGGTCACCGTCAGTGCGGGCCGGATCTCTCATCCTTCCGGCAAATCGGCCAGCTTCGGCGAGATGGCCGGGCTTGCGGCGGCCGAGGCCGTTCCCGCCGAACCACGGCTGAAAACCCCGGCGGAATGGATCTACATCGGCAAGTCGTTCAAGCGGGTCGACACTGCGCGTAAGTCCACCGGCGCTTCCGGCGTCTATGGCATGGACCAGCGTTTCGACAACATGCTGACCGCCGTTCTCGCCCGCCCTCCCCGCTTCGGCAGCAAGGTTGCCAGCGTCGATGACAGCGCCGCCCGCGCCATTGCGGGCGTGATGGATGTGATCACCGTGCCAAGTGGTGTCGCGGTTCTGGCAAGCGGCACCTGGCAGGCCATGCAGGGGCGCGATGCCCTCTCCATCACCTGGGACGACAGCGCCGCCGAAATGCGCTCGACTGCGGAAATGGAGGCTGAACTCAGAGAGCTGACTGGCACGCCGGGCGCAGCCGCGGAAGGCAATGCCGATGCAGAGCCCCTGCTGGCCGGGGCCGCGCGGGTCATCGAGGCGGATTATATGTTCCCCTTCCTGGCGCATGCGCCAATGGAGCCGCTGGACATCACCGTTCTTTACGACGGCAGCCGCGCGACCTTCTGGACCGGCTCGCAATTTCAGACGACCGATCAGGCAATCAGTGCCGGCATCCTGGGCCTGACCCCGGACAAGGTGGCGATCAACACACTCTGGGCAGGCGGCTCCTTCGGCCGGCGTGCCCAGCCGGACAGCCACTACTTCGCCGAAGCGGCATTGATTGCCAAGGCGCGGCATGAGGCAGGCCACGCTCCCCAGCCGCTCAAGATTGTCTGGACCCGTGAGGACGACATTCGCGGCGGCTATTACCGCCCGATGACGGCCCACAAGGTGAAGGTGGGACTGGACGAGGCTGGCCGGATCACAGGCTGGCAGCATCGCATCGCGGGCAAGTCCATCATGAAGGGCACGGGCTTCGAAGCCTTCATGGTCAAGAACGGCATTGATGACACCATGGTGGAAGGCGTGCATGGCACGACCTACGACATCCCCGGTTTCCAGCTGGAAGCACACATGACCTCGACGCCGGTGCCGGTGCTGTGGTGGCGGTCAGTCGGGCACACCCACACGGCCTATGTGATGGAGACCATGATTGACCGCATCGCCCGGGAGAGCGGCGCCGATCCGGTCGCCTTCCGCGAAAGCCTGATCAAGGATGATCCGCGCAAGCTGGCCGTTCTGCGGCTGGCTGCGGAGAAGGCAGGCTGGGACACTCCACTTCCCGAGGGCCGCTACCGGGGTGTTGCTGTCCACACATCGTTCAACAGCCATGTAGCCGAAGTTGCGGAAATCTCCTTCCGCGAAGACGGCACGGTGAAGGTGGAAAAGGTTGTCTGCGCCGTAGACTGCGGCATCCCCATCAATCCGGACAATATCCGGGCTCAGATCGAAGGTGCCATCGGCTATGGGCTTGGCGCCGTGCTGCGCAACGAAATCACGTTCACGGACGGCGAAGTGGACCAGTCGAACTTCGACACCTACCTGCCCCTGCGCATGTCCGACATGCCTGCCATCGAGGTGCATATCGTTCCGTCAGAAGAAGCACCAACCGGCATCGGTGAGCCCGGCACGCCGCCGATCGGACCGGCCGTAGCCAATGCGGTTGCAGCGGCACGAAGTGACTATGTGACGGTGCTGCCTTTCAGCAAGCACGGACTGGCCTGACCTGCAAAGGCGCCGGAGCTTCCGGCACGGCGGCACTCGTTGCCAAGCTGCACATGGAGACCGATACTCAGGGCCCGGACGGCATTCCGTCCGGGCGCACATTTTTTGCCAGATGCCAGCCAGCGGGATAGGCACAAGGACCCATCCGGTCTTGCAACATAGTGACAGATTCCGGCAGCAGACTATGGCAAGATGAGGCATGTCCCGTTCTGCCCGATTGCTTGATCTCATCCAGATCCTGCGGCGCCACCGCAGGCCCGTCAGCGGCGAAAGCCTGGCGCGGGAGCTTGGCATTTCCATCCGCACCCTCTACCGGGACATTGCGACACTTCAGGCGCAAGGGGCCGGCATCACCGGGGAACCCGGCGTCGGCTATGTGCTGCAGCCGGGCTTCATGCTGCCGCCCTTGATGTTCACCGAAGATGAGCTGGAAGCCCTTGTGCTGGGCTCACGCTGGGTCTCAAAGCGGGCGGGCGGACCACTGGGACAGGCGGCCGAAAACGCACTGGCCAAGATTGCCGCAGTGCTTCCGAAAGATCTGCGGGAACAGCTGGATACCACCAATCTGCTGGCCGGGCCCGGCGAGCGGCAACAACGGCCGGAAGCGGATCTGACCGTCATCCGGCTCGCCATCCGCCGCGAGCATATCCTGAAAATTGCCTATGAAGATGCAGCCGGGCATGCCACCGCGCGCAGCATCTGGCCCTTTGCGCTGGGGTTCTTCGACAAGGCCCGCGTCATCTCTGCATGGTGCGAACTGCGCCAGGACTACCGCCACTTCCGGACGGACCGAATCCTCAATCTCGAGGAAACAGGCAAGCGCTATCCCCGCCGCAGACAGGTGATGATGAAGGAATGGTGGGAGCGGCTGAAAGCCCGTACAGATGCGGATTGATGCTGCCATTTTCTGACAGCATCATTGTCTAGTTTCTTCCTGTCCAACACCGGAAGGAGAGAGACAGATGAAGCCGTCCAATTTCGTGATTTTCTACGTGCAGGATACCGCCGCAAGTACGGCATTCTATGCCAAGCTTCTGGGCATGGATCCAATTGAACAGTCGCCGGGCTTTGCCATGTTCGTAACGCCTGAGGGATTCAAGCTCGGTCTGTGGCAGAGGCAGAGTGTCATCCCGCCCTCAGACGGCCAGATTGGCGGCACGGAAGTCATGTTCGAATGCGCAAGCAATGACGAACTTGATGCCATCCACCGGGCCTGGGCAACAACAGGTGCCACCATCCTCCAGACACCGGCGCAGATGGTCTTCGGCTACACCTTCACCGCAGCAGACCCGGACGGGCACCGGCTGCGCGTTTACCGCCGCAACGAAAATCCGGTGTGAAGACGAAATGGTCCGCGCAGGCAACACACCTGTGCGGACCATTCTGAAGTGTCAGGCAGCGCCTTCCAGCGCGTCGCGGTCTTTCTTGCGCATGCGCTCGGAAGCGGACTTGAGCTGGCCGCAGGCGGCGAAAATGTCCCGGCCGCGCGGGGTGCGGATCGGCGAGGCATAGCCGGCGCGGTTGACGATATCGGCAAATTCCTCAATCCGCTCCCAGTCGGAACACTCATAGTCCGAACCCGGCCAAGGATTGAAGGGGATGAGGTTGATCTTCGCCGGAATGCCCGAAAGCAGGCGCACCAGTTCGCGCGCATCCGCATCGCTGTCATTCACGCCCTTCAGCATCACATATTCGAAGGTGATGCGCTTGGCGTTGGACAGGCCCGGATAGCGGCGGCAGGCTTCCAGCAGCTCCTGGATCGGCCACTTCTTGTTGATCGGCACCAGCACGTCGCGCAGGTCATCGCGCACTGCATGCAAGGAGATTGCCAGCATGCAGCCGATCTCATCGCCCGTCCGGGCGATTTCCGGCACCACGCCGGAGGTGGAAAGAGTGATGCGGCGCTTGGAGAGAGACAGACCGTCGCCATCAGATGCAATCAGCAGCGCCTGCTTCACATTGTCGAAATTGTAGAGCGGCTCGCCCATGCCCATCATCACCACATTGGTGACGAGGCGGCCTTCAGACGGGACAATCGCACCCTGCGGCGTTGCAGCGTCGGGAAAATCGCCCAGCCGGTCGCGTGCGATCAGGATCTGAGAGAGGATTTCTTCCGAGGTGAGATTGCGCACCATCTTCTGGGTGCCCGTGTGGCAGAAGGTGCAAGTCAGCGTGCAGCCCACCTGCGAGGAGACGCAAAGCGTGCCCCGCCCCTCTTCCGGGATATAGACGGTCTCGATCTCCACCGGGCGCCCGGCGCCACGCGGGGAAAACGGAACAGCCACTTGCGCGTGCCATCGACGGAGATCTGCTCCGAGACGATTTCCGGGCGGGCGATGGAGAAATGATCCTGCAAGGTATAGCGCAGGTCCTTGGCGATGTTGCTCATCTGACCAAAGTCAGACACGCCGCGCACATAGAGCCAGTGCCACAGCTGCTGGGCGCGCATCTTGCGCTGGCGCTCGGGGATGTCGATCGAGGCCATGGCTTCGGCCAGCCCAGCCCTGTCGAGGCCGATCAAAGTGGGCTTTTCAGCCGCAGCAGCAAGCACCGGAGAAGCAGGCTGTGCAGCTGCGGGTGTCTGCGCGGCGGAACGATGCGCAAGGTCAAGCGAGATCGCCATAGCGTCCAGTATCCAGATCCGAGGGTCAAAACCCGAAGGTTGAGAGGCCGCAAAGGCCACGCGCCGGAACGGACCAGTCCGCTGCTTCAGCGCCTTGAAAACAGAAAAGGCGCAGCCTCCCGCAGGAGCCGCGTCCATTAGCGCCTGAAAAACCACAGGAGCGCCGGAAAATCAACTGCCGATGCACTTAAAGGCCGCAAAGAAGGGCGCAGACCGAAGCGCGCGCCCTCTTCTATTGCGGATCTGACAGGCCGCCTTCAGCCGCCTGTCTTCCGGCGCTGCTTACTTGCAGGCCTGATTTGCCGTGTCGATCGCCGCCGTCACGCCTGCCAGAGAGAATGCGTAGGAGGTTTCGGTGCCACGCGCCGAAACTGCCTTTACGCTCATCTTGCTGCCGGCCTTCATGGCTGCAACGAGCTGCTGCTCGGCGGCAGCATTTTCCACCCAGGCACCATCGTTCTTCGTGAACATGGTGAAGGGCTTCCCATCAATATCAACCGTGACCTGCGAGCCGTCCCGCATCGGATATCCGACCTGGAAGCTTGGTTCGCTGTTCACGCCTTCCGACGGACGGGTCGACACGAAGAAGAACACATCTCCGTGATTACGGTCCGTCGGCAGCATTTGCGTGGGCTTGGTCAGGGCAAAGCAGACCTTGCCGCCACCGCTCGCGTGGGTATAGGCCGCCCAATCCCTCTGCTGCTTCAGCAGCGTCGGAGCCTGGGCGACGGCGGCAGCTCCGGACAGAGCGAGGAACAGACCGGCGGTTACCAGGGTTCGTGCTTGCATCATCTCCACACCGTTTTGCTTGCGCGTCAAACGCTTCAGATTTTACTCAAGTGTCGTCCGGCATATAAACCTTGGATTAAGGCTACCTTAAAGCCGGTTACGAAAGGGTTGAAAGCCAATCAATCGCGTGGCGCTTGCCGCTATTCCCGCTATTATCGGCTCGCGTCATGCGCACGCTGGCTGGATAAATCGGGCGAGAGTGTGACATACGTTCCGGGATTACCGGATTATGACCGGGTTAAAACCCGGCACATTGGGAGTGAAGTCTGCGGTGAGTCAGGCGCAGTATTTTTCAGAACTGATCGAGAGGGTCGCCGCAACGCAGGATAAAGCTGCGTTCATCGAATTATTCGATCACTTCGCGCCGCGCATCAAAGGTTACCTGATGCAGCAGGGTACCGACAGTGCCAGCGCCGAAGAGCTGGCGCAGGAGGTTATGGTCATTCTGTGGCGCAAGGCCGCCCTCTTCGACAAGACCAAAGCCTCCGCCAGCACCTGGCTGTTCCGCATTGCCCGCAACCGGCGGATCGACTCGCTGCGCCGTCTGAAGAACGGCGATCTGGATGCCGAAGACCCTGCCCTGCAGCCCTCCGCACCGGAAGATCCCGACGTCATTCTCGACACAGGCCTCAGGGAAGAGCGCATCCGCGCCGCTCTTGAGGAGCTTCCCGAAGCCCAGCGCGAGGTGGTGCGTCAGGCCTTTTTCCTCGGACTGTCGCACAACGAGATTGCCGAGAGCACCGGCCTGCCGCTTGGCACAGTCAAGTCCCGCATCCGCCTCGCCTTTGCCCGTCTGCGGCAGGTGCTGGAGGCCGATACAGCCGTCGATATCGACTGAGGCTCAGTCTTCCCAGCCCGGAATCTGACGCCCCAGCCGCATGATGGGCCCGCCATGGCGGTGCGGTGTCTTGTCCTGCTTCGGCCCGCCAGCGGTCACCGGCCTGTCGGCGTAGCGGCCCAGCGCCCGGTGCCGGTCATAGAGCACGATGGCTCCCGCAGTGGCGACGTTGATGCAGAACTTGGCCGGGATCTTTACCACATGGTCGCAACGCGCCAGCATGGCGGAGGAAAGGGAGCCGCGCTCCGGCCCCAGTACATAGGCAGCGCGCAGCGGATGCATGAAGCTCGGCAGATCGATGGCTTCGTCCGTGAGTTCGATGCCCACAAGCTGGCAGCCTGCGGGCAGATCCATTGTGTCCACCGTGTCCCATTCGAAAAGGGGCAGATGATCCGGGCTCTTGGAGGTGTCGGAGCGCGGCGCCCTGCGGATGGCAGGCCCAGCATCCACGGTGAAGAAGAAGCTCGCCCCGAAGGCATGCGCCGAGCGCATCAGGTTGCCAAGGTTCATCCGCTTGGAAAGCCCCTCCGCCCCCACACCGAAATAGCCGCGCATCGTCAACTTCCTTCTTCCATCATTCCTGCAGGGGCTCATAGACGCTGGGGCCGCCCGCCTCAACCCGTCAACGTCTTCCGCTGTCAGGCACCCCCAACTGCGGCGCACATTCCGTGACGAGATTTTCCTTGCAGTGCAGCAGCGCGGACCGCAGATTAACTATGGTTTAAACATGTGTGGAGCGGGGGCCCTGCGTGAAAGCCATCCTTTGTCATTCCTACGGTCCGGCCTCATCGCTGACCGTTGAAGATCTGCCTGTGCCGCCAGTTGGGCCGGGCGAAGTGCTGGTCCGTGTCAAAGCCTGCGCGCTGAATTTCTTCGACACGCTGATCATTCAGGGCAAATACCAGCTGCGGCCGGAGATGCCTTTCTCTCCCAGCGCCGAATTTGCCGGCGTGGTGGAACGCACCGGCGATGGCGTCGAGCGCGTGCGAACCGGCGACAAGGTGATAGGCTACATCCGCTTCGGCGCAGCGCGGGAGCTGGTGGTGGCCAGCGAGGATGACCTCAACCCCCTGCCCGAGGGAATTTCCTTCGAGCAAGCTGCCGGGGTTTCCGTCACCTATGGCACCACGCTGCATGCCTTCCGCGACCGGGCAAAGCTTCAGGAGGGCGAAACCGTGGTCGTGCTCGGGGCGTCCGGCGGTGTGGGACAGGCTGCGGTGGAGATCGCCTCACTGATGGGGGCACGCGTCATCGCCTGCGCCTCTTCGGAGGACAAGCTGAGCCGCGCCCGCCAGCTTGGCGCGGTACTGACCATCAACTACGAGAAAGAGAACCTGAAAGAGCGGATCAAGGAGCTGACGGACGGCGCCGGGGCAGACGTGGTCTATGATCCGGTGGGAGGCGATCTGGCCGAGCAGGCGCTGCGGGCCACCGGCTGGGAAGGCCGCTATCTCGTCATCGGCTTTGCCGCGGGAGAAATACCGAGAATCCCTCTTAATCTCGTGATGTTGAAGGGCTGCGATGTCCTCGGCGTTTTCTGGGGCGAATCGATCATCCGCGACCCCGAGGGCCACTGGGCCAACATGAGCCAGATTCTCGAATGGGTGCGCCAGGGCCGGTTGAACCCTCACATCCACGCAGTCTACCCGCTGGAGCAGGCCGCAAAGGCCATCCAGGAGATCGCAGACCGCAAGGTCATGGGCAAGGTGATCCTGACGCCATAACAGGCACTCCTGCGCATACCGGCAAACCTGCAACGGCAGACGCCAGCCTTCGAGGCGCAGTGCCATGTGGATCAAACAAAGAGCCCGGGCTTGAGGCCCGGGCTCCGGTCATAGCATCTGCAGGACAGATCAGTTCAGCGTGTCTACCGAACCCAGCGTGAAGATCTGGGTCTCGCCCGGCGCATCATCAACGCCGTCGTTGTCGGTGACGAGGATCATCCGGCCATCGGCGGTAACAGCGAAACCTTCCGGCTTGTCGAGCAGCCAGCCCTTGGTCGAGGCCAGCGTCGGGACGAGGTCCAGCTTCACGGTCTTCTCCACCACAGGCAGAGTACCGCCAAGAGCAACCGGCTCGATGCCGGCAAGATCGATCACTGTGATCTGCTTGATCGCAGCAAACTCACCGCCCTGGTTGTCACGCTCCAGCACAGCGAAACGCTCGCCGCCCAGATGGGTGATCTCGGACAGGCCGACCCAGCCGCCAGCCGCACTCTTCGGCTTGTCGAGCGGATAGTGGACGAAGCCCCAGGACTTGTCCGCCGGGTTGTAGATGCCGAGCTTGACGAGGCCCTTGGCGTCATCGCCCCACTCGCGCTGGATCGCCGTTACGACCAGGGTCTTGCCGCCGCGCTCAAACTCAGCCACGCCTTCAAAGCCGAAGCGCTTGGACTGGGCAACGAGGGCTTCCGGCAGGCTGATTTCCTCAGTCACCTTGCCATTGGCATCAGCCTTCACGAGGAGATGCGGCACGCCTTCCTTCTCCGGATTGCCTTCGCTGACAAGCCAGAAACCGCCATCCTTAGCCAGCGAAATACCCTCCAGATCGAACTTCTTCGGCGAACCGCCGGTGACGTTCACATAGGAGGTGATTTCCACCGGGCTCATGGACAAGTTCACCGTGTAGATCCGGGCCTTGTCGTAGAAGCTGTCCGAAACAGCATAGAGCTTGTTCGGGTCGGTCTTGTCCGCAGCAAGACCCGAGAGCGCACCCCAGCCGATCGGAGCATGGGTTTCCGGATCAAAGGCTGAGGTCAGCACCGGATAGGCAGGCTTGTCAGCGCCGAATTCATAGATGCTGACCTGTGAACGCAGGCCGTCCTCGGCACTGTCTGCCTCGTTGGCGGCAACGAACAGATTGCGGGACGGGATGACCAAAACGCCCTCAGGGGCCACATGGGTGGGCAGCATCTGCAGGAGCTGCGGCTCGCCGCCGGTGTCCTTGAACACCGACACCATGTTGGCACGCTCGGAGTTCACGAAGATCAGCTTCTGACCGCCAAACTCACCAACGGTGACCCCTTCCGGCTCATTGCCCTTCTTGGAGGCGCGCTTGGCCGGGTAATGACCGGTCATCATGGCAATGTGCTCGAGCTTGTTGCCGCTGTCGTAGAGCACGTCACCCTTGGTGTTCCAGATGGTGAAGCCACGCGAGCCGCCTTCATAGTCGCCCTCGTTGGCGGTGATGAAGCGGTCATTGTCGAGCCAGGCCACGGCGTCAGGCTCGCGCTTGACGTTCTCGATACCACCAGAGGCGTCCGAGCTGCGGTCCTTGGCAACCGGAATGGCTTCGGCGCTGGAAGAGCCGGCCGGGAAATGCGCACTCACCTTGCCCGACGCAAGGTCGATGAGTGCCAAATGATTGTTTTCCTGCAGCGTCAACGCCAGCATGTTGGCGGCGTTGATGGACACGAATTCCGGCTCCGGATCTTCCGGTGCAACTTCGGCAAGGCCGGTCACGTCAACGATGCGGGCAGCATCACAGTTTGTGGGCTGTCCATCGGCATCCAGATCGAAGATGGCAACATGACCCGCCGGCATCTGCGGCAGCTTGCCCTCGTTCAGCTCTTCATCGCGCTCGTTCTCGACAGCAACAGCTAGGAATTTTCCATCCGGCGAAATGGCAACCGAGTCCGGCTGGCCCTTCACGTCACAGGTGGCAGCAATCGACTTGTCTGCAAGGCTGATCACAGCCAGATGGCCCGCCGGCTCGGTGTAGTTCGGGCTGGTGTTGACGCCAGCCAGGATGAACTTCTGCGCCGCCGTTACCGAAGTGGGCTCTCCGCCCATCGCGATGCGGCCGGCAGGCTTGGGCTCGGAGGGATTGGCGATATCAACGAACACCACAGCCTCACCGGGGCTGTCGGAAAACACCAGCGTCTGGCCGTCCTTCGTCGCTGTGATGATTTCGGCCGAAGTTTGGGTAGCCGGGTCAACGCCTTCGCCAAGCGTCTTGTAGACCGGCATGGTGGCGATGCGGGTGAAATAGGTGTCGGCGGCAGATGCGTGTGAAACAGCGGCCAGAACGGAAAAACCAGCCAGAAGCTGGCTGCGCAGAGAAATCATGGTGCCTCCCCGAAGCGAGATGTTTGGTGAAAAGACGGCGCACGCTAGGCGCCAGAGACGACCTTGAGGTGACAAAGACATGAAGCTTTTGTGACACAGAGCCAGGAACTGCGGCAGTTGTGCAACAGCACGCAAGACTTGAAGCGCAAGACCGCACATAAATTCTGGACAGATGCCTCCGCCAGGTCTTTACTCAGGCTTACTCGCGGATGGCCCAACGTCCGCTGGCTGGCCACCGGGTGCTGCCAGCCATTCTTACGCTCTCCATTTTCGGATATCCAGGATGACACGCGGCTTCTCGCGCCTTGCCCTTGTGCTTGGCCTGCTTTCCTGCATTGGCCCCTTTGCGGTCGATCTCTATTTGCCGGCCTTGCCGCAGATTGCGTCCAGCCTTGGCACCACTGCCAGCGCAGCGCAGATGACCTTCACCGCCTATTTCCTCGCCTTCGGCCTTGCGCAGCTGATCTACGGGCCGATGGCAGACTGGCTGGGGCGCAAGCGGCCTGTTTATGCGGGCCTTGCCGTATTCATCGCAGGCTCCGCCATCTGTGCGCTGGCCCCCGATATCAACTGGCTGGTCCTGGGCCGTTTCGTGCAGGCCCTGGGCGCTGCGGCGGCCATGGTCATTCCGCGCGCCATCGTGCGCGACATGCACACCGGCACACAAGCCACCCAGCTGATGGCACTGGTGATGCTTGTCATCAGCATCTCGCCAATGCTGGCGCCGCTCACCGGCTCGGCCATCATTGCCATGGGGAGCTGGCGGTTCCTGTTCGTCGCCCTTGGCCTTGCAGCGGCGCTGGCCATGGCCCTCACCGCCTGGCAGCTGCCCGAGACCCTGCCGGCCGAACGGCGTGTGCCGCTGCGGCCAAAAGTCATTTTTGGAGGCTGCCTTGAGCTGTTGCGCGATGCCCGCTTCCTCGGACTGACGATGACGGGCGGCTTCGGCATGGCGAGCTTCTTCGTCTTTATCGGCTCGGCCTCGTTTGTCTACACCGGCCACTTTGGCATGAGCCCCGTTGGCTTCAGCTTCGCCTTCGCCCTCAATGCCATCGGCTTCTTCGGCACATCGCAACTCGCTGCCGGACTCGGGCGCAAGCATGGCATGGCACGGGTTGCCCTGCTGGCCGTGACGGGATTTGCCCTGTGCAACGTGGTGCTGGTGGCGCTGGTGGCCCTCGGCATTGATGCACTGGCCGTGGTCATGGCGCTTCTCTTCCTCGGCAATGCGTGCCTCGGGCTCGTCATTGCGCCCACCATGGTGATGGCACTGGACGATCACGGTGAGAACGCTGGCCTTGCCTCCTCCTCGGCGGCACGCTGCAAATGCTTGCCGGTGCATTGATGCTGATGCTGGCCAGCCCGTTCTTTGATGGAAGCGTGCTGCCCATGGTCGTCGCCATCGCCGCTTGCGCTGTCCTTGCCCTGGCTGCCGCCATACCCACTCTGGGCCTCGCAGGGAAGGAACGCACAGTTTACTGACCCAGGAGCGGCAGCCCGGTGCGCCTCAAACGGAAGGCCCACCGGGCATTGGATCAGGCCGCCCGGACCGTGCGCAGGAAGCGGGTTACTTCGCTCTGGAGACGGTTCGCCTGGCCGGAGAGGTGCTGCGCCGATCTCAGCATGGTGCCTGACGCCTCCACACTCTCCTGCGTGACCCCGGCAACAAGCGAGATGTTGCTGGAGACATCCTGAACCCCGGAAGCAGCCTCAGCCACGTTGCGGGCCACGAGCTGGGTGGTTGCGCCCTGCTCATTCACGGCTCCCGCAATAGCGCTGGACATACCGTCCAGTTCGCGGACCACATCGCCGACGAGCCCGATCGCCCCGACCGCCGAGCGGGTCTGCGCCTGAATCTCGGTCACCAGACGGGAAATATCTTCAGTCGCATGAGCCGTTTGCATTGCCAGTTGCTTGACTTCGGATGCAACCACGGCAAAGCCCTTGCCTGCCTCACCTGCCCGCGCCGATTCAATCGTCGCATTGAGGGCAAGAAGATTGGTTTGGCCCGCAATGGCAGCGATCATGGAGACCACTTCACCGATATGGTCGGCCATGGTGGACAGGGCCGTCATCTGATCTGACGTCTTGCCGATCTCGCCCGTCGCCTGCATGGAAACCTTCGCAGCACGCTCCACCTGGGTGGCGATCTCCGTGACGGATGCAGACAGTTCCTCCGTTGCCGCCGCAATCATCTGAACATTGGCCGTTGCCTGACCGGCAGCTGCCGAGACAGTCAGCGTCCTGTCATTTGTGCCTGATGAAACCTCCGCCAGACGGGACGCCATGGCTGCCATCTCCTCGGCCGAGTCGAGTACATTCCGGATCAGGGCACCCACTGCACTCTCAAACTGTTCAGCCACCTGCCACATGATCTGACGCTGCCGCTCAACCCTGTCCGCGTCCTCCGCCCGGGCCCTGGCGGCCGCCGCAGCCTGATCTTCCTCGGCATTGCTCCGCAGCTGAGCGACGGCGAGGCAGATCCGCCCCAACTCCGTACGGCCGCTCAGCGCCGGAACATCAACATCTGTATGACGCGACGCCATCCGGTCCAGCGCCTCGTTCACCTTCCGCAAAGGCCACACAATGCTCTGCGAAATCGCGGCGCCCGATGCAGCGGCAGCGGCCAGAACTGCAATACTGGAATAGATGAACAATGAACGGCCGAATTCCTTGACAGCCGCCATCACACCGCTCTGTTCCTCTTCATGCGTTTCAGCGAACTGGAAAACCTCTTCCAGATGTGGTGCGATCCCGGCGAACAAGCTGCTGAGCACCGCAGTTTCGCCGACAAGCTTGAGACGTGCGGCAGCAAACTCTGCGAAGCTGGCACGATACGCCATTGCAAGATCAAGTATTTTCTGCTTTTCAGAAGCAGCAATAGAACTAGTATTGATCTTGTTGATCAACTGTTGAAATTTCTCATCAAACAAGGCGAGATACTTCTCATCGCCTCGAAGCATGAAATCCTTCTCGTGCCGCCGCAGCGTAAGTATCACCACGGTCAATGCATCGTCATGAGCTTCAGCGGCAATTTCCTCGACCTCATGAACCGACTTCCTCAACGCCAGCTGAAGCCCTTCGGTTTCCCTCAACCCAAGACCGACATAGGCATCGCGGATCACCAGAAACTGCTCCTGGCTCTTTTGCACCCCTTCAGAGATATGCCCCAGGGCTGGCTGAATAGGCCCGGAAACAGGATCTGACTTCAAACCGTCAATCAGTTGCAGGACGCGCGCTGCCTTTTCGGCATAGCGCTGCGCGTCAGGCAAGTCCTTGCGCAGCAAGAAGTCCTTTTCTGCACGCCGCATTTCCAGCATCTCGGCCCGAAGATGCTGCGCCTGCTCTTCCAGTCCCTCATACTGGTCTTGAAGGAGATAGGCAGCTTCAACATCCTTGTCGATGTAAAGATAAGCGGCAAGCAGACCAAGCGCCGCGCCGCCGGCCAAAGACACCAAAAGTACCAACTTGACAGTTATACGTATGTTGCAGAGCATTTTAATCATGGCAAATCCCCCGATCTGCTCAAATCTGTGCGGAGAATAATTAATTGAACATAAACACGCAAAGGCACGGTCATTTTACTTAAAAACATCAAAATAAAACAAAAAATCCAAATCACAAGACGGAACAAGAACGCAAGAATTGATTCAATGAACTCAACGTAAGGTAGAGGGGCGAGCGGAAAAACAAGAAATGATGCCAAATGAAAAATTTGTATCGAAATATTTAGCCAGCAAATTACACGCCTGAAATTGAATACATCTTTAAATTGCACAAAAAGACTGACGGAGCGCGCATTTTCAGCGAAAGCTTCTCACTCCAATCAAACATTGACAACAGCCGCAATTCCCGCCAAAAGCGTGGCCGGTCCTGCCGTTAGAGAGTGTGGATTGAGACGATGATGTTCCGGCTTGCAGCCGCATACATGGGCATTGAAGCGATGGCTCCGGCCAGCGCTGTTGCCGCACGTCTTATGACCACTGCGACCAAACTCACTAAAACCACCGCCAAAACCACCGTTTGACGGTGCCTCTCGTCCCGCGCTCCCCGGGATGGGCGGGCGCCGAAGAGCCGGGCAGGTGCCGCGTGTGCGGACCCGCCGGGTAAGCGGGGAGACGGACGAGAGAGGAATTCATGGGCTACAAGATCGCCATTGTTGGTGCCACGGGCAATGTGGGCCGCGAAATGCTGGACATCCTGGCCGAGCGCGGCTTCCCGGCAGATGAAGTCGTGCCGCTGGCCTCGCGCCGGTCGCAGGGCACCGAAGTCTCCTTCGGCGACAAGACGCTGAAGGTGCAGGCGCTGGAAAACTATGATTTCTCCGATACCGACATCTGCCTGATGTCCGCAGGCGGCAGTGTTGCCAAGGAATGGGCTCCAAAGATCGGCGCCCAGGGCTGCGTCGTCATCGACAACTCCTCCGCCTGGCGCTACGACGCGGAAGTGCCGCTGATCGTGCCGGAAGTGAACGCCGATGCAGTCGCAGGCTTCACCAAGAAGAACATCATCGCCAACCCGAACTGCTCCACCGCGCAGCTCGTCGTAGCGCTGAAGCCGCTGCATGATGCGGCCACCATCAAGCGCGTCGTCATCTCCACCTACCAGTCCGTTTCGGGCGCCGGCAAGGAGGCGATGGAAGAGCTGTTCAACCAGACCCGCGCTATCTTCGTGAATGATCCGGTCGAGAACCAGAAGTTCACCAAGCGCATCGCCTTCAACGTCATTCCGCACATCGACGTGTTCATGGAAGACGGCTACACGAAGGAAGAGTGGAAGGTTCTGGCCGAGACCAAGAAGATCCTCGATCCGAAGATCAAGGTCACCTGCACCGCCGTGCGCGTTCCGGTGTTCATCAGCCACTCGGAAAGCGTCAACATCGAGTTCGAGAAGCCGATCACGGCCGATGAAGCGCGCGACATCCTGCGCGAGGCTCCGGGCTGCCTCGTCATCGACAAGCGCGAAGACGGCGGCTACATCACGCCTTACGAGACCGCCGGCGAAGACGCCACCTACATCTCGCGTATCCGTGAGGATGCCACGGTGGAGAATGGCCTCAACATCTGGGTCGTGGCCGACAACCTGCGCAAGGGCGCGGCGCTCAATGCCGTCCAGATCGCCGAGGTTCTGGTGAACCGCGGCCTGATCAAGCCGAAGAAGCAGGCCGCCTGATCCTTCAGCACAGAACAGATCTGTCAGCAAAAGCCCCGGATTGAACCTCCGGGGCTTTTCAGCTTTAAGATGCCCGCCAGAACAGAGCGCCGCATGCGCCGGACAGGCAGCCACAGCGGCTACGGAGGAAACAGATGACGGGCACCTTGGGCGCTGCCGCTGCAGGCCACGCCACCACGCGCTTTTCGGATCAGCTGGTCCAAGCCGCAGGTGAGAACTGGACTGCTGCCACGGAGCATCCCTTCACCCATGCCATCGGCAGCGGCACCATGCCGCGTGAAGCCTATGTGCGCTATCTCATCGAAGACTATACGTTCATCACGGATCTGGCCTCTGTAATCGGCTATCTGGTGGCCAAGGCCCCGGACATGGCCGCCAAGCGCCCACTCGCGGCGTTTCTGGCGCTGCTGACGTCAAACGAGAACGACTATTTCATCCGCTCCTTTGCGGCGCTTGATGTGGCGCCTGAGATCTATCTTCAGGCGGCCCAGGGCCCCGTGACCCGCGCCTTCGCCAGCCTGCTGCTGGAGGCCGCTGAAGCAAGCTACGAGGAAGGGCTTGCGTGCCTCCTCTGCGCCGAATGGGTCTATCTGACCTGGGGCGAACGCGAAGCCCGCAAGCCGCGCCCTGCCGCCTTCTGGCTGGCCGAATGGATCGACCTGCACGCCGGCTCCGGCTTCGAGGGCTTCGTCTCGTTTCTGCGCAACGAAATGGACCGGACCGCTTCCCGCCTCACGGAAAAAGCGAGAAACCGGGCCACGGAGCGTTTTGTGCACATGTGCGCACTGGAAAAATCCTTCTTCGACGCCGCCTGGAACGGCCCAGCAGGAGTGGCCCAACCGGCCTGACCCCGACCATCATGCCCATCTATGAAATCGCCGCGCTCGCGGCGGCGGCCCTCTGGGCTTACGGCGGCATCATCTCCGCCACCCCCTCGTCCCATCTGGGTGCAATTGCCTTCAACCGGCTGCGCATGCTGATGGTCTTTGCCATGCTGGCCACTGCGGTAACTGTCGGACCTGGATGGGCGTCACTTGGCTACGAGCATATGGGCGCGCTGGTGCTTTCCGGCCTCATCGGCATTTTCATCGGCGATACGGCCCTGTTCCTGACGCTGAACCGCATGGGCCCGCGCCGCACCGCCATGCTGTTCTCGCTGAACGCGCCCATGTCTGCCGTTCTGGGATGGCTGGTTCTGGGCGAAGCACTGAGCGGGCAAGGGCTGGCCGGTGTCGTCATCTGCTTTGCCGGGGTGATGCTCTCGATCGCCTTCGGCAAGCGCCGCTCGCAGCTCCACACATGGGAGAGCATCAAGGGGCCTCTATGGATCGGCCTTCTCCTGGGGCTGGCTGCCGCCCTGTCGCAATCCGTTGGCTCCCTCATTGCCCGTCCGGTCATGGAAACCGGCGTTGATCCGGTTGTGGCTTCTGCCGTACGCATCGGCACCGCCGCGCTTGGCCTCGTCTGCCTGGGCGCCCTGCCCCTTTCCTATCTGAAGCCGGCGAACCCGCTCAATCTCAGGATTGCGGGCTGGACGGCCCTGTCCGGTTTCATCGGCATGGGTGTAGGCATGACGCTGGTGCTGTTTGCGCTTTCCGGCGGCAAGGTTGGCATCATCTCCACCCTGTCCGCCACAACGCCCGCCCTGCAGCTGCCGCTCCTGTGGTGGCGCACCGGCGAAATGCCCGCCCCCGGCGCCTGGATCGGCGCCGCACTGGTCGTCTTAGGCTGCGGACTGATGTTCGGGGTCTAGCCCCTCAGGCCGCCCGTTCCCCCTGCTCACCGGCGATACGCACCACATCGGCCATGATGCCGGTGAGCTGGAAGTCCTTCGGAGTATAGACCGCAGCAACACCCATGGCCTTCAGCGT
This sequence comes from Pannonibacter phragmitetus, assembly GCF_050510895.1. Taxonomy (GTDB): domain Bacteria; phylum Pseudomonadota; class Alphaproteobacteria; order Rhizobiales; family Stappiaceae; genus Pannonibacter; species Pannonibacter phragmitetus_B. The sequence continues at coordinate 4,287,435 of NZ_JBNINT010000001.1, read as the reverse complement.
CCGGGCGTCCTCGTCCGGAATAATGCCGCCGACAACGACCGGGACATCATCAATGCCTGCTGCCCTCAGCCGCTCCATCACGTCGCGCACCAGCGCCAGATGGGAGCCGGAGAGGATCGACAGGCCGATGACATGCACGCTCTCCTCCAACGCTGCGTTGACGATCTGCGCCGGGGTAAGCCGGATGCCCTCGTAGACGACTTCCATCCCGCAGTCGCGGGCGCGCACGGCAATCTGCTCCGCGCCGTTGGAATGACCATCGAGGCCCGGTTTGCCGACAAGGAACTTCAGCCGGCGGCCCAGCTTGCGCGAGACAGCTTCAACGCTTTCACGCACCGCTGCCACATCGCCCGCATCGTCCCGTGCGGCGCGGCCAACGCCGGTGGGGGCGCGGTATTCGCCAAAGACTTCGCGCAGAGCGGCGCCCCATTCACCGGTCGTGACGCCCGCCTTCGCCGCAGCAATCGAAGGCTCCATGATGTTGCGCCCTTCGCGTGCAGCTGCCTTCAGCTCTGCGATCGCCGCATCCGCTGCGGCCCCGTCACGGGCAGCCCGCCAGGCCTTGATGCGTTCGATGGCCTCATCTTCCACATGCGCTGAAACGGTCAAAATGCCGCCATCCTCCCCCGCAGCCAGTGGCGAGGGCTCGCTCTCGGTCCAGCGGTTGACGCCGACGACGATCTGATCGCCACTTTCGATGCCCGCAAGGCGGCGGCTGTTTGCCTCCACCAGCTGCTGCTTCATGTAGCTGGTCTCGACGGCAGCAACCGCCCCGCCCATGGCATCAATACGGGCCAGTTCCGCCCGCGCTTCGGCCTTCAGCTCTTCCACTCTTGCGGTGATGACGGAGGAACCGTCGAAGATATCGTCATAGTCGAGCAGGTCGGTCTCATAGGCGAGGATCTGCTGCATGCGCAGGGACCATTGCTGATCGAACGGCCGGGGCAGGCCCAGCGCCTCGTTCCAGGCTGGAAGCTGCACGGCACGGGCGCGGGCATTCTTCGACAGCACCACGGCCAGCATCTCGATGAGAATACGGTAGACGTTGTTCTCCGGTTGCGGTTCGGTCAGGCCCAGCGAGTTCACCTGCACCCCATAGCGGAAACGCCGGTAGCGCGGATCGGCAATGCCATAACGGTCGCGGCAAATCTCGTCCCACAATTCGGTGAAGGCGCGCATCTTGCACATCTCGGTGATGAAGCGCATGCCCGCATTGACGAAGAAAGAGATGCGACCCACCGCCTGCGGAAACTCAGCCTCCGGAATGGCCCCGCTCGCCTTCATGCCATCAAGAATGGCAATCGCCGTCGCCAGCGCAAAGGACAGCTCCTGCACCGGCGTCGCTCCCGCCTCCTGCAGATGGTAGGAGCAGACATTCATCGGATTCCACTTCGGCATCTCGCTGTAGGTCCAGGCAATCACATCTGTGGTGAGCCGCAGCGAAGGCGCAGGCGGGAAAACGTAAGTGCCGCGAGAGAGATATTCCTTGATGATGTCGTTCTGGGTGGTGCCAGCCAAGCGCTTGCGGTCCGCGCCCTGTTCATCTGCAGCAGCCACGTAAAGTGCCAGCAGCCAGGGTGCTGTGGCGTTGATCGTCATGGACGTATTCATCCGCTCCAGCGGAATGTCCTGGAACAGGGTGCGCATATCGCCCAGATGCGCCACCGGCACCCCCACCTTGCCAACCTCGCCCCGTGACAGAAGGTCATCGGGGTCATAACCGGTCTGTGTCGGCAGATCGAAGGCGATGGAAAGGCCCGTCTGGCCCTTCGCCAGATTGGCCCGGTAAAGCCGGTTGGAGTCCGCGGCCGTGGAATGGCCCGCATAGGTGCGGAAGATCCAGGGCTCATCCCGCTTCCGCTCACCCTCGCCCGTCATCTTGTCATCACTCATGCGGAAACCCTCCACCCGGCCTGCAGGCCGCCATCCATGCCATGACGATAAGGCCTCAGCGGCACCGGATAAATTCGCCAATAGTCGCCCTGCTGCGGTGCGGTAAATTAAACGCCGTAGACCAAACAGAAAACCAAAATTGCATGAAAAACAATATCTTACGCAAGGTAAAATAGCAAAAAATTAACCCGCAACCACAGACAAGAAAGCTAGAAGAAATCACTGGGTGGAAACATGAGACTGTCATTTATACTTAGGTCTGTTGTCGGCACTCTCGCCGTAACAGGATGTGCGATCGCAGGCTGGATCAGTCTGGAGTCAAAAGCAAAGCTGGATAAGTATACTCTGGCAGACGCGCGCGTCAGGGCCATGCAGGCCTTGTCCGACATCCCCGCAAATGCCAACGCAGAGCGGGGCCTCATCACCCTTCTTCTGGATTCCGAAAATGCGGCCGAGCGCTCGCGCGGGGCCGACATCACCAAGAGCCGCCAGCCAACCGACGCTGCCTTTACAAAGGCTCTGGCTGCAGCATCTGAATTGGCAGACCTAGAGACTGAAAGCGCCTCAGTCGCTGACACCGTTACCGCGAGCCAGAATTCCTGGCAGCAGCTGCGCGCGGCCAATGACCGGCTGGTGTTCTCCGCTCCTCTCGAGCAACGGCGCAAGGCTTCTCAGGAGACATTTGCCGCCTCTGCAAAGATGAACAACACGATTCTCGGCACGATCGACCGCGAGATGGAAATTCTCGCCGAAGTTGATGGTGTTGCACTCAACTACAGCAAGCTGGCCCGCACCGTGTGGCAGCTGCGGGATACCGGCGGACGTCAAGCCGGCATGATGCAGGGCTTCGTCGTCAGCGGAAAGGCACTCACGCCGGAACAGCTTGAGACTTTTACCCGCCTCGATGGCGAAGTCCGCCAGATCTGGGGTGAGATCGCCAAGGAGGCGGCAAAGCCGGGAGCCAATCCGGCGGTGGCCGCAGCCATCGCAGGTGCCAAGGCGAACTACGTGGATGCCTTTGCCTCTCTGAAGACTGATGTGCAGCCAGGCTTTGCAACGGGGCAGTTCAGCATCGACGGCGATGCCTACCGCAAGCGTGGCGTCGCACTGTGGCCAGCCGTTCTGGCCATGCGTGACGCCGCCTTCGAGGCGGCTCTGCAGCGCATTGAAACCCTGCGGGCAGAAGCTGCAAGCAGCCTTTACTCGACCCTGGCGCTCATGGCCTTCGTCCTCCTGACGGCTGCAGCCGCCTTCTGGGTCATTGCAGCCAAGGTCATCCGCCCGATGACCGCAATGACCGGCGCCATGGGGCAGATTGCCCACGGTAACCTCGACATTCCGATCCCCAGTTCCGGCCGTGAGGACGAGATTGGCGAAATGGCCGAGGCCGTGACCATCTTCCGCGACAACGCAATCCAGATCCGCAACGCGGAACAGGAAAAGGAAGAGATGAAGGCCCGGGCTGAAGCAATGCGGCGTCAGGAACTCGATGCACTCGCCTCCAGCTTCGAGGCTGACGTGATGGACGTAGCCCGTGCCCTTGCAGACGCGGCACTCAATCTGGAGCGTAATGCCGGACAGATGGGCACGCAGGCCGAGCGCACGTCCAGCCGCGCCGGAGCCGTGGCCGCAGCGTCCGAACAGGCCTCTGCCAACGTCCGCACTGTGGCCGCAGCAACCGAAGAAATGTCGAACTCGACCCGCGAGATCAGCCGTCAGGTTCAGGTATCGGCGGAGATCACCGTCAAGGCCAACACCGAGGCGACCCGGGCGGGTACGATGGCGGAAGGCCTTGCCCAGTCCGCCCAGAAGATTGGAGAGATCGTCAATCTCATCAATCAGATTGCAGGCCAGACAAACCTCCTCGCCCTCAATGCTACCATTGAGGCAGCACGGGCAGGAGAGGCCGGACGGGGCTTTGCCGTGGTGGCAACGGAAGTGAAGGAACTCGCAGCCCAGACCGCAAAAGCGACAGAAGAAATCGCCTCACTGGTCTCCGACGTTCAGTCGGGCACCTCGAATGTGGTGGGTGCCATTCAGGGCATCCGCTCGGTCGTGGGCGAGATTTCCGACATTGCCGGCATGATCTCTGGCTCCATCGACGAGCAATACAAGGCCACCACCGAAATCCTGCACAATGTCGAGGAAGCTGCGACCGGCACCGTGGAGGTTTCGCGCAACATCACCGACGTGAACGAGGCTGCAGAACAGACCGGCCACATCGCCCGCGACGTTGTCAGCGCCTCCAACGGCATCTCCAGCCAGGCCGAGGAACTGAAGGGCAAGGTGGAAGGCTTCGTCCGCCGCGTCCGCGCTGGCTAAGCCCCGCAAAAGCCACAAGACAAGGACAGCCCCGCGCGGGGCTGTCTTCATTTGAGCGCCGGGTAAAATGCCGGTCTTGCGTCTGCAATGACTGGCAAAGGGCAGCATGAGCCCCTATGTTGGGCCCATTGTCCGGGAGAATGTCCCGGAATGGCGGCCCGCTCCGGACATGGCATGACACTGGCACATAGCAGACAGGATGTAAAAGACAGGACCGCAGGCGCATTCCGCCTCGCGCCGGTTCTGTTCAAACTCCTTCTGCTGGCTTTTCTGGCCACGCTGCAATGGACGGCGCTGCCGGGGCAAATCTCCCGGCTGGATCTGCAAAGGGCCGAGGCCGGGCTTGCCAGCGCCGGACAGGCCGCGCAAGCTGCCCAGCGCGCCAGAGACGCCTGGCGCAATGCAACGGCAGAATGGCGCAAGTCCGGGTCTGACCGTCATCTCTCCACGCCTCCGCAAGGGGCTGATCCGGCTGGTCTTGCCCCCTCGGGCACGGAGAACCTTCCGCAGGCCGGACGGCTGGCGCAGGCAGCGGTTTCTCCTGCCCTGCCCACACTTGCGCTGCCGCGCGATTTTGATGCCCGAGCCCCACCTGCTGCGGCCTGACGGGCTCCGAGACCAAACCTCCATGAGCTTGACTCATACAGGTTTGGCTAAGCCCTTGCGGCATCTGAGCATTTTCAAGGCGTGATGCGCTAGCATCTCAGCGCCTTGGTACGATGCCCTTTCTGACCTGACTCCCCCTGTTTTTCTCCACGGCTGACGCTCGCGCAGGACTGGCTCCGCGCGGCCGTACCGTTCCATGGATCATCACACCATGCGCAAATCACGCTGGGTGCTTGCAGCCTATCTGGCTGTCATCATCTTCGGGCTGCTGGCGGCATTGCCCAATTTTCTGTCCCCCTCACAACTGGCCAGCCTGCCCGGCTGGATGCCCAAACAGCCCGTCACCCTGGGCCTCGATCTTCGCGGCGGATCACACCTCGTGCTGGAAACGGACACCAAGGCTCTGCTGAAGGACCGGATCGACGACCTGCAGCGGCAGGCCCGTCAGACCTTGACAGGAGCTGGCATTGGCACGGCTTCGATCCGCACGATGGATGGCACCATCACCATTTCTCTCAAGGATGAAGGGCAGACGGACGCCGCCCAGGAAGCGCTGCGCCCCTTGATCAACACCGCAGGCGGATTGATGCCCGGCATGGGCGGAGCACCGGACATGACCATCACCCGCACGGGCAGGGGCACCGGCACGCTGGAGATGAAGCTGACGGAAGAAGGCATCCGCGACCGCATCAGTGCAGCCGTTGCCCAGAGCCTCGAAATCATCCGCATGCGCATAGATCAGGCGGGTGTCGCAGAACCTGTGATCCAGCGGGTGGGCGGTGACCGCATCATGGTGCAGTTGCCCGGCGTGCAGGATCCGGCCCGCATCCGCGAGCTTCTGGGCAGCACGGCCAAACTCTCCTTTCATATGCTGGCAGATGCCGCACCGGGCGCACGCCTGCCGGCCGGCGCCAGCCTGCTCCCCGCAGTCAAAGGCGCGACGCGATATCCGGTCGAAAACCGTGTGGCGCTGTCGGGCGAACGGCTGGCCGATGCAAGGGCAGGATTTGATCCGCAGACCAGTGCCCCGCTGGTGCTGTTCCGCTTCGACAGCAGCGGCGCACGGCAGTTTGCCGAGATCACCAAGACCAACACCGGCAAGCCTTTTGCCATCGTGCTGGATGGCAAGGTCTTGAGCGCACCGGTTATCCAGCAGCCGATCACCGGCGGCTCGGGCCAGATCAGCGGCAATTTCACCATCGCGGAAGCCGCAGACCTTGCCGCCCTGCTGCGTGCAGGCGCCCTGCCTGCCCCGCTCACCGTCATCGAGGAGCGGACCGTGGGGGCAGATCTGGGAGCGGATGCCATTGCGAGGGGCGTTGAAACCGGCATCGCCGGGTTCGGCCTGGTGTTTGCCTTCATGATGGTGCTCTACGGCCGCTGGGGCCTTGTCGCCAATTTCGCACTGGCGCTGAACGTGCTGCTGACGCTGGGCGCCCTCAGCATGATGGGCGCGACGCTGACGCTGCCCGGCATTGCCGGAATTGTGCTCGGCATCGGCCTTGCGGTGGATGCCAATGTGCTGATCAACGAGCGCATCCGTGAGGAGACGCGCAAGGGGCTCAGTGCCCATGCGGCACTCGATGCCGGCTTCAAGCGCGCCTATGCCACGATTGTGGATTCCAACGTCACGGCGCTGATTGCCACGGTCCTGCTGTTCTGGTTCGGCACCGGCCCGGTACGCGGCTTTGCCGTAACCATGGGCCTCGGCATCGCCATTTCCATGTTCACCGCCGTGTCGATCGTCCGGGTCATCATGACGGCAATCATCCGCAGGTGGCGGCTGAAGAAGCTGGTGATCGAGCCACCCTTCGGCTTCCGCCTGATTCCTGACGGCACCAGCATCCGCTTCATGCGCGGGCGTTTCATCGGCATTGGCATGTCCATCTTCCTGTCGCTTGCGTCAGTGGTTCTGCTGATCAAGCCGGGCCTCAACCTCGGCGTGGACTTCCGGGGCGGCATCCAGATGGAGGTGACAACGCAAGGGCCCGCCGATCTTGCCAGCCTGCGCAGCGGACTAGGCGGGCTCGGCCTTGGCGACATCGCCCTGCAGCAATTCGGCGATCCCACTCACGTGCTGCTGCGGGCCGAGCGCCAGCCGGGCGGCGAGGAGGCACAGACGGCAGCTGTCAACACCATCCGAAGCCACCTTGCACAAATCGCACCCGGCTCTCAGATCGAACGTACGGAGGTGGTCGGGCCGAAGGTCAGCGGCGAACTGGCGGCTGCGGGCATCCTTGCCGTCGTTCTAGCAAGCCTTGCCATGCTGTTCTACATCTGGGTCCGCTTTGAATGGCCTTTTGCAGTGGGCGCCATCGCCACTCTGGTGCTGGACGTGACCAAGACGGCCGGCTTCTTCGCGCTCACCGGTCTCGACTTCAACCTCACGGCCATTGCCGCACTGCTGACGCTCGTCGGCTACTCAGTCAACGACAAGGTGGTGGTCTATGACCGCATGCGTGAGAACATGCGCCTCTACAAACAGATGCCGCTGCGGGAGATGATCGACAAGTCGATCAACGAAACTCTCGGCCGCAGCCTCTACACCTCGATCACCGCCTTTCTGGCCATGCTGCCCATGGCGATCTGGGGTGGCAGCGCAGTAGAGAGCTTCGCCGTGCCGATGGTGTTCGGCATCGTGGTGGCGGCCAGCTCGTCGGTGTTCATTGCCGCACCGATCCTCCTGTTCCTTGGCGACTGGCGCAAACGCCGCCAGAAAAAGGCAGGGGCACTGCCTGTCGAACCGGCGGCGCAAGCCTGAACGCATAAAAACAGCATGCCCCGCCGTATTTTGCCGGCGGGGCACTTGCACCGCACGGACAAACTCAATCAAAAATAAAGTTCCAGAAGGATAACAGCCCTATGCCCCATGACACGCCGCTGATTGCCACCATCGTTGCCGGACTTGGCATCGCTTTCATCCTGGGGGCAATCGCCAACCGCTTCAAACTGCCGCCGCTGGCGGGCTACTTGATCGCGGGCGTGCTGGTGGGGCCACACACACCGGGCTTCGTCGCCGACCAGAACCTTGCCCCCGAACTTGCGGAAATCGGCGTCATCCTGCTGATGTTCGGCGTCGGCCTGCATTTCTCGCTGAAGGATCTTCTGTCGGTGCGGGCAATTGCCATACCGGGCGCATTGGTGCAGATTCTCGCCGCCACGCTGATGGGCGCAGGCCTGACCTGGATGATGGACTGGCCGCTGCGCTCCGGGCTCGTCTTTGGCCTTGCCCTGTCTGTTGCCAGCACCGTGGTGCTGCTGCGTGCACTTCAGGAGCGCCGCCTCGTTGCAACCGAACAGGGACGCATCGCGGTCGGCTGGCTGATCGTCGAAGATCTGGCCATGGTGCTGGCACTCGTCATCCTGCCCGCAATTGCCAGCGTCATCGGCGGGGAAAGCACCATCGCTCCGGACCCGCTCGCCGCCCGTTTCGGCCTTGGCATCTGGGGCGTCCTGGGGCTGACGCTGGTCAAGGTCGCCGCCTTTGTGGCGCTGATGCTGATCATCGGGCGGCGGATCATCCCCTGGGTCCTGCACTACATTGCCCATACCGGATCACGCGAGCTGTTCCGCCTTGCGGTGCTCTCCATTGCTCTGGGAGTTGCCTTCGGCGCGGCAAAGCTCTTCGGTGTGTCGCTTGCGCTGGGAGCCTTCTTTGCCGGCATGATCCTGAGCGAATCCGAGCTCAGCCACCGGGCTGCCGAGGAATCCCTGCCGCTGCGCGATGCTTTCGCCGTGCTCTTCTTCGTGTCGGTCGGCATGCTGTTCGATCCAGCCAGCATCATCCGTGACCCGCTGCCAGTCCTGGGAGTCGTCTTCATCATCGTCGTCGGCAAGTCTGCAGCAGCTTTTCTCATTGTCCGTCTCTTCGGCCATTCGCGTGAGACGGCGCTGACCATTGCTGCAAGCCTGGCCCAGATCGGTGAGTTCTCGTTCATTCTCGCTGAACTTGGCGGCAAGCTGAACCTTCTGCCGGACCAGGGCCGCGATCTGATCCTTGCCGGTGCGATTCTCTCGATCCTGCTTAATCCGCTGTTCTTCGCCGCGATTGACTGGCTGAAGCCCAAGGCGGAAGCACATGAGGATGCCGCCGGCACACCGGTGGCCCAAGCTTCGGAAAAACAGGTGAAGCCCCTGTAACGCAGGCGACCAGCCAGACCGGCCACACAGTCCTCGTCGGCTTTGGCCGGGTCGGCGGCCTGGCCGGGCGGGAGTTGCACGCCGCAGGCGAGCCCCTGCTGGTGATCGAGGATGCAGACAAATCCTTGAGCGCGCTGGAGGAGGCCGGCATCGAAGTGATCGTGGGCAATGGCGTCCGCCAGGATGTGTTGCAGGCAGCAAATATCGCCGAAGCACGGCGGCTGATCATTGCCATTCCCAACGCCTTCGAGGCGGGGCAGATCGTCATGCAGGCCAAGGCCGCCAATCCGGAGATAGAGATCATCGCCCGTGCCCATTTCGATGCGGAAGTGGACCATCTGACCGGCCTTGGTGTCGGCACGATCATCATGGGAGAGCGTGAGATTGCCCGCGCCATCGTGGAGAAGGTGACCGGAGCGCGCCCGCTCACCTGACCTGCCCTCCCCCGGCGCTGCACTTCATCTGTGCACCGCAAAACAGGACAGACTGCCGCAACGCAAGTTAAGCAATAGTCGTATAGATCAAACGTCATTTTAGACGGATAGTTGCGCGATAGCGGGTCTTTTGCACCCAATCACTGCTGCGCTGCAATAGTCTCGCGCCGCAGGGAGGCGTGCAGGAGCCGGGGCTGGCAGTTTCACTGCCGGAGTGGAGGAGGACACCCATGGCGACCGTGGCACAGGTAGGATCACAGGCAGCATCGCAGGCAAACGACAATCTGACGAAGGGGGACGCGCCCTTGAAGGACCTCTACGAAATCGGCGAAATCCCCCGCTCGGCCATGTGCCGGAGAAGATGTATGCCTGGGCGATCCGGCAGGACCGGCACGGCCCGCCAGAAGAAGCCATGAAGCTGGAAGTGGTGCCGACCTGGACGCTCGACAGCCACGAGGTTCTGGTTCTCGTCATGGCCGCTGGCGTCAACTACAACGGCATCTGGGCCGCGCTTGGTGAGCCCATCTCCGTCTTCGGCAGCCACAAGAGCGCCTATCATATCGCAGGTTCCGATGCCTCGGGCATTGTCTGGGCCGTTGGCTCCAAGGTGAAGCGCTGGAAGGTGGGCGATGAAGTCGTCATCCATTGCAACCAGGATGACGGCGACGACGAGGAGTGCAACGGCGGCGACCCGATGTTCTCGCCCACCCAGCGGATCTGGGGCTACGAGACGCCGGATGGCTCCTTTGCCCAGTTCGCCCGCGTCCAGTCGCAGCAGCTGATGCCCCGCCCCAAGCATTTGACCTGGGAAGAAGCGGCTTGCTACACGCTGACGCTGGCGACCGCCTACCGCATGCTGTTCGGCCATGCACCGCATCAGCTGCGGCCCGGCCAGAACGTGCTCGTCTGGGGCGCCTCCGGTGGCCTTGGGGTCTTCGGCGTGCAGCTGGCTGCGGCCGCCGGAGCCAATGCCATCGGCGTCATCTCGGATGAGGACAAGCGCGACTATGTCATGTCGCTGGGCGCCAAGGGCGTGATCAACCGCAAGGATTTCAACTGCTGGGGCCAGCTTCCCAAGGTCAATTCACCCGAGTTCAACACCTGGACGCAGGAAGCGCGCAAGTTCGGCAAGGCCATCTGGGACATCACCGGCAAGGGCAATGACGTGGACATGGTGTTCGAGCATCCCGGCGAGCAGACTTTCCCGGTCTCGGCCCTTGTCGTGAAGCGCGGCGGCATGGTGGTGTTCTGCGCGGGCACGACCGGCTTCAACATCACCTTCGATGCCCGTTACGTCTGGATGCGGCAGAAGCGCATTCAAGGCTCGCACTTTGCCCATCTGAAGCAGGCGTCCGAAGCGAACAAATTCGTCATCGACCGGCGTATCGATCCGTGCATGTCGGAGGTATTCGGCTGGGACCAGATTCCCAAGGCCCACACCAAGATGTGGAAGAACCAGCATGCACCGGGCAACATGGCCGTTCTGGTCAACTCGCCCGTTCCGGGCCTGCGGACCTTTGAAGATGTGCTGGAGGCAGGCAAGCGCTGAAGGTGGTCAGCAGTGAGCGGGCGGCCTTCCGGCGGCCCGCATCACGTCATGGCAAACATGCGCACCTGCTTGGAGAAGCGCGAATGACGCAGGCCGAAGAGGTGGTGCAGGATGCTGTCCACGTCGGCCGGATAGAAGGGCTTGCGCAGGAAAGCACGGGCCTGCACCTTCTCGGCAGCTGAATCCAGCGTGTCGTTGTATTCGGTTGACATCAGGATCACATCAGACCCGCGCGCCACAGTCGACAACCGCTCCGCCAGTTCCAGACCTGTCATGTTCGGCATGTTGAAGTCGGTGAAGATCACCCGGTAGGGTTTTTCGCTGACCAGTTTGATGGCAGCCGCGCCGTCCCCTGCTTCCACGATGTTCAGCTTGAAGATCGACCGCTCAAGCACCTTCCGCACGATCTTGCGCACCGTGGTCGAGTCGTCGACGATCAGAACGTCAAAGGGCGTGCTGATGGCCTGAAAGACATCAAGGATATGCTTGACCTGTGCGGCGGTGAAAGGCTTTGCCAGAAAGTCATAGGCACCGAAGTTCTTGAGTTTCGACTCTGCCGCCTCATCAAGACCGTCAGACATGGAAACGGCGAAAGTTTTGGATCCCATGACCTGAATGGCTGCCATGACTTCAACGCCATTCAACTGCGGCATGTTGATGTCAAGGAAGGCAATCTGGAATGCGTTCTTGCTAAGTAGCTCGACCGCCTCCTTTCCATCGGCAGCTGCGGTGATGGCGACGTCGTAACCTGAATACTGCAACGCACGCTCAATAAATTTGCGCACAGTTGCACTGTCATCCGCAACCAACACCTTTATTGGTTCTTCAGCTGGAGATCCCAAGAAGCTGCCCCGCAATTGCCTAAAGTCTGGATGTACCTGCCGGTCTTTGTCTGCTGCCAGCATTCGCCGAATTTAGTACACATGATTTGCTTAATTTTCCGGAACCTTCCAGCGGAATATGGCTCCATTCCCGGCAAGGATCGGAAAAAATGACAGTATCGCAACCCAGGATACATTTGCCTTGGGAATTCCACGCGCCGTCTATCGCTCAGCGCCGGATTTCCGGCCTAATGTGCACATACGATTCGGCGGGTTGCGGGGCGACCGGACAAGAGGCGGCAAAGACATGCACTTTGATGAGGAAGCAATCGCTTCCAGGCGCGAGATCCTGACAGGGTCCATGATTTTGGGTGGCGCTCTGCTGCTGGCAGGATGCCAAAGCAGGACACCTGCTGACGTTCCGCCCTACTACAGGGATCTGGCACGGGCAAACGCAGTTGTCGATCAGGCGACAGCCCAGCAGATGATCTCCCAGTACCGGGAAAACAACGGGCGCAGCCGCGTTGTGGCAGACCCGGCCCTGATTTCCCTCGCCCAGCAGCAGGCAAGGGTCATTGCCGCAGCCGATGATATCCGCGCCTCGCTCTCCCCGCAGAACCAGCTGAAGAACAGGCTGGATGCCATCGGCGAGACCAAGTCCTATGGCGTAGAGAACGTCAGCGCCGGTTACCGGACGCTCGCCGAGGCCTTCTCCGGCTGGCGCGAGTCGCCGACCCATAACAAGGTGATGCTGGATGAGCGCGTGACCCGGATGGGCATTGCCACGGCCTACAGCCCCTCCTCCAAGTACAAGGTATTCTGGAGCCTCGTTCTGGTCTCACCCAGAGGGTGATCCCAGGCCAGCGGAAAACAGAAGGGCAGGCGGCGGATTTCCCGCCCCTGCCCTTTCCCGTTATCCGTCCGCAGCCTCAGCCTTGTGCGGGTTCAATGATCTCGTAGCCGGCGCAGGTTTCAAACCGCTCTGTCTCCGGGTCCATCACCCGCAGCTCGCCGCTGCCGATATCGAACCAGGCGCCGTGAACCTTGAGAGTGCCTTCGTTGCAGGCCTGATCGACGAAGGGGAAGGTGCGCAGGTTCTTCAGAGACTGACGCACACCGGCATATTCCATCGCCAGCTGCGGATCATCCAGCCGGTCGACCGGCATGCAGGCCATGGCAATGGCAGCCGGTTCCAGCAGCTTGATCCAGCGGCCGATGAACTCGCCCGTCGCCAGAGGTGCATTTGCATTCTGCCGGAACGCCTGCACACCACCGCACTTGGCATGGCCCATGATGACGATATGCTGCACCTTCAGCACGCGCACGGCATATTCCAGAGCGGCGCTGGTGCCGTGCTGGCCTTCGGTCTGCTCGAAAGGCGGCACCAGATTGGCGACGTTGCGCACCACGAAGAGCTCGCCGGGACCGGCATGGAAGACACCTTCCGGCGTCACCCGGCTGTCACAGCAGGAAATGACCAGAACCTCGGGCTTCTGGCCATAGATCGCCAGCTGCTCCTGCTGCTCGCGGAAGCGGACGTAGCCCTTCTGGAGATAGCGGCCATAGCCATCAATCAGGTCCTGCGGAAACTCGTGTGCCATGTCAGTCATGCTCCTTGCCATCCGGCAGGCCCCAATGTGCGGCGCGGAAGGCGGTTATAAAGGCAGGGCGCGCTGCCGCCAACCCCGCGCCCTTCGTCCGGCGCTCCGGCACCTCTTCCGGCCTTCAACCAAGGTTCCCCTTGCCCCGGAGGCGGGCAGCGGTCTTAATCATCCGCAGATGCAATGATTTGGGAGGCAGGACGTGAGCAAGACCAGCGCGGGCAATTTCTTTGAGGACTTCCGGATCGGTCAGGTGATCCGCCATGCAACCCCGCGCACGGTGACTGCTGGTGATGTGGCGCTCTACACCGCCATCTACGGCCCGCGTTTTGCGGTGCAAAGCTCAAATGCCTTTGCACAGGACCTGGGCTACCCGTCCGCCCCCATCGACGACCTGCTGACTTTCCACATCGTCTTCGGCAAGACGGTGCCGGACATTTCCCTCAATGCAGTGGCAAACCTCGGCTATGCGGGCGGGCGCTTCCTTGCGCCGGTCTACCCCGGCGACACGCTGTCCGCCGTGTCGGAAGTAATCGGCCTCAAGGAAAATTCCAACGGCAAGACCGGTGTCGTCTATGTGCGCTCTACAGGCTACAAGTCTGATGGCACAGAGGTTCTGGACTATGTGCGCTGGGTCATGGTCAACAAGCGCGACCCTGGAAATCCCGCTCCGGCCCCTGTCGTCCCGACCCTGCCGGAGAGCATCGCGCCGGACGCTCTTGGCGATGCTGTGCCTCTGCTCGACACGGCCAAATGGGACAACGACCTGGCCGGCAGCCGCTTCCGCTTTGATGACTATGTGCCCGGCGAGCGCATCGACCATGTGGACGGCATGACGGTGGAAGAGGCTGAGCATCAGATTGCCACCCGGCTTTACCAGAACACCGCCAAGGTGCATTTCAACCAGCACACGGAAGGCAAGGGCCGGTTCGGCAAGCGGCTCATCTACGGCGGCCACGTGATCTCCCTGGCGCGCGCCCTCTCCTTCAATGGGCTGGGCTCAGCCTTCCACATCGCCGCCATCAATGCAGGCCGCCATGTAGCTCCGCTGTTTGCAGGCGATACTGTCTATGCCTGGTCGGAAGTGATCGATGCGGCAACGATCGAAGGCAGGGAAGACGTTGGAGCGCTGCGCCTGCGGCTCGTCGCCACCAGAAACACCCCTTGCGCAGACTTCCCCTATGCCACGGCCGATGGCGTCTATGCGGACAACGTGGTGCTGGACTTCGACTATTGGGCCTTGATGCCGAAGTGACCCCAAATCCCTACCGCTTCGCCAGCGGATGATGGGCTTCGACGAGGGCCTGCAGGCGCTCGTCAAGCACATGGGTGTAGATCTGCGTTGTCGAAATATCCGCATGGCCCAGCAGCTGTTGCACGACGCGCAGATCCGCCCCGTTCTGCAGGAGGTGCGAAGCAAAGGCATGGCGCAGCACATGCGGCGAGACCTTCTGCACATCAAGGCCGATGGCGGCAGCCAGCGCCTTCAGATCACGGGCAAAGGCCTGGCGGGTGAAATGGCCGCTCTCGCCATAGGATGGAAAAAGCCAGGGGCTGGCAGTGAAGGCGCCCGCTGCTGTGCGCAGGGCCACATAGTCCTTCATCGCCCCCTGCGCCCTTGAGCTCAGTGGAACAAGCCGTTCCTTGCCGCCCTTGCCCTTGATCTCGATGAGCCGGGCATCGCGCAGCGCCGCCTTCACCGGCAGGGCCACCAGTTCGGACACGCGCAAGCCGGTGGCATAGAGCACTTCCAGAAGCGTGTAGAGCCGTGCCGCCCTGAGGCGCCGCCCGGCAAGGGTCTGCGCATCCTCATCATCCCCGGCCTGCACCCCATCAACAGAGCTGCGCGCTGCCTCGATCAGCCGGTCCACCTCGTCTTCGGAAAGAACCTTTGGCAGGGATTGGCGGCGCTTCGGCGCACCTTGCGTGCGTGTCGGATCATCCCCTCGCATGCCTTCGGCATAAAGAAACTTGAAATACTGGCGCAGGGCCGAAAGACGCCGTGCCTGAGAGGATGCTGCAAAGCCGCGCCCCGCCAGATCGCCCAGATAGGCGGAGATATCCTCCTGCATCGCCGACTGCGGCGCGGTGGACCCAAGAAATCCGGCGAAGTCTTCCAGATCACGCCGGTAACTTTCCAGCGTGTTGAGCGCAGCCCCCGCTCGGCGGCGATCATTTCCAGAAAAGCCTCGATGCTGGCATCCATGCTGGTGCATCCTCCTGCCGGCCGTCAGCGGGCAAATCCGTCTTTTTGCACCCGCACGGTGATCTCCCGCTCGCCCGGATGGACAAAATTCGCCAGCGAGTAGACGATGCCATAGCCAGCTGCCCCCAAAAGGGCCAGAACCAGGATCAGTCGGGTCAAGGTCGGCACGGCAAAAACCTCAGAGAACCGGCAAGGAGAATCGGCAGCGGCTCGCCTTTCTTTTTGCGGCAGGCAGGCTCCCCTAGCAAGCCGCTTGTTTTTTGCCGGAATATGTTAAAAGGCGCTTCATGAACCGTTCAGGGAGGGCCAAGGTGAACGCAGCCGCATCAGGCATACAGGCGAAGGACGCACGTGCGGCCCGGATCATCGCCGCCCTTGGAAACCGCTCCATCGTGCTTGTCGGCATCATGGGCTGCGGTAAATCCAGCGTCGGGCGCCGCCTGGCCCAGCGCCTGGGCCTTGATTTCGTCGATGCCGATACCGAAATCGAGACGGCAGCCAACATGACGATCTCCGAAATTTTCGCCCTCCATGGTGAGCCCGAATTCCGGCGCGGCGAGGAAAAGGTGATCGCCCGCTTGCTGCAGCAGGGCCCGCAGGTTCTGGCCACCGGTGGCGGCGCCTTCATGAGCGAGGCGACGCGCAATGCCATCAAGGCAAACGGTGTTTCAGTCTGGCTGAGAGCCGACCTTGCCACCGTGATGGTGAGGGTCCGCAAGCGCCCGACCCGGCCGCTTCTGCAAAATGCCGATCCGGAAGGCACCATGCGGCAACTGCTGGAAAAGCGCGAACCGGTCTATGCCCTGGCCGACGCCACGGTCTGGTCCCGTGAAGTGCCGCATGAAGTGGTGATGGAAGACGTGATATCGGCTGTTGAAAGCCATCTGGACCTGCGCACAGGCGGGACGAACAGCAAAGAGGGCCAAAATGGCTGACAGACTTGAGACCACGGCAGAGCCAGTGACTGTGCCGGTGGATCTGGGCGAGCGCTCCTACGGCATTGTCATCGGCCGCGATGTGCTGGCCAGCGCCGGTGCGCGCATTGCCGCTCTCATGCCGGGTGCAAGGCTCGCCGTTATCACCGACGAAAACGTCGCCCGCACCCATCTGTCAGCCCTCTCGGCAAGCCTGAAAGCAGCCGGGCTGGAGCACACGGTCATCACCGTGCCGCCGGGCGAACAGACCAAATGCTACGCCCAGTTCGAGCGTCTGTGCGACGAGGTTCTGGCCGCACGGCTGGAACGCGGCGACGCGGTTCTCGCATTTGGCGGCGGCGTTGTGGGTGATCTGGCTGGTTTCGTTTCGGCTTCCGTGCGCCGGGGCATGACGTTCATCCAGATGCCGACCACGCTGCTGTCCCAGGTGGATTCCTCCGTCGGCGGCAAAACGGGTATCAATTCGCGCCATGGCAAGAACCTGATCGGAGCTTTCCATCAGCCCGCCCTCGTTCTGGCGGATACAGCCATTCTCGACACCCTTTCAGACCGTGAGTTCCGCGCAGGCTACGCCGAGGTCGTGAAATACGGCCTTCTGGGCGATGCTGACTTCTTCGAGTGGCTCGACCTTAACTGGAAGGGCATCTTCGACGGCACCTCCGCCCGCGAGGAAGCGGTGGCGCGCTCCTGCGCCGCCAAGGCAGCCGTTGTCGGCGCCGATGAACGGGAAAGCGGCCAGCGGGCGCTTCTGAACCTTGGCCACACCTTCGGCCATGCACTGGAATCGGCGGTGGATTATGACGGCACCCGCCTCGTTCACGGCGAAGGCGTGTCCATCGGCATGATGCTGGCGCATGAGTTCTCCGCGCGCCTCGGCCTGCTGCCGCAGGCGGATGTGGAACGGGTGGAAGCCCATCTCGTCAAGGTGGGCCTGCCCATCCGCATGCAGCAGATCCCCGGCCAGCTTCCGCCGGCAGAAACCCTGCTCGACATTATCGCACAGGACAAGAAGGTCAGCCGAGGCGCCCTGACTTTCATCCTGACACGGGGCATAGGGCAGGCCTTCGTCGAAAAGGGTGTGGACCCGGCCGCCGTACTTGAGTTCCTGAAGGAGAAACTTCAGCGATGAACGAAACGACCCTCTGGTTCACCGGCGGCTCCATCTTGTTCCTGCTCGTTCTGTCGGGGTTTTTCTCCGGCTCCGAGACAGCCCTGACGGCAGCTTCCCGCGCACGCATGCACCAGATGGAAAAGGCCGGTGACAGCCGCGCCGGGATCGTCGGCAAGCTGATTGCGGCCCGCGAGCGCCTCATCGGGGCGCTGCTGCTGGGCAACAACATCGTCAACATTCTGGCGTCCTCGCTGGCCACCAGCCTGTTCCTCAACCTATTCGGAGAGGCGGGGGTCGCGCTGGCGACGCTGGTGATGACCGTGCTCGTCGTCGTTCTTTCGGAGGTGATGCCCAAGACCTGGGCCATTTCCAACCCGGACCGTTTCGCCCTGGCTGTTTCCCGGCCGGTGCGGATCATCGTGGCCATATTTGGCCCGGTCGTGATGGGCATCGAAGTCATCGTGCGGCTGTTGATGCGGGCCATCGGCATCCGGGTGGATGACAATGCCTCGATCCTGTCTCCGCACGAGGAACTGCGCGGCGCCGTAGACCTGCAGCATCTGGAAGGCGGGCTGGTCAAGGCCGACCGCGACCGGTTGGGCGGGCTGCTGGACCTTGCCGAGCTGGAAGTCTCCGACGTTATGGTCCATCGCACCAGCATGATGGCCCTCAATGTCGACGAGGATGTCTCGAAGATCGTCGATGCAGCACTTGCTGCGCCCTACACCCGCATGCCGCTGTGGCGCGGAGAGAGCGACAACTTCGTCGGCGTGCTGCATGCCAAGGATCTGCTGCGCGCCCTGAAAGCCGCCGACGGCGACTTCGGCAAGCTGGACGTGATGAAAATCGCCACCCCGCCCTGGTTCGTGCCGGACACCACAAGCCTGCAGGACCAGCTCAACGCTTTCCTGAAGCGGAAATCCCACTTCGCCTTTGTCATCGACGAGTATGGCGAGGTGATGGGTATCGTCACGCTGGAGGACATCATCGAGGAAATCGTCGGCGAGATTGCCGATGAGCACGATGTTGAGCTGAGCGGCGTGCGCCCGCAGGCGGATGGATCCGTGATTGTGGATGGCTCGGTGCCGATCCGGGACCTCAACCGCGCCAATGACTGGGCACTGCCCGATGACGAGGCGACAACCATCGCCGGACTTGTCATCCATGAGGCGCGGATGATCCCTGAAGAACGCCAGATCTTCACCTTCCACGGCTTCCGCTTCACCGTGCTGCGGCGGGAAAAGAACCGCATCACCCGCCTGAGGGTCATGCCGCTATCGGCCAAGGACCAGCGCCCGGCGCCGCAGAAGCGCGAGACACAGACAGCCTCCGGCGGCGCGGCGAACTGAGCGCAGGTCAGCCGGCCGGCTGGCTGACCTGACGGGCGCGCGGGTCCGGTTCATCCGGCGTGCGAGCCTCGATGGCCAGCGCATGCAGCCCTTCGGCAAAGAACTCCGCAGCTGCCTCATTGATGGCGCGGTGGCGGGCCACACGGCTCATTCCGGAGAAGGCCTCGGCCACAATGCGGACGCGGAAATGGGTCTCGCCGCCCTCACGCCAGCCGCCGTGTCCCTTGTGCCGGTCTGATTCGTCCAGAACGTCCAGCGCAGAAGGAGAAAAAATCGAAGTCAGCCTTTCGGCCATGCGGGTCTTGATACTCATGGCATCCCGTGTGAGTTATGGAGTTCTGGCCCTGTGGCTCCGGCGCCTCGCCTCAGCACACAAAGCCGTTCCGATACTCATTCTTCCCCTTTAGTGTCCGGGTCAACCTTGTTCCGGGCACAAGCCCTGTCCATAATCGCTGCATGAAACTGGATTCCAAAATCTTCGACCGCATACGCGTGAAGCCGGACAGGGACCGGCTCGAAGAGGATACCTATCCCACCTGCCAGTTTCCGGGGTGCGACCGCCCCGGAACTCACCGCGCGCCGCAAGGCCGCGACCGCGAAGGCATGTTCTTCAATTTCTGCGTTGACCATGTGCGCGAGTACAACAAGTCCTACAATTATTTCACCGGCATGAGCGACGACGCGGTGCGCGCCTATCAGAAGGATTCGCTCACCGGCCACCGTCCCACGTGGAAAATGGGCGTCAACCGGCAGGCTGCGGACGGGCCGGACGGGTTCGATCCGAGGGCCACGGGCCGCCAGCGCGCCCATGCGCGGCAAAATGCCGGACATACGTCGCGCGCAAGAAAGCTACTTGCCCTTGAAAAACGGTCCTTTGATGTGCTCAATCTTCCGGGAGAGGCACGCGGAGACGAAATCAAGGCGCGCTACAAGGAATTGGTAAAGTTGCATCATCCGGATGCCAATGGCGGTGACCGGTCTTCCGAGGACCGCCTGCGGGAAATCATTCAGGCCTACAACGTCCTGAAGAAAGCCGGTTTCTGTTAGCCCGCTGTTCTGCGGGCATCCCCCAACGACCCTGACCCCGGCCCGGCCGTGGCAGCGGAGGACCGATGACTGATACGAAGACCGTGGCTGAAAACACGCCTGACACCGAAATCTCCGTCGAGGAAGTCTTCGGCTTCCAGAGCACCTTGCGCGTGCCCGCCTACAAGACGGCCAACGAATATGTGCCGGAAGCCGACCCGGACTACCTGTTCGACCGCGTGACGACGCTTGCCATTCTGGCCGGTTTTGCGCGTAACCGCCGCGTGATGGTGACCGGCTATCACGGCACCGGCAAGTCCACCCACATCGAGCAGGTCGCCGCCCGCCTCAACTGGCCTTGCGTGCGCGTCAACCTCGACAGCCACATCAGCCGTATCGACCTGATCGGCAAGGACGCCATCGTGCTGCGCGATGGCAAGCAGGTGACCGAGTTCCGCGATGGCATCCTGCCCTGGGCTTATCAGAACAACGTCGCGCTCGTGTTCGACGAGTATGACGCTGGCCGCCCGGACGTGATGTTCGTGATCCAGCGCGTGCTGGAATCCTCCGGCCGCCTGACGCTGCTCGACCAGAACCGTGTCCTGCGCCCGCACCCCTATTTCCGCCTGTTCGCCACCGCCAACACCATCGGTCTTGGCGACACGTCCGGCCTCTACCACGGCACGCAGCAGCTCAATCAGGCGCAGATGGACCGCTGGTCCATCGTCACGACCCTGAACTATCTGCCGCATGACAACGAGGTGGAAATCGTTCTGGCCAAGGCCAAGCACTTCCAGGGCGCGGAAGGCCGCAACATCGTGTCGCGCATGGTGCGCCTTGCTGACATGACCCGCAGCGCCTTCGTCAACGGCGACCTGTCCACCGTGATGAGCCCGCGTACGGTCATCACCTGGGCCGAGAACTGTGAGATTTTCGGTGATGTTGGCTTCTCCTTCCGCCTGACCTTCCTCAACAAGTGCGACGAGACCGAGCGCACACTGGTGAGCGAGTTCTATCAGCGCTGCTTCGGTGAAGAGCTGCCGGAATCTTCCGTCAACATGGTCATGAGCTGAGCCAATGGCAGGTCCGGGCAGCAACAGCGGAGCCGGGGGCAAGGGGCAGTCGCCCACCGAGCCCTTCAAGCAGGCTCTCACAGGCACCATGCGTGCCATTGCAGGCAATGCGGAGCTGGAGGTCATCTTCTCCGGTGACCGCCCGGGCCTTGCCCCCAATGCGGCGCGCCTGCCTGAGCCGGCGCGCAAGCCCGGCCTGCGGGAGCTGACGATCACCCGCGGCCTGGGTGATTCCATGGCCCTGCGCATGGCCTGCCATGACGTGAAGGTGCATCAGCGCCATGCGCCGAAAGCTCCCGATGCGCGGCAGATCTACGATGCGGTGGAGCAGGCCCGTTGCGAGGCGGTGGGTGCTGCCCGCATGCCCGGCGTTGCCAGCAATCTTGCCGCCATGCTGGATGACAAATACGTCCGCCTGGGCTCTGCCGATGTCACCAGCCGCGAGGAAGCGCCGCTGGTGGATGCCCTGTCGCTGATGATCCGCGAGCGCCTGACCGGCGCCCCGCCGCCGGCAAGCGCGGCCAAGCTTGTCGACATGTGGCGCGGCTGGATCGAGCAGAAGGCTGGCAACGATCTCGACCGTCTCGTCACACGCCTTGAAGATCAGGCTGCCTTTGCCGGACAGATGCGCAACGTGCTGAAGGCGCTCGACATGGCCGATGAGGCCGGAAACGAGAACGACGAGCACGACGACCCGGAAGAAAGCGACGACCAGGGCAACAGCGACAACGCCGAGACCGGCGGCGATGCGGAGGAAGACACCGGCGGCGAAGAGAGCCTGCCGCAGGAAACGGAGATGACCGGCGAGGAGATGGAGGCCGGAGATACCGAAGCCTCCGAATCCGATTCCATGGAAATGGATCAGGAAGACCTCGACGCGGATGCGGAAGAGCCCGGCGAGAACCAGCGCCGCGAAGCGCCTCTCAGCAACCGTCCCGTCTCCGACTACCGTGTCTATACGCCCCGCTTCGACGAGGTGGTGACGGCGGAAGACCTGTGCGATGCGGCTGAACTCGACCGCCTGCGCGCCTTCCTCGACAAGCAGCTCGTCAACCTGCAGAGCGCCGTGGCCCGGCTTGCCAACCGCTTGCAGCGCAAGCTGATGGCACAGCAAAACCGGTCCTGGGATTTCGATCTAGAGGAAGGCATCCTCGACACCGCGCGCCTGACCCGCGCGGTGACCGACCCCATGCAGCCGCTGGCTTTCAAGCAGGAGCGCGACACCAATTTCCGCGACACGGTGGTGACGCTGCTTCTGGACAATTCCGGCTCCATGCGCGGCCGTCCGATCACCGTGGCTGCTGCCTGCGCCGATATTCTGGCCCGCACGCTGGAGCGCTGCGGCGTGAAGGTGGAAATCCTCGGTTTCACCACCAAGGCCTGGAAGGGCGGCCAGTCCCGCGAGGCCTGGCTTGCCGCCGGAAAGCCCGCGCAACCCGGCCGCCTCAACGATCTGCGCCACATCATCTACAAGGCCGCAGATGCTCCCTGGCGGCGGGCCCGGCGCAACCTTGGCCTGATGATGCGCGAAGGCCTGCTGAAGGAGAACATCGACGGTGAGGCTCTGGACTGGGCACACCGCCGCCTGCTGGCGCGGACGGAAAACCGCCGCATCCTGATGATGATCTCCGATGGCGCGCCGGTGGACGATTGCACCCTGTCGGTCAATCCGGGCAACTATCTGGAGCGGCACCTGCGTTTCGTCATTGATGAGATCGAAAACCGGTCGCCCGTGGAACTGATCGCCATCGGCATCGGCCATGACGTGACGCGCTATTACTCACGCGCGGTGACCATCGTCGATGCGGAGGAACTGGCGGGCGCCATGACCAACCAGCTCGCCGACCTGTTCCAGGACACCAATGTGGGCGCTGTGCCGCAGCGCGGACGGCGCAAGCGCGCATGAAGAAGAGCTGGCTGGCGGCCTCAGCCGCCATCCTGCTGGCGCTGACGCCTGCTTCAGGCATTGGCGTGGCTTGTGCTGCACCGCTGTTGCAGGACGGGGACAGCCTGTCCATCCGCACGCGGCCCATCACACAGTTCCAGCGCGGCAGCGATGTGAACCGTTTCGGAAAGCTCACCTTTCTGGGCGGACTGGACTTATCGCTGCCTGCCAAAAAATACGGCGGCATCTCTGCCCTGATCGCACTTGAGGGTGGCAGCTCTTATCTTGCGGCCACCGACGATGCGCGCTGGATCGCCTTTGAACTTCAGCAGGACGCGAATGGCCGTCCGCTGGCCATAACGTCAGCCCGGACGGCTCAGGCACTCGACCCCAAGGGCGCGATCCTGCAGAAGACGAAGGCCTGGGACACCGAGGGCATGACCCTAGGCATCAACGGCAAGCGCACCGAACTTTTCGTCAGCGTCGAACGGGTCAACCGCATCTACCGCTTTGCCTGGCCGCTCACCTCCGGCAAGGCAAAGGCCCTGTCACAGGTGGAGACACCGGCAGGCTTCCGCAATCTGCGCGGCAACAAGGGGCCAGAGGCGCTGGCAGGCTCGGCCCTTTCCAGCCCGCTGAAGGGCGGCCTTGTGGCCGTTGGCGAGCGCAATCCGGATGCAGCGCGGGGAACCCTGCCCGGCTTCATCATCGGCGGGCCGCTGGCCGGCAGTTTCGAGATCGAGCAATCGTCCGGTTTCGACGCAACCGACGCGGAATTTCTGCCAAATGGCGATCTTCTGCTGCTGGAGCGACGCTTCAACATGAAGGACTGGATCGGCATGCGCCTGCGCCGGTTCAAGGGCAGCGAAATCCGCCCCGGCACGAAGCTGAAGGGGAAATCCTGCTGGAGTCAGGGCCATCACACGATATCGACAATATGGAAGCGCTCGCCGTCCACAAGGATGCGGGCGGCCATACGGTGCTGACACTCATGTCAGACAACAACCGCTCACTGCTTCAGCGCACGCTGCTGCTGCGGTTCAGGCTGGAAAACTGAAAATCAGCGCACGAGCGGCGCAGTACCGGTCTCTGGAGCCGCGTCCGGCATAGGCCGGATGAAGGCGAAGAGCATGCGGTAAGGCGCCAGCAGGAAGAGCGCCACGGCCAGCTTCACCGTCAGATCACCCAGCGCCCAGGAAATCCAGCGCGGCAGTTCTGCGGCAAAGATGCCAAAGAGCGGCGCGTTTTCGACAGCGAAGTCATCGTGATAGCCGAGAAGCCCGGAAAACAGCGGCGAAAACGCGATCGAGAAGAAGATCAGCGTATCAACCAGAGAACCGATGACCGACGACACGATCGGCGCCTTCCACCAGACCGCACGGCGCAGGCGGTTGAACAGCGTCACATCGAGAAGCTGGGCCACCAGAAAGGCAGATCCCGAAGCTACGGCAAGGCGGGGGTGGCAAGGATTACCGAGAGGGCAACTGCCAGCACGAAACCGGCATAGACCACCCGGCGCGCAGCCGCAGGGCCGAAGCGCCGGTTGGTGAGATCGGTAACAAGGAAAGCAGCCGGATAGGTGAAGGCACCCCAGGTCAGCAGGTCGGCCAGCTGAAGGCCGCCCACCGTTCCCTCAACAGGGAACTGGACCAGGAAATTGGAGGCCACAACGACAATCGCCATCGCAAGCACTGCGATGGCGATATCACCATTGGAAATGGCGTTTGTCTTGCTCATCCGGCAAGAGCCAAATCAGGCCGCAGCAGCGGCAGTCTGACGGCGCTTGACTTCGGCCTTGATCAGGCGTGCCTTGTTGGACAGCTCGCAGTCGGCGGCCTTCAGAAGGAAGGCATCCAGGCCACCGCGGTGCTCGACCGAGCGCAGGGCATGGGCGCTGATGCGCAGCTTGAACGTCTCACCCAGCGTGTCGCTGATGAGGGAAACGTTGCACAGGTTCGGCAGGAACCGGCGACGGGTCTTGTTGTTGGCGTGGGAAACATTGTTCCCGGACATGACGTCCTTGCCGGAAAGCTCGCAACGGCGTGCCATTGGATCACCCTTTTTACTGGCCGGGGCCGCTGGGACCCGGTACGGTTACAGCCGGTATGGAGCGGACCGCGAGGTCCGGCAACATCAAAACCGGCTCATTTCGGAAAAATCTGGCTCCCTATACTGGCCTTGGCGGTCAGCGTCAAGGCTTCACCGCCTCAGGAAAGCGAAAGCTGCAAAATCCGATGCAGGATGCCGGAAATTAACCAAGCAGTTACCATACCGCCGAACAATTGGCATCATGATGCCGTGTGCTGCGCGCCAACCGCGCCGGGGCCGCATGAGAAAGTATTCGCCAGGCAGGCAGCGACGGGGCGGCAGCTCCTGCTGGCAGAGGTTGTCACCGGGCACCTGACAAGGTGCCGAGGAGGTTCGACGTGTCGAGATATGTAGTGAGCAGAAAGGCCGGAACCTTGCCCGCCACCCTTCGTGCGCTTGCCCTTGCCTGCGCCGCCGCCCTGCCCCTTTCGATGGCGTCCGCTGACGCCAATGCCAAGACCGCCCGCATTGGCGGGCTCTATGATATCACTGTCGCAGGCCTCGTCATCGGCAAAGGCAGTATGTCCATCATTTTGCAGGGAAATGCCTATTCCGCCAAGGTCGGGCTTGAGCCTGCCGGGATCGGCAGCCTGTTCTCGACCGGGCGCGGCGGGGCTGAGGCCACCGGCTGGCTGGTGGGCGGCAAGGTGGTGCCCTCCAAATATTCCATGGCCTCACAAGCGGCCAACCGCGATTTCTACGTGCTGATGAGCCAGGGCTCCGGCAACATCCGCGAGGCGGAAGCCGCCCCGCCCTTCAAGCCGGTGCCCGACCGCATCGAAATCACCAAGAAGCACCAGCAGAATGCCATGGACCCGCTGAGCGCCGCCGTGATGCCGGTCGCCGCGGGCAAGGAAGCGCTTGGACCTGCCGCCTGCAAGCGCAAGCTCCCTGTGTTTGATGGCTGGACCCGCTTCGACATCCAGATGGAATACAAGGAGATCAAACAGGTTTCCGGCCGCGGCTATGACGGGCCTGTCGTGGTCTGTGGTGCACGCTGGAAGGCAATCGCCGGACACCGTCCGGGCAAGGAGTCCGTCAAGTTGATGGAAGAGGCCCAGATGGAAGCCTGGCTGGCTCCGATGGGGCGCAATGACGTGCTCATTCCCTACAAGATCGTCATGCCAACCGCGAGCGGCCAGATGGTTGTCGAAGCCACGAAGCTGAATATTGACGGTGCCGGCCAGGATCAGGCCGCACGTTGAAAGGCCGCAAATCCGCGCTTTTCAGAATGAACCCCGGCGGTTTTGCCGGGGATTGCTTGCACCATCTTTAACCTCCTGATACAGCCGCGCTTGACTCATGGGGTCTTGCTCTCCAGTGTCGCGCCACAACATTAGACCCGGGACACACGGCGCGCAGAAGGTCCAGCCTCCTCCGGTCAGGACTGCAGCGGCCATCAGGTAAACGGTTCATGCACAGCTATCTGGAATTTGAAAAACCCGTCGCCGATATCATCGGCAAGGCCCAGGAACTGCGTGCGCTGGCAGCGACCGGCGAAGCAGTGAACGTGGACGAGGAAGTTGGCCGCCTCGAAGCCAAGGCCAGCCAGACCCTCAACGAGCTCTATTCCAAGCTGACCCCCTGGCAGAAGACGCTGGTCGCCCGCCACCCGGACCGCCCGCATGCGGCGCATTACATTCAGGGCCTCATCGAGGATTTCACACCGCTGGCCGGTGACCGCAAGTTCTCTGAAGATCAGGCGATCATCGCCGGTTTCGGCCGCTTCCGGGGCCAGTCTGTTGCCATTCTGGCGCAGGAGAAGGGCTCGGATACGGAAACCCGCCTCAAGCACAATTTCGGCATGGCACGCCCCGAAGGCTACCGCAAGTCGGTGCGCATCATGGATCTTGCCGATCAGTTCGGCATTCCGGTGCTCTCCTTCGTCGATACCGCCGGTGCCTATCCCGGCCTTGGCGCGGAAGAGCGCGGACAGGCGGAAGCCATCGCCCGCTCCACCGACCGCTGCCTCAGCCTTGGCGTACCAAACATCGCCACCGTCATCGGTGAAGGCGGCTCGGGCGGCGCCATCGCCATTGCCGCCACCAGCAAGGTGCTGATGCTGGAACACGCGATCTACAGCGTGATCTCGCCGGAAGGCGCTGCCTCGATCCTGTGGCGTGACAGCGCCAGGGCGCAGGAAGCGGCAACGAACATGAAGATCACCGCGCAGGATCTCCTGAAGCTCGGCATCATCGATGGCATCATCGAGGAACCGGCAGGCGGCGCACACCGCGCCCGCGAGACGGCCATCGACCGCGCCGGAAAGGCCATCGATGAGGCGCTGAAATCCTTCGAGGGCATGTCCGCCGATCAGGTGCGCAAGCTGCGCCGCGACAAGTTCCTCGCCATCGGCCGCAGCCTCTGAGAACTGCGCACAAGTCGCCTTCTGAGACCGGTGCAGGGATGCCTGCGCCGGTTTTGTTTTGCCAGGCCCTTCCCTGCCCCCGTTTTCTCAACAGTGATTCATGATCCAGCCCGATGCTGCCATCTTGCGGAAGCATTGGCGGCACCTTACCCTTGTGCTGGTGATGGCTTTGCCTGCCCTCAATTAAGTGGGAGGGCAGATACTCTTTCAGGTGTGACGGCAGATGGGCGTGATTGCCTTTCCGAAAATTCCGGGCCGCAAGGTGATCCGCCTCGCAGGCGCCCTTGCTGTGGCTACGCTTCTTGCAGGCTGCCAGTCGGGGGACGACTATGTTGCCTTCGGCCCCAAGCATCTGCGCGAGGTGCGCCCAGCCATCAAGGCGAAGTTCACCGAACTGAAGATGGACGCCAAGTCCCCGATCCTGATCCGAATCTTCAAGGAAGAAAGTACGCTTGAGGTCTGGAAGCAGAACCGGGAAGGCCGCTTTGCCCTGCTGCAGACCTACGAGATCTGCAAATGGTCCGGCGAGCTTGGCCCCAAGATCAAGGAAGGCGACAGGCAGGCTCCCGAGGGCTTCTACGAGATCACGCCGGGGCTGATGAACCCGAACTCCAGCTATCACCTTGCCTTCAACACCGGCTTTCCCAATGCCTATGACCGGTCTCACAACCGCACCGGCACGGACCTGATGGTCCATGGCGCCTGCTCATCGCGTGGCTGCTATGCCATGACCGATCCGCAGATCGAGGATATCTATTCACTCGCCCGCGACAGCTTCAAGGGTGGGCAGAGGTCGTTTCAGGTCCAGGCCTTCCCCTTCCGCATGACGGCGGAGAACATGGCCCGGCACAATGACAGCCCGCACATGGACTTCTGGCGCATGCTGAAGGTGGGCTATGACCACTTCGAGGTGACGAAGCAGGCCCCGAAGATCGATGTCTGCGAAAAGCAATATGTGTTCAACGCAAAGCCGCTGATAGCCAACGTCCCCTTCCGCGCTACGGCCAAATGCCCGGCCTATGAAGTGCCGCAGGCCATCCGTGTTGCCGTGGAAGCCAAGCAGAAGAAGGATGCCGAGGCCTTTGAAGTGGCCATGGCCAACATCCGCGAAGAGGCGGAGCGCGAACAGCGGGCGAAGGAACGCGCCGCCCTGATCGCCTCCATCGTCAATCCGAAGTTCGGCAGTGATGACAAGCCGGAAGACGCTCCGCAAGACGCACCGGCGGAGCCCGGGACGGCTGAAGCGCCCGCTGATGCGCCTGCGGCCGCAGGCTCCACCGGCGGCGTTTTTGCCAGCCTGTTTGCGTCAAAACCGGCCCAGGCACCAGCAACGGCGGCGCCAGACGATGCGCAGGGAACGCCGCAAACGGCCACCGGCACGAACCCTGCCGCAGCCCCCTCCGCAGCATCGCAAGCGGCAACGGATGTGACCGCAACCGCCTTTGCCCCGGAGGCTCAGGCTGGAGAGCAGAAGCCTGGCTTCTTCAAACGCTGGCTCAGCTTCGGCAGCTCGGAAGAGGAAGACACGACACCGCCTCAGGTGGACCTGACGTCCGTCGCGACGGCTCCGAAGGTGAAGCCGTAGTCCGGCTGCACCTTACGCCCAGATGGCTATGCGATGGCCTTGGCTGTCGCGCAAGAAGTCTTTCGGGAAGGGCTCCGCCCGACCTGCCAGAATGTGCAGGGCCATGATTGCATTGACGCAGGCATCGAGAAGATCATCCGCCCCTGCCCCACGCGGCGGCTTCTGTGACAGGAACGCCGGCGAAAGCCCGTGAGCGGCCAGACAGGCGCGGCGCTCGTCCATGCCGTCCGGATTGATGCGGCTCTTGATCTTTTTCGGCAGGCTCATGGGCGCGCCGCCGTTGAGACGCCAGAAGGCCACTTCGGGATGCACCTCGAACACCCGCTCTTGCCGCTCACCGGCCAGCGCCTTGTCCAGTTCCCGAATCTTCGGAAAGAGATGAAAGGCCTGTTTCGACACCTTGCGCGGTGGCTCGGACGTTTCCTGCGCGATGCGGCAGGCTTCCCGGTAGTCCTCGCAATAGACCGCAGCACGGGAAGGAACGGAGAAGACGGAGGATTGCCGCGTGCCCAGAAGCGGGCGCACATGTCTCTCCGGTCCGCGTCCTTCCGGACCAATCCGGTCCGGAAGGCCAATGGGCATATCAACAGCAAGAACATCAAGCCAGGGCAGATGTACCAGAAGATCCGCAAACCGGGGCGTCACCAGCACTTGAGGAGGCGCCTGCAGGGCCTCCTCGAGAACAACAGCAATCCAGCCCGCCGGGCAGCCATCAACTCCGGCAACCAGTCTGGCCTGAGAAGAGGAACGCAGCCCGCTCATCGCGCGCTGGCGCTCTCCATCACACGGCGGGTGCTGACAAGCGCCATGGGGCGGCACAGAGCCTGCTGTTCGGCAGCATAAAGCAGCTCGTTAGCCTCCTGCTTCACCGTCCGGGCGACCAGCTCAAACACGGAAGCTGCGGCACGCACCAGCGCCTCATCCTCATCCATGCCTTCCAGCAAACGGGCCATGAACAGGGCCGAGAAGAAATCCCCGGTGCCGTGCGGCGGGTTTTCGATGGCCGCATGTTCGGCCGCAACAGCACCGCGCTTGCCAACGAGCAGGTTGGAGATCGAATTGCGCCGCAGGGCCGGGGCCGAGGTGACAACAACACGCTCAGGCCCGAGGTGGCGCGCAGCGGACAGTGCCTGCAGCTCGGTGTCCGTGGGCCGCCCGGTCAGCCAGGCCAGTTCATGGCGGTTAGGCGTTGAAATATCGGCCAGCGGCACCAGTTCGTCACGGATAGCTGCTGCGGTTGCTTCTGGCACGTAAAGCCCTTCGAGATCGCCGATCACCGGATCACAGAGATAGGTCACTTCGGGGCGCACCTTGCGCAGCGCCTTGACGAGACGGGCAACGGCAGAGGCCTGTTCGGGCGAGCCGAGATAACCGGTGATGACCGCCCCTATTTCGGGCAGAAAAGGGGACGCCGCCAGATCCGCGGTAATGGCGTCAAAATCCGTCATTGGCGCAACAATGCGCTGACCGCGGCCGACCAGCGGTTGCCAGGGCAGAAGGATGGTCGGCAGATACCAGACCGGAAAGCCCAGCCGCTCCAGCGCAAAAACCGCGCCGCGCCCGCCGACACTGCCGCGCACCACCTGTGACGTGATCACCAGAATGGCCGGCTTTGCGCCGCCGTCCTTCACCGCATTCAGCATTCCGGCAACTCCTGTTTCAGCACTGCGGCCGGCAGGGCAAACTCAGTCCTGCGCAGCGGAGGGCAACTCAAGCGGCTTGCCCGAGCCGTATTTCTGTTCGATGTAGCCGAGCACCATGGCTTTGAAGTCATCGGCAATGGAGGGCCCACGCAGGGTCATGACCTTTTCACCGTCGATGAAGACAGGCGCCGAGGGCGATTCGCCCGTACCCGGAAGAGAAATGCCGATATCGGCAAATTTGGACTCGCCCGGCCCGTTGACGATACAGCCCATTACCGCGACGTTGAGATTCTCAACCCCCGGATACTGTTCGCGCCAGACCGGCATCGACACACGGATATGCTCCTGAATGTCGCTCGCCAGCTCCTGGAAGACGGTGGACGTGGTGCGCCCGCAACCAGGGCAAGCCGCCACCACCGGCACGAAGGCGCGGAAACCCATCACCTGGAGCAACTCCTGCGCCACTTGCACTTCTTTGCTCCGGTCACCGCCCGGCTCCGGCGTCAGCGACACGCGGATGGTGTCACCAATGCCCTGCTGCAACAGGATGCCCATGGAGGCCGCCGAGGCGACAATGCCCTTGGTACCCATGCCTGCTTCGGTGAGACCCAGATGCAGCGCATAGTCACAGCGCGCCGCCAGATCCGCATAGACGGCGATGAGGTCCTGCACATTGCTGACCTTGGCGGACAGGATGATCTTGTTGCGTGCCATGCCGAGGCCTTCGGCCCGCTCCGCAGACAGAAGCCCGGACTGGATGATCGCCTCACGCATGACGGCAGATGCGGCAATCGGCGCAGCGCTGGCTGCATTTTCGTCCATCAGCTTCGTCAGAAGCTCCTGATCGAGCGAACCCCAATTGACGCCGATGCGCACCGGCTTGTCATATTTCTGGGCAATATCGATGATCTGCGAGAACTGGGTGTCGCGCTTGGCCTTGAAGCCGACGTTGCCCGGATTGATGCGGTATTTGGCCAGCGCCTCGGCACAGGCCGGATGGTCCGCCAGCAGTTTGTGGCCGATGTAATGGAAATCGCCGATCAGCGGCACGGTGATGCCAATGCGGTCCAGCCGCTCGCGGATGCGCGGCACGGCAGCAGCAGACTCGTCCCTGTCCACCGTGATGCGCACCAGTTCGGATCCGGCCCGCGCCAGCGCGGCGACCTGCGCCACGGTGGCATCGGCGTCCGCCGTATCCGTGTTGGTCATGGATTGCACGACAACGGGCGCATCGCCGCCCACCATCACGGAACCCACCTGCACGGCAACCGACCGGCGCCGGGGCAGGCGCATCGGGACATACTCGCTCATCGGATCAGCCAACCTCGTATTCACCCTCCGCCCGCACAGCGGACGGGCGCTTTTCATGGCCTGATTAAATTGGCTCTCACATAAGGGCAATCAAGAACCGCACGCAAGGCGCGATCCAGCACATCAGGGCAGCAGACTGTGATGCACAGCACTTGCGCCCCAGCTCCGGACCAGCCTATAGACCTGATGATTGCACTTGGCATTTCCTGCAAGCTTCGCGACCAGACTGGAGCCCCCATGTACTCGGATATTCTGCATCAGTCAGCAATCCTGATCCGCCAGAACATCAATATCGCCTTCCGCATCGCGGGTGCGTGGATGGTCATCATGCTGGTGGTGAGCGCGATAGAAGGCGCAACTGAAGGCATTCCGGGTCTGGGCATTTTCGTAACGCTGATCAATTTCGTGCTGGCGCTGGTCAGCGGCGCTTCCATCGCCAGCGGCTGGCACCGGTATGGCCTGCTGCAGGAACAGCCGAACCTCATTCATCTGCGTTTCGGTGTCTACGAGCAGCGTGTGCTCTGGCGCATGGTGCAGACGGCCCTGATCATGCTCGCGCCTATCGCAGCCATCATTCTTGCTACCATGCTGCTCAACCAGGTGGTGCCGCACGTCATGATGATTGCGCTGATTTCCGTGCTGACAGTGCTGACCATTGCGCTGATGTACCGCATCAGCTTCATCGTCCCGGCTTCCGCCGTTGGCCACCACCTTCCGGTGATGGAGGCCTTCCGCATCAGCAAGGGCTATGCCGGACCGATGTTCGTGGCGACGCTGCTTCTCAGCATCCCGGCGATCCTGGTGATGGGCCTTGCCATCACGGGCGGCTATCAGATCCTTATGGGCGGGTCTGTGGTTCTTGGCTTCGTTGTTCTGGCCGTGTTCGGCACGCTGCTGCAGATCATCACGACCACCATTGGTCTTGCTGTCGTGACTGTGGCCTACAAGAACGCCGCCGAGCGGCTCTGGGCGGAGAACCCCGACAATCCGATGTTCGCCCAGCACTGACGGAAACTGCCGGGCAGGGTATCGCCCTGCCAAAAGCTCAGGCTTTCATTACCGATTTGTCACGCAACCGCATCAGCGCAACTGCGTTGTTGCAGTGCAAGGCAGCTTCATGTGAAGCTGCTGCCTGAATTCGGTCAGGGAGCCTGAAAGTCATGCTGAAGAACAAAAATGCCGTCATCACCGGGTCTACCTCCGGCATTGGCCTTGCCTATGCACGGGCGCTGGCTGCCGAAGGCGCAAATGTGATGATCAACGGCTTTGGCGACAAGGACAAGATCGAGGCGGAGCGCAGTGGCATCGAAAAAGAGTTCGGCGTCCGCTGCATCTACTCTCCGGCCGACATGACCAAGGGCGACGAAATCGCCGCCATGATTGCCACTGCGGAAAAGGAACTCGGCAGCGTTGACATTCTGATCAACAACGCCGGCATCCAGCACGTGTCTCCGATCGAAGAGTTCCCGGTCGACAAGTGGAATGCGATCATCGCCATCAACCTGTCTTCCGCCTTCCACACCATCCGCGCTGCCCTGCCGGGCATGAAGGCCCGTGGCTGGGGCCGCATCATCAACACGGCCTCGGCTCATGCGCTGGTCGCTTCGCCCTTCAAGTCCGCCTATGTGGCCGCCAAGCACGGCATTGCCGGGCTGACCAAGACGGTTGCGCTGGAAGCGGCTGAAAAAGGCATCACTGTCAACGCCATCTGCCCGGGCTATGTCTGGACGCCGCTGGTCGAAGCCCAGATCCCCGATACAATGAAGGCGCGCAACATGACCGAGGATGAGGTCAAGCGCGAGGTGCTGCTGAAGGCCCAGCCGACCAAGGAATTTGTCACCGTGGAAGAAGTCGCAGCTGTCGCCGTCTTCCTGTGCTCGGATGCGGCAAAGTCCATCACAGGCACGCTTCTGCCCGTCGACGGCGGCTGGACCGCACAATAATGACCGCAACCCGCAAACGGAAAGCCCCGCCGCGCAAGTCAGCGCCGGGGCGCAAGGTCATCAATCTGGCCCTTCAGGGAGGCGGCGCTCACGGCGCTTTCACCTGGGGGTGCTGGACTACCTGCTGGAAGACGACCGCTTCGAGATTGACGGCATCAGCGGCACCTCTGCAGGCGCCATGAATGCTGTTGCTCTGGCCTGCGGGCTGCACGAGGGTGGAACCGAAGGCGCCAGGGAGCGCCTGCGGACCTTCTGGCAGAAGGTGAGCCAGCACGCCTATCTAAGCCCGATCCGCCGCTCGCCGCTGGACATGGCACTCGGGCAATGGAGCCTCGACTTCTCGCCGAGCTACATTGCCATGGATCTGATCTCGCGCTTTGCCTCGCCCTACGAGTTCAATCCGCTCAACATCAATCCACTGCATGAGGTGCTGAAGGAGATCATCAACTTTGACTCCGTTCGCGCCTGCGGACATGTGCGAGTGTTCGTGTCGGCCACCAATGTGCACACCGGAAAGATCAAGGTGTTCAGCGGCGACGAGCTGACGGCCGATGCGGTGATGGCCTCCGCCTGTCTGCCGCAAGTGTTCCAGGCAGTGGAGATCGACGGCGTGCCCTACTGGGACGGCGGCTACATGGGCAATCCGCCGCTCTATCCGCTGTTCTATGAAACCGGCACGCAGGACCTGCTTCTGGTGCAGATCAATCCGATCGAGCGCAAGGAGACGCCCCGAACAGCGCGTGAAATCCAGAACCGGATGAACGAAATCACCTTCAACTCCACGCTCCTGAGGGAAATGCGGTCAATCGAGTTCGTGCTCCGCCTTCTGAATGAAGGCAAGCTGAACGAAGAGGACTACAGGAAGGTCAACTTTCACCGCATTGACGGAGAAGCGCTAAAGCCGCTGCAGGCGTCCTCCAAGTCCAACGCAGAATGGGCCTTCATCGAGGAACTGTTCTCCATCGGCCGCAAGACGGCAGCTGATTGGGTGGAGCGCAACTATGATGCGGTCGGCGAACGCTCGACCGTCGATCTGCGCTCAGCGTTCGAATGATTAATAGAGATTAACCAGAATTTGCATTCTGCCATGCATAATAAAATCAATAACAAAGATAAATATCGTTAAACCAAATAAAACGAACAAAAATCAGTTTTACCGACAAAGAAAACCTTTTGGAAACCACTCCAATCATAATGTCGGGAAGCTGATTGTCAGGTTGTGCGTCGTCAGCGATTGCGGACGGAAGGAAGTGGCTCTGCGACCCGCTACTTCCTTCCGGCCCGCAGCACTTTTCCCTACATCTTTGAAACGCAGAGCCAGGCAAGACGTCTGGCAATGCAACTCTGTGCTTTCCGCCTGGCCCAGTGAGGGCTAAAAGAGGCGCGGGGGCGCAGGAGGTTGGACATGGCACTGCGATTGACATCAATACTTGCAGGAGCACTCATCCTGCCAGCCCTCGCATTGCTGCCGCAGGGCTCTGACGGTGCATTAGCCCAGCCTGCGGCCTCGCAACTCGATCAGATTACAGCACAGAATGGCTGCCCCGGCTGCGACCTGAGGCTGGAAAGCCTGCGCGCATTGAAGCTGGACATGCCGGATTTCACCGGCGTCAACCTGCGCGAGGCCGATCTGAAGGAAGCCATTCTCACCGGCGCAAAAATGTCTGGCGCAGATCTGCGGCGAACGGAGCTGGAGCGCGCAAAGCTGGACGGGGCGGACATGACCAGCAGTTCCATGCGCGGCGTGGATCTGGAAAAGGCAAGCCTGATCAAGGCACGGCTGTCCGGTTCAGATATGCGGAACGCGGACCTGAATGATGCCACGCTGACCAGCGCCAAGCTCGACAATGCGGATCTGCGCAATGCCATGCTGACCCGCAGCATTGCCATCGGAGCGAATTTCTCCGGCAGCAAGATGGATGGTGCAGATCTGGAGCGCGCCGACCTCAGCAGTGCCATGCTGGACAATGCCCGCCTGCCCTATGCCGATCTTGACCGGATCATCGCGGTGGATGCCAGCTTCCGCAATACCGATCTCAGTGGCACCCGCATCACTAGCGGCGACCTGACAGATGCAGATCTCACAGGCGCTGACCTGACAGGCGCCTTGCTGCGCAACACGAGACTACCAGGCGCAAAACTCAAGGACGTGCGAGGCCTTGACCCAAAGCGTATGATCAATCTGTGTGGTGACGCACGCACCGAGTTGCCCGACGGAATCCCCCGCTCAAGCCCTGTTCGTGAGCATCTGACGAACAAACGAAAGGGCCGCCCCCTTTGGACGGCCCTTTTTCAATCTCTGCCGGCGTGCTGGCTGGCTCAGAACGCGTCAAACGAGAAGCGGTAGGTCACACCGGTGCCAATGGCATACTGGTTGCGGCTGCCACGGTTGCGGACGATCGGGCTGCGGGCCGCATCGCCAATCAGCCGGTCATAACTGCCTTCCACATGCAGCTTCACCTGTTCCGTCAGATCGTAGCTTGCGCGCGATGCCACACCAATGCTCTTGAAGCCGCCACTGGCGCGGAACTGGTTGAGGCCGCTCGCCTGCGCTTCGGACTGCGATACACTGAAATAGGTGTCCATGTAGTCGGACGAAGCAAAGCCAAGGCGGGGACCGGCGCTGAGTTCAAGCTTCGGCATGGGCTTCATGATCAGGTCAGCTCCGATCTGACCTGTCTGCCCCGTATGGCCGTTGAACCCCTGCCGCAACTCGCCAAACACCCGGAAAGCTTCTCCCTGGAAGCCTGCACCCAGCCCTGCTTCCAGAGCCCAGTTCACCTTGCGGGTGCCATTCAGCTCGGCGGCGTCCGAGGGCTTGCGCTCGCCGATGAAATTGAAGGACGGGTAGAAATAAATGCCCGTACGCGCCTGCCCGTCGGCCACCTGCCCCAGAATCGGCAGATAAAAACGGCTGACAAAGATCAACGGTACCGGCGAAACCAGATAACTGTCCGCACCGTCATAACGCGGCTTGACCAGGGCTCCGACGCCAAGATCCAGCACATACTGATGGCCGGATCCTGCACCGGAAGAGCCATAGGAATAATCCTGGGCTGCAGCTGGAAGAGCGGCGCCAGCCAGGGCAGAAGTCAGGGCGATAAGTGTGAGCTTGCGCATCATGAGATGGGTCTGTCCTGAACGAATTACTGATTGGGACGGATTATAGGGCAAATTGCGATAAAGAGATTACCAAATCGGTAATTTTAACCCGCTGTTGTCATTTGGCATCGCCCGGCCTCTGCACTCTGTCCGCAGCGCGAAAATCCGCCCGCATTCCGCAGAGACCAGCCACCCCGAACAGCGAAAATTTCGCTAGTTCTATCCAGCGTTTTACAAGAGTTGAGGGTGCGACAGCCTGCTAAAAAAATTGATTCTAGGGCGCGTTTTCGTTACCACTTGTAAACAATTACGGCAAAAAGGCGACCGTCAGCTTATTGATG
The DNA here is from genome assembly GCF_050510895.1 of Pannonibacter phragmitetus. Lineage (GTDB taxonomy): Bacteria > Pseudomonadota > Alphaproteobacteria > Rhizobiales > Stappiaceae > Pannonibacter > Pannonibacter phragmitetus_B. Next base: position 4,250,103 of record NZ_JBNINT010000001.1, on the reverse strand, counting down.
ATTCCGGGGCTTGCAGGTTCATGAAAACGCTAAAAGACAACAATTTTACAAACGACTACTCAAGCTATTCACATCAGAACAGTAAGATAAACAAGAACAATTTGCGAAAAATCAACATGACCAGGCTTCTGCGGGCTTCTTTTCTTGGCACAGTTACCCTTGTAACACTTGCAGCTTTACCCGCTCTTGCCGATGGTGGCCGCGGTGGCGCATCAAATAATGGCCTGACGCCGGGAGGTGCGGGTGGCACTTCCGCAAATACTGGCGCAGGCGGAAATGGCGAAGGCGGCTCGAATCCAGGCAGCCTCGGAGGGAGCGGCGGCGGCGGCGGCGGATCCGGCGAGTCACAGGGTGTGGGTGGTGATGGCTTTTCTGCCGGAGGCGGTGCCGGGACGGGCCTCAGCGGAGCCAACGGCGGAAGTGGCGGCGGCGGCGGCGGTGGCGCTCATGGTTATACCGGAAGCGACATCACAGCGACCGCGACCGGCGGAAATGGCGGAAATGGCGGAAATGGTGTCTCCTCTAACGATGCCACAGGCGGTGGCGGCGGTGGCGCCGGTGGCTATGGCACCGTCTTCACAGGCACATCAGACTCGATCGGTTCACTCATCAACCTCACCGGCGGCAACGGCGGCAAAGGTGGCAATGGAGCCGCCGGTACGAATTCTTCGGGCGGCGGCGGCTCAGGTGGCGATGGCGGCATTGGCCTGGTCACGACGCAGCCCGCCGACCTGTCCATCTTGGGCTCCGTCACTGGCGGAAATGGCGGAAATGGGGGCGCAGGATCTGGCTCCGCCGCCGCTGGAGACGGAGGGGCTGGTGGCGCCGGCTTCGCAACGAATGAGGCTGTTACACTCATCATTTCCGGTTCAGTCATCGGCGGGCAGGGCGGCATCGGCGGGAACGGCGGCAACGCCGGCGCAGCAGGCAACGGAGGTGCTGGCGGCGCTGGCCTCTTGTTGGGCTCAACAGGAACGGTGACCATTTCCAGCTCCGGCATCGTCATTGGCGGCAGGGGAACCAATGCCGGAACGCAGCAGCTCGGAGGCACGGCAGGCTCTAATGGCGCTGGTGGCGTCGGCATCCAGGGCGCAGGTCTGACCGTCACGGTGCAAACCGGTGGTACTATCGATGGCGGGATAGGCGGCGACGGGGTCACACGGGCGAACGCGATCGAGTTCACTGGCGGCACCAACCGGCTCGTGGTCAACGCTGCCCCCAACATTGTTGGCAATGTCGTCGCCAACGGAACCTCGGACACATTCGAGGTTACGGGCTCGAGCAATGGTACGTTCAATGTCTCATTCATCGGGCCAAGCACTCAATTCAGGGGCTTCGAGGCATATGAAAAGACCGGGACGGGCTCCTGGACGTTAAACGGAACCACCAGCCAAGTTACCCCTGGACGGTGCTGGGTGGAACGCTATCGATCTCTAACGGTGCAACGTTGGGCGCTGATGCCGGAACGCTGACCCTGAACGGCGGCACACTGCGGGTGACCAGCTCGACGACCATCTCCAACCTGATGACAATCGGTTCGGGCAATGGCGCCATAAATGTGGGGACCGGAGCTTCCATCTTGCTGCAGAGCGTTCTGTCGGGGGCCGGAACACTGACCAAGTCTGGCGCAGGCAGCCTCATCCTGACGGCAGACAACAGCAGCTATACTGCCGCCATTTTGGCGTCTGGCGGCACCCTCGTTGTGCAAAATGCGCTTGGAACAAGCGATCTCACGATCGGCGCATCCGGTACGCTTGAACTGAATCAGACCGCCAGCCGCACCTTCTCCAACTTGATCTCTGGTGACGGCGCCTTGACAAAAACCGGTACCGGCACCTCCAGCCTCACGGGAGATGCTTCAGGCTTCTCCGGCGCGGCCACGGTGTCTGCTGGCGTGCTGCGCGTCGCAAACGCCTTCGGAGGCAATGTCACTGTTGCAACGTCCGGCACATTTGAGCTGGATCAGTCCTCCGACCGGACGTTTGCTTCTGTCTTCCAGGGCACGGGCGCACTGGCCAAGAGCGGGTCTGGTATTTCGATCCTCTCCGGCGTCAGCGGCGCATTTGCAGGCACCACCACCGTTTCAGGCGGCTCGCTTCTGGTCAACGGCACGCTCGGCAGCGGATCGTCCTTGCTCGAGGTTGCGTCGGGCGGCACGCTGGGCGGCACCGGCACGGTGGGCGGCGCGGCAACGGTGCAGTCCGGCGGCACGCTGTCGCCAGGCGCCAGCCCGGGCACCCTGACGGTGAACGGCAATCTGACGCTGGAGGCCGGCTCTACCACTCTGTTCGAACTGAACACCCCGAACGTGGCCGGCGGAGCCACCAACGACTTCATATCGGTTGGCGGCAACCTGACACTCGGCGGCGCGCTGCAGGCGCAAGTCGGCTCGGCTGGCTACTATAATCTCTTCGGTTACGGCGGCTCTCTTTCCGGCACCTTCGCCAGCACCAACGTGACAGGCGTCACGGGCGCGAACGTGACCATCGACACCAGCCTGGCCAATCAGGTGAACCTCTCGGTGACCACGGGTGGTGGCGGCGGCCAGTCCATCCAGTTCTGGGATGGCTCCAACACAACGGCGAACAACGCAGCCGATGGCGGAAGCGGAACTTGGGATGGCACCGCCACCAACTGGACGGCCAGCAACGGCGCCTCAAACGCGGCGTGGGGCAAATCTGTTGGCGTCTTCATGGGCACCGCCGGCACGGTGACCGTGTCCGGAACGCAAGACTTCGATACCCTGCAGTTCAAGACCACCGGCTATCAACTGACCGGCGGCACCCTGGCGCTGTCGCCAGCAAGCGGTCAGGCGGGCACGCTGAATGCTGACGCAGGCGTAACCGCGACGATTGCCTCCACCATCGCTGACGGGACAGGCACGCAGCTTTCCAAGCAAGGCTCCGGCACGGTGGTGCTTTCCGGCACCAACACCTACACCGGCGGGACGAGCGTCGGCGCGGGCACCCTGATAGGCAATACAGGCTCCATCCGGGGCAACATCGCCAACGCAGGCACTGTGGAGTTTGCACAGGCAGCAAACGGCACCTTCGCGGGCACCATTGGCGGGCTCGACGGCGTGAACGGCCAGATGGTGAAATCCGGGGCTGGCACGCTGCGGCTGACCGGCGCAAGCAGCCTGCCATGGTCGATCCAGGGAGGTTCAGTGGTCTCTACGACAACGCTCTTCACCGGCGATGTCATGGTTGCGGCTGGCACAAACCTGACCTTCGACCAGTCCTTCGACGGCACTTATGCTGGCGCTGTCAGCGGCGCTGGCGACGTGCTTTACACGGGTGGTGGACTTGTCCGGCTGACCGGCAACAATGCGGCCTATCAGGGCGAGGCAACTGTGCGCGACTTCACCCTGACGCTCGGCGGCAACACGATGGGCGGCGCACTGGTGCTGAGCAGTGGCGGGCGGCTCGCGGGCAACGGCACCGTGGGCGTCACGACAGTGACGCAGGGCGGCACGATTGCACCGGGCAATTCCATAGGCAAAGTGACGGTTGCCGGCAACCTGACCTTCCTGCCGGGCTCGACTTACGAAGTTGAGACCGACCCCGGCAGCAGCGCCGCTGACCTGATCCACGCCACGGGCACGGCGACGCTCGCCGGCAATGTACTGCACATTGGCTTCAACGGGGCCTATGCTCTGAGTTCGACCTACACCATCCTGACTGCGGACGGTGGCATTAATGGCACATTCAACGGCGTCTCTTCCACGCTCGCATTCCTGAATCCGTCTCTACTCTACGGAACAAATGCGGTGAGGCTGCAGCTCGCCCGTAACGACATCACCTTTGTCAGCCTGGCTCAGACGGAAAACCAGCGCGCAGCAGCCTCCGCGACGGAACGCCAGGGCGCAGGCAACGCTGTCTATGACGCCGTGGTCAAGCTCGATCAGTCGTCCATCCCACCGGCATACGATGCGTTGTCGGGCGAGATCCATGCCAGCCTGAAAACGGGTCTGATCGCGGATTCCCGTTTCGTACGCGATGCCGTGATTGACAGGGCACGCAGTGTTTCCACGGCCGCCTGCCTGATGCCTGAAGGTAGCGGCAGCGAGACTGCCGTCAACGGCTGTGCCACCGGCACATCTGGCTATGGCGTGGGTGTCTGGACACGCGCCTTCGGTTCGTTCGGCTCCTTCGACGGCGACGGCAATGCCTCCGGTCTCAACACCCGCACCGGGGGCGTGATGATCGGCTCAGATGCCGCAATCAGCGACGAAGCAATTGTGGGCCTGGTGGCGGGCTATCAGGCGTCCAGCTACAAGATCAACAGGCTGGCCTCCAAGGCGGAAACTTCAAGTGTTTTTGCCGGCGTCTACGGGGCTGCCACGCTGGACAGCATCAAGCTGACCGGCGGCGCATCCTATGCATGGTCCGGGATCGACACCGCGCGTACCGTCACATTCCCGGGTTACTCCGGCTATCTGACCAGTTCGGCCAACGCGAACACGGCGCAGGTCTTCGGTGAAATTGGCTATGAATTCGATGCTGGCATGGCCGTCGTCGAACCATTCGCCGGTCTGACCTACACCGCAGTTTCAACTGATGGCTATGCTGAAACCGGTGGCTCCTCCGCGCTTACGATTGCATCCAGCACCACCAATCTCACCTATTCGACCCTGGGTGTGCGGGCTGCGACGGCCCTGCCGTTCGGCGATGCCGTGTCCGCAAAGTTGACGGGTATGGCAGGCTGGCGCCATGTATATGGCTCAACGTCCCCGTCATCCCTCAACGCGTTTGCCGGTGGAACGCCCTTCAGCGTTAAAGGCACGCCCGTTGGCAAAGATGTCGCGCTGCTTAGCGCCGGATTGGAGTTCGACCTTGGAGCGAAGCCGGACATGAGCATCGAGAGCGCAAGCTTCTCTATCTCCTATGACGGCCAGTTCGGCTCCGGAACCGTCGAGAACTCCGCCAACGCCAGATTGAGGCTCAAGTTCTAGAGATGGACTGATTGGCGTCTGTCTACGCTCAAGGGATTGAATTGCCAGCGCGCAGGTGGAGAGCCGCCTGTGCGCTGGCCTCCCCGGCCGCGCATTGCCGGAACTGCGGCACAGAGATGCCATGCCGTCTGCATCCTCCGCACAGGTCTCTCATCTGGCTGTCCAGAATGGGATGGAGATGGGACCAGAAGCTTCCCGCCTGGAACACAGCCTTCACGCCAAGAAGAACACCGCCTCCCGCCAGTGCAAACCACGCAGCGGTTTTCAGACGCATGTTCCAGGAAGCTGCAACGCTTCCAAGCCAACCAGTCTGTTCTATCGGATTTAAGGAGAGAATGGAGCGGGCGATGGGATTCGAACCCACGACCCCAACCTTGGCAAGGTTGTGCTCTACCCCTGAGCTACGCCCGCATGGCGCCCGGCGAACCGGATGGGTATTCTTTAGAAGATCGCACCAGAATACCGGGGGCCGGAAACTGGAGCGGGCGATGGGATTCGAACCCACGACCCCAACCTTGGCAAGGTTGTGCTCTACCCCTGAGCTACGCCCGCATAAATCCGGTGAACCGGATGGGTAACCTCTATGACGCTGGACCAGAATGCCGGGGACCGGAAACTGGAGCGGGCGATGGGATTCGAACCCACGACCCCAACCTTGGCAAGGTTGTGCTCTACCCCTGAGCTACGCCCGCTTAAGCGCCGCAGAAAGCCAACTTGCGAAGGCCCGCCGCTGAGGTGGGCTGTATATGAACCAAGCCGCCAGCGAATGCAACAGGCTTTTTGACCCGGCTACGGCTTTTTCGGCCGCGTGGACAAGCTGTGGACAGAGGGATGCAGCACGCCCTGAACCCGCCCGCGGGAAACCTTGCCGCCCAAGACCCTCATCAGCTAGAAGCATGGAAAGAGAGAGATTTTGCGCGCCCGTGCGGTGGGCAGGAAGCGGGAGACGGCATGATGGCAACACGCAGCGAGCTGCTGGCTTTTCTGGACAGCCTTGGCCTTGAGACAAAGACCACAGATCACCGCCCGGTGTTTACAGTGGCTGAATCCGAGGACGTGCATGCCATGATCCCTGGCGCCCACACGCGCAACCTGTTCCTGAAGGACAAGAAAGGCCGCATCTTTCTGGTGGTGGTGCTGCATGACGCCACGGTGGATCTGAAGCAGATCCACACGCTGATCGGCGGACAGGGGCGCGTCTCCTTCGGCAATGCCGACCAGCTGATGGAATGCCTTGGCGTGGTCCCCGGCTCGGTCACGCCTTTTGGCCTCTACAACGACCGGGAGGCGCAACGCGTGACGCCAATCTTCGACGCGGCGATGATGCAGCACGAGGTGTTGAACTTTCACCCGCTGTCGAACGACGCCACCACCACCATTTCCCGCGAGGGGCTGCTGACCTTTGCCCGGGCCTGCGGACATGAGCCGCAGGTAGTGGCTGTGACGGAAGAGGCGAAGGCGCAGGGTTTGTAATTCCCCCGCTGCCACGCCATGTTAAAAACAAAGCGAACTCCTGACGGCTCACGCGCTAGGCTGATGAGCCGTCCTTGTGACGACAAGGGAAAACGACGATGAGCGGTGGAAACTTCAGCATGGGCGGTCAGGCCGGCGGCTCCTTTGGCGGCAGCTACGGCGGCTCGGGCTATGGCAGCCAGCAGGGCCAGAACCAGTCTCAGGCCCCGGCTCAAGCAGCAGGCGCAGACAATCTGATCTTCGATGTCACTACTCCAACCTTTGCCAAGGCCGTGCTGGAAGCCTCGCGCGCCCAGACGGTGCTGGTGGACTTCTGGGCTCCCTGGTGCGGCCCCTGCCGCCAGCTGACCCCTGCGCTGGAAGCGGCCGTCAAGGCCGCAAAGGGTGCCGTGCTTCTGGCCAAGATGAACATCGACGACTATCCGGAAGTGGCCGGCCAGCTCGGCATCCAGTCGATCCCGGCTGTGGTCGCCTTCAAGAACGGCCAGCCGGTCGATGCCTTCATGGGTGCCCAGACAGAGAGCCAGATCAAGGCTTTCATCGAGCGCGTGGCGGGCCCCGCTCCGGAGTCCCCTGTAGACGCCTATCTGGCGGAAGGCGAGACGCTGCTGGAGGCCAAGGACTACGGGCAGGCCGCGCAGATGTTCGGCGGCGTGCTGCAGATGGACGGCGCCAACACCCGTGCCCTTGCCGGTCTTGCCCGCTGCTATCTGGGCGCCGGCGATCTGGCCCGCGCCCGGCAGGCGCTGGAGATGATCCCGGAAGAAGCCCGCAAAGACACCGCAGTGATCGCAGCCTTTGCCGCGCTGGATCTGGCCGAACAGGCCGAACAGCTGGGCGATCTTGGCGGACTTCAGGCGAAGGTTGAGGCCAATCCGGACGACCATCAGGCCCGCTTTGATCTGGCCTTGGCGCTGAACGGGCGCGGCGACCATCAAGGTGCCGTCGATCAGCTCATCGGCATCATCCGCCGGGACCGCAGCTGGAACGAGGATGGCGCACGCAAGCAGCTTCTCCAGTTCTTCGAGGCCTGGGGCCCGAAGGAGCCGGCAACCAATTATGGCCGCCGCAAGCTGTCGTCAGTGCTGTTCTCCTGACCTATATGTCCTTTGGCGGGCATTTGTCCGCCAAGGGACAACAAGATACGAGGTGACACGATGAAGGCAGGAAACGCGAGCTACACGAGCATCAAGGACCTGCCCGCGACGCTGCCCGTCTTTCCGTTGCCCGGCGCCCTGCTGCTGCCGCGCACCCAGTTGCCGCTGAACATTTTCGAGCCTCGCTATCTGGCCATGGTGGACGCGGCCCTTGCCGGTCAGCGGCTCATCGGTATGGTGCAGCCATCCATCACCGATGCGCAAGACGGATCACAGCCCGCCCTGTCCCGCGTTGGCTGTGCTGGACGGATCACTTCGTTTCAGGAAAGCGGTGACGGCCGCTACCTGATCTCGCTGCAGGGCATTGCCCGCTTCCGCATTGCCGAGGAGCTTCCGGCGATGACGCCATTCCGGCAGGTGGCCTCTGACTTCTTGCCTTATCTGCCTGATCTGGAGACAGGCCGGGGCGAAAATGACGTTGACCGTGAGGGTCTGCTGCGTGCCTTCCGGGCCTATCTCGACGCCCATGACATGGAAGCGGACTGGGACAGTGTGGAACGCGCAGAAACGGAAGTACTCGTCAACGCCCTGTGCATGATGAGCCCCTATGGCCCGGCGGAAAAGCAGGCCATGCTGGAAGCTGCCGACCTGAAGACCCGTGCCGAAACGCTGGTCGCCATCACCGAGATTGACCTGGCGCGCAGCGCAGGTCATGAGGGTGGCCCGACCCTTCAATAAGCCTCGAGAGACCGGAACGCCCAGATGACGGAAACCGCAGCTTCACACAGTGCCAGACAGATCGACCGCAAGATGCTGGAGCTTCTCGTCTGCCCACTGACCAAGACCACGCTGGAATATGATGCGAATGCGCAGGAGCTGATCTCCCGCGCCGCCAAGCTGGCCTATCCGATCAAGGATGGCATCCCGATCATGCTGCCGGACGAAGCGCGCAAGATCGAAGACTGATCACGGCGCGGCGAAAAGAGCTCAACCACCACACACCGCCTCAAGCGCGGCCATCAGAGCGTTCGGTTCACCGGACACATGCAGCGTCTTGATGCGGGCAGTGGCGCCCGCCTGCAACGCCACAGCGGACTTCGGCAGGCCAAGGGTCTTGGCCATCAGGACCTCAAGCGCAGCATTGGCCGCGCCCTTCTCCGGCACGGCCCGCACACGCGCCGCCAGCACCTGGCGGCCATCGGACAGGGCGGACAGGCCATCCACCCGGTCGTGACCAGAGCGCGGCGTCAGGCGCACATCGACGCTGACCCCGCCCTTGACCGCACGCCAGGGCCGAACCGGCCCCGTCATCAGAAGACGACGGGGTAGATGTAGCGGATGATGACGTTCTGCAGCAGGAAGATCAGCAGCAGCAGCACGATGGCCGAAAGGTCCAGCCCGCCGACGGAAGGCACCACACGGCGGATCGGACGCAGCAGCGGCTCGGTCAGGGCATAGAGCGTCTGGCCAATGGTTGCCACGAACTGGTTGCTCATGTTCACCACGTTGAAGGCATAGAGCCACGAGAAGATCGCGCTGGCGATGATGACATAGGTATAGAGCTGCAGGATCAGCAGGACCACGTCCAGAAGTGCGCGCATGAATGAGTTCCGCTTTGTAATGACGTTCCGTTCTGCATGATGTAGCGGCGCACCGGTGCCGCCGCAAGGCATCATCTTGAACAGGCTTAAGTGATGGGCACTTGCTGTGCCGCAGTCTTGCAGTACAGAGCCGTGCCGCAAGAGCGGTGGAGGCGGCAGAAAGGCACGGGCAGCCGCAGCGGGCTCAGGCGCATGCCCACAAAGCTGCTCTTTGCATTGGAGGCAATGAGACGCCCCCTCGTCTGTTGCAGCAGCGGCCCTCAAGCAGGAGGAGCTCCGCTCCACCGGCGGAAAACAAGGCGCGAGGGCGTAGAACCACGTGCTTGACAGATCTTCGGAGCCCCTCCTAAATTCCGCCACCTGCTCAGGGGCCGTAGCTCAGATGGGAGAGCGCTGCAATCGCACTGCAGAGGTCAGGGGTTCGATTCCCCTCGGCTCCACCAGCCCTCTCATGAAGAGCATGTTCTCTGCTTTAGAGCGACTGAGGGTGACGCCCTCCCCCATCCGCGCTAGATACCGGTCTCTGATCCTTTCCACTGCGGGCCTCCCCTCATGACTGATGCATCTCCCTGCCCCTGCGGTTCCGGCCATTCTCTTGCACTGTGCTGCGGGCCGGTGCTGGCGCGCAAGGCTGTGGCGGGGACGGCGGAGGCGTTGATGCGGTCGCGCTATAGCGCCTATGTGATGCAGGACATTGCCTATCTGAAGGAAACGCTCTGGCCGAAATATCAGCCGGGCTTTGACGAGGCGGCCACGGCCCGCTGGGCGGCGGAGAGCCGGTGGACGGGGCTCAAGGTGCTGAAGACCACCGGCGGCGGACCGGATGACCGGGATGGAACGGTGCTGTTCGAGGCGCGTTATCTTTCGGCTGCGAAGCTGCACACCCACCGGGAACTCAGCCGTTTCCGCAAGAAAGCCGGCCGCTGGTACTATGTGGAGGCCATGGAGGAAATCTGATCTGAGTTGAGTTGAGTTGATCTGATCTGGCCTCCTCCACACCCTGCACCTGCGGAGGCAGAATGCCGCAGCACCAGAGGCCTTGACCGGAGGCCCCGGGCGCAGGACGTTCAGCAGTGATCTGAGGGAACAGACGAAGCCGGGACGCGGACCATTCTGATACCAGGTCTTCCTAAGCTGACGCATCACGCCATGGAAGGCTCAAGCACCGCATGGGCTAGCCCCACTCAAGACGGGTGAAGCGCATTGTGATCTGGTATGAACCTCTGGAGACACGCAATGACACGCAAGCCATCGCTCCCCCTGCTCGCCCTCTTCCTTCTCATCAGCGTTGGCGGCGGGCTGCTGATCGGCGCGACGAACCTGCCCGGCGAATGGTATGCCGGGCTCGCCAAACCCTCTTTCACCCCGCCCAACTGGCTCTTCGGCCCTGCGTGGACCGTGCTCTACATCCTCATCGGCATCGCCGGCTGGCGCAGCTTTAGCGCGGGCGCGCACTCCACCCTGTTCCGGCTGTGGGTGTTGCAGATGCTGCTGAACTTCGCCTGGAGCCCCACCGTTTTCACCTGGCACCGGCTGGATGCAGGGCTCGGCATCATCCTGGCACTGCTGGCCGCAATCCTTGCCTTCATCGCTGCCGGCTGGCGGCGTGACAGGCTGGCCGCCCTGCTCTTCGTGCCCTATGCCGCATGGGTCAGCTTTGCGACGGCGCTCAATCTTGCGCTGGTGCAGCTGAACTGACCCTACCTTTGGCCGGATGGACTGTCAGCTTTGCCAAGGTTATTGCACCGCAGCACGGAGGGGATAGGCTCCGCCTCCGGTTTGTGACGGGACAAGGCCATGCTTCAGCGGGCAGCAGATTTCGACAGCTTGCGGCGCCAGTTCACCTGGCAGCTGCCCGAGCGCTACAACATTGCATCTTCCACCTGCGAGGTATGGGCCGCCGCTGAACCAGACCGGCTGGCCATCCGTGAGATTGGCGAGGACGGCAAAGCTACGGACTGGAGCTATTCGGCGCTTGAGCGCACCTCCGCCAGGCTTGCCAACGCGCTTGCGGCCAAGGGCATCGCACGGGGCGACCGGGTGGCGCTGCTGCTGCCGCAATGTGCCTGGACCGCTATTGCCCATCTCGCTGTCTACCGCATGGGGGCGATTGCCGTTCCGCTGGCGGCGCTGTTCGGGCCAGAAGCCCTGCGCTACCGGCTGGGAGATTCCGGTGCGCGGGCGCTGATCACCAATGATCAGGGCCTTGCCAAGGTGCTGCCGCTCAGGGCGGATCTGCCCGGCCTTGAGCTGCTGATCACCACCGGCGCTCCGGAAAGCGGCAGCGAGAGCCTTTCTGCCTTGTGTGCAAAGGCGCGGGACAGCTTCGCAACCGTAGACTCAAGCCTCCATGATCCGGCGCTGATGATCTACACCTCCGGCACCACCGGCCAGCCCAAGGGCGTGCTGCATGGCCACCGGGTGCTGCTGGGCCATTTGCCGGGCATCGAGCTTTCCCAGGAGTTCCTCGGCCAGCCGGGCGATCTGTTGTGGACGCCAGCCGACTGGGCCTGGGCAGGCGGGCTGCTGAATGCCCTGTTCCCGGCCTTGCATCTGGGCGTGCCGGTGATTGCAAATGCGGCCCGCAAGTTTGACCCGGAAGCCGCCTTTGCGCTGATGGAGCGGGAGGGCGTGCGCAACGCCTTCATCCCGCCCACGGCCCTGAAAATGCTGCGGGCGGTGGAAAGCCCCGGCAAGCGCTTCCGCCTTGCCCTGCGCAGCATCGGCTCGGCTGGCGAGTCGCTGGGCCGTGAGGCCTATGAATGGGCGAAGGCAGAGCTGGACCTGCCAGTGAATGAGTTTTACGGCCAGACCGAATGCAACGCGGTGCTCGGCTCCTGCGCCGGGCTCGGCGTCAGCCGGGCGGGCGCCATCGGCGTTGCCATTCCCGGCCACGAGGTGGCGGTGATCGATGAGGCAGGCACTCCCCTGCCGCATGGCACGCTGGGGCAGATCGCCATCCGCAGACCCGACCCGGTGATGTTCCTCAGCTACTGGAACAAGCCAGAGGCAACAGCCGAAAAATTCATCGGCGACTGGATGACCACCGGCGATCAGGGCGAGATGGATGCCGATGGTTATGTCCACTTCACCGGGCGCGATGATGACCTCATCACCTCCGCCAGCTACCGGATCGGCCCCGGCGAAATCGAGGATTGCCTGTTGACCCATCCTGCGGTGGCGCTGGCCGCCGTTATCGGCAAGCCCGATGCGCTGCGCACGGAAATCGTCAAGGCCTATGTGGTGCTGGCCGACGGGCAAAAGCCATCACCGCAGCTCGAAGAGGCCATCCGCATCCACGTGCGCGACCGTCTCTCGGCGCACGAATACCCGCGTGAGATCGCCTTCATCAAAGAACTGCCGATGACCACCACCGGCAAGATCATCCGCCGCACCCTGCGGGATCTTGCAAGGGAAGAGGGCTGAGCCTCACCCCCGCCGCAGAACACGCCGCGCCAACGCTCTGGCGGCACGGAAGGCGAAGGCGTCCAGTCTCTGAAGACGGTACAGTGCCGCCCCCGCGACACCACGCAGCAGCACGGGATGAGCGTAGGCCATGCGCCCGCGCCACAGGGGCTCGATCATGGGGTGGCCGGGCACGGCCAGCGAATCGCCCCCAGCGGCAGAGCCGGATCGGCAAGCGTCTGCCGCATGGCATGCAGGGCGAGGTGCTGGCCAGGCGAAAAGCGGGCAAAGCCCTCATCAAAGGCAATCTTCCAGGCAAAGGCGCGGCCTCCAGCGCGAATGACAGCCAGCATCGCCAGCGGCCTGCCATCGAGCCGCATCCGGTCCAGCCGCAAGTCATCCTGCGCTGCGAGCCGTGCGGCAAATCCTTCCGCAAAGCGGCGCGTTGCCTCGCGGCTTGCCAGTGCCGTGGCGCCCCTTCCCTTCCAGCCTGACTGCTCCAGCGCCAGAAACTCTGCCATGGCAGCCTGTGCGTCAGCACCGCTCAGGCTGTCGAAAACAAGTTCACCGTCTTCCGAGAGGCGGCGTTTCAGCCGCTCCATCTCCTTGCGGCGTTTGGTGGTCAGGGCAGCGGCAAGCTGTGCCTCGCCCTCTGCCCCGCCATCATGAGAAGCCCGTTCTTCAACAGGCCCTTCCAGCCAGCGCCAGCCCTTTGCAGCCGTCTTCAGCCGCTGCGTCACGGCACCGCCCACAGGCAGGAACGGCAAGCGCAGAAGCGGTGTGCCCTTCGCAGCCGTCTCCAGAAGCAAAGCCAGCGCCTCACTTCCAGCTTCAGGATGCACCAGAGGAACGCCCAAAGGCCCATATTCTGCTGCCCACAACGTCCTTTCCCGGAGGAGGAAACCGCATCGCCGCCGGGCAACGGGAGCTGCAGCCAGCCAGCGGCCGCTCACCTTCTCCCGAACCACAGCAAGCCTCAGACCGGCAGGACCCAGATGCGCGGCATAGGGCACCAGAAAGGCCGGAGAAAAGAAGGGATTGGGGCTCAGCGCTTCCCGCACAAGCGCATCCCACTCCGGCGCATCGGCCACAGGCAGCAGCAGGCCTTCCAGTGGTGTCATTGTCTCAGCCATGCAGCTCCTCCCGGCGCAGTGCGAGAGAAAAGGCGAAAGGCGCAAAGGGCAGCACGCCAAGGCGGCTGCGGGCGATAAAGATCAGCGCCAGCGCCTCGCCGGTGATGGCAAGCGAGGTCGCCACAGCCGCGCCCATCAGGCCAAAGGATGGAATAAGCAACAGGTTCAGCCCCACATTGAGGATGAAGACGCCGGAATAGATGAACGCACAGGCCTTCTGCAGGCCGCACATGGTGAGAAGCACATCGGCGGGCCCGGCGCTGGCCCGCGCCAGCACACCAATCAGCAGCACCGCAATCAGCGGCGTACCTGCCTCGAATCCCGGCCCGAATAGCGCCAGCAGAAAGGGTGCGGCGGCGATGAGCACGCCAGCGGCTCCTACCGACGGCCAAAAGGTCCAGAATCCGGCGCGGCGCACATAGGCTTCAAAGGCTTCCCGCCCACCGGCATCATGGGAAGCCACGTGCAGGGCAGCAAAGCGGTGGGCGGATGCGGCACGCACGGCAAAATAGATGAAATGCACCAGCGCCAGCGTTTTTGAAGCAGCAAAATAAACCGCGACCTCGTCCGGGCTCTGCCAGAAGCTGACCATGACCACATCGGCGCTGGTGACGAGCTGCAGAAAGCCTTCCACCAGCAGCATGGGCAGGGAGACCGCCAGCCACAGGCGCGGCGCATGAGCACGCGGGCCGGCGGGAAGTTGCCGGCCGATCACCCGGTTCAGCCGCCGCAGTTGGTCCAGCGCCACGAGCGCGCTGGCAATGGCTCCGGCCAGCACGGCGGTGGCGGCATCCGGGATGGTTCCGGCCTGCATGGCCAGATAGAGCAGCAGCAGGATCAAAAGGGGCCGCCAAATGAAACTGGGCATCAGCCCCAGATCAGGCCGGTCATGCGCACGGGCAATGCCATCCTGCACGCCAGCCAGGGCAAAGAACGGCAGGGCCAGCGCCGCCAGGATCAAGGGGAACACGTAGGCCGGATCGAGAATGGGGCGCAGCAGCATCACCATGACTGCCACGCCCGCACCGATGACGCAGGCAGCGCCGAAAACAAGGACCCGGCTGGTAAAGAGATAGCCGCGCAGCAGCGCAAGCGCACCCTCGCCCCGGTAGAGCGGGATGAAGCGGCCGGACGAGGAGGAAAAGCCGAGGCAGGCGAAGACTGACAGGATCATCACCATGGTCCAGACGACCGAGTAGATGCCGTAGTCAAAGGCGCCCATCCAGCGGGCCATCAGCACCTGCGCCAGATAGGCAAGCGCGGCCCCTGCAACACGGATGGCCAGTGTCACCAGCGCGGCTTTGCGTGCGCCCTCGCCTGCAAGGCGCAGCCAGAGCCGCTGAAAACCCGCTGCCTGTTGCCCGGCCTTTCCGCCGCCGTCTCGCGCCTGCACCAGCTCCTGCCCCACAGCTCATCCATCCACGGCGCGATCCTGCCACGGCGGACTTAAGATTATGCCAAGGTCCGGACGCTCTATCCCGGCGTCACGCCTCCAGCCGCGCAATCACCGGAACGTGGTCGGAGGGCTTTTCCCAGCCTCTCGCCGCCCGCAGTACCTCGATGCTGCGGGCGTGCGGGGCAAGGCTCTGGGTCATCCAGACGTGGTCGAGCCGGCGGCCCTTGTCGGCAGCGGACCAGTCCTTTGCACGGTAGCTCCACCAGGTGTAGAGCTTTTCAGACATGGGCACGTGCTGGCGCATCACATCCACCCAATTGCCGCCGGTGCGGATGGCTTCCAGCAGCTCTGTTTCAACCGGCGTATGGCTGACGATCTTCAGCAGCGCCTTGTGCGACCACACGTCATGCTCATAGGGAGCGACGTTGAGATCACCCACGACAACGCCCGGACGGGACGCTTCGTCCCCGGCCAGCATTGCCTTCATCTCGGCCATGAAGTCGAGCTTGTGGCCGAACTTCTCGTTGATCGTCCGGTCCGGCTCATCGCCGCCCGCCGGTACGTAGAAGTTATGCAGACGGAACGAACCACCATTGAATGGCACACTGACAGCAATATGCCGGGCATCGCCCTTGCCGCAGAAATCCCGGCGCTCGACGGCCTCAAGCGGACGGCGCGAGGCGATGGCAACGCCGTGATAGCCCTTCTGACCGCTGATCTCCACGTGCTCATAGCCCAGCTTGCGGAAGGCGCCGAACGGGAAATTGGCATCCGGACACTTGGTTTCCTGCAGGCACAGCACATCCGGCGCATGCGTGAGAAGGAAGGTCTCGACAATCGGCATGCGCAGCCGGACGGAGTTGATGTTCCAGGTAGCAAGGGTCAGGCGGTCAGTCATGAAAAGGTCCGTGAATTGGAGCCGGGACAGGCTTTGCGGCGGGCGTTACAAATCTGAAAATGCACGTGACCCCGTGCAGCACCGCCCGTCAAGCCGGTTTAAGAGCGCAAAGACGGTGCATCACCGCCGGAGCAACCACAAATGCCCCATTCCCGCCACGATTTCTCTACGGTCCGTTAGGACTTTTCGCGCAATTTGACGCTAGGTGTTTGTAATTCGTTAACCCGGAGGAACACGTGTTCCGGCGCCCGCGCTTCCTTGCCATGCTTGCCCTCACCGCGCTCCTCTCCTCCTGTTCGGGGGTGGAGTACCGCGATCCCATGCCGCAGGACTTCCCCGTCCACGGCATCGACGTGTCCCGCTGGCAGGCGGACATCAACTGGCATGAGGTGAAGCGCGCCGGTGTCGAGTTTGCCTTCATCAAGGCAACCGAAGGCGGTGATTTTGTCGATCCGATGTTCGTGACCAACTGGTATGCGGCCAAGGAAGCTGGCGTGCCGCGCGGCGCCTATCACTTCTATTATTTCTGCCGCCCTGTTGAAGAACAGATCGCCTGGTTCATCCAGAATGTTCCGCGAGATCCGCAGGCACTGCCGCCGGTGCTGGACATGGAGTGGAACCACATCTCCAAGACCTGCCCGAAGCCGCCTCCGGCAGACAAGATCATTGCCGACGTCGGCGTGTTCCTCGACGCGGTCGAGGCCTATTACGGCAAGCGGCCAGTCGTTTACACCACCATCGACTTCCACCGGGACGTTCTGGTCGGAAAATACACCGCCCATGACTTCTGGCTGCGGTCGGTCGCCAGCCATCCGAGCTACAAGTACGACAAGCGCAACGATTGGGTCTTCTGGCAGTACACCGCGCAAGGCACCGTCAGGGGCATCAAGGGCCCTGTTGACCGCAATGCCTTCTACGGCACGCGGGCCCAATGGCAGCAGTGGCTGCGGGGTGAACTGCCGAACCGCTGAGGTGGATCAGCCGCTCAATCCGCCAGCAGGACGATTTCCTCGCGGCCTTCGCAGGTTGCGAGGGCCTGCGAGGCGGTGCGGCCGCCGCCGATCGGAGCATCGGGCCAGATTTCAGCGAGTGGCACCAGCACGAAGGCCCGCTCGCCCATGCGCGGATGGGGAATGGAGAGGTGCTCCTCCTCCACCTGTTCACCACCATAGATCAGCACATCGATATCGATGATGCGCGGGCCCCAGCGCACATCCCGCACGCGGCCAAGCTCCCGTTCGACCTCAAGGCACCGGTGCAGCAGGTCACGCGGGCTCAGCACCGTCTCAATGACGAGGCAAATGTTGCGGTAGTCATCCTGCGGGATCGGCCCCCAGGGCGGCGTGCGGTAGGCGGAGGAAACCGCAACAACGGAAATGCCCTCACTGGCATCAAGCCGGGCGATGGCTGCGGCCAGATTGGCCTTCGGGTCACCCATGTTGGAGCCAAGACCCAGCGCCGCGCGCACCGCGTTGTCAGCAAGGCTCATTCAAACGGCTTCCCTTTTCATGGCAGCAAAGATCTTCGCCGCCTCCACATGCGGGCGGACATCGTGAACGCGCAGGATCGCAGCGCCCCGTTCCAGCGACAGAAGATGTACCGCCAGCGATCCGTAAAGCCGCTCCTGCGGCTCCACATCCAGCACGGCGGCGATCATGCGCTTGCGCGAGGCTCCGCTCAGAAGCGGTAAGCCATGCTTATGCAAGGTATTGAAGCGGTTGAGGACCTGAAAGTTCTGATCCACCGTCTTGCCGAAGCCGAAACCGGGATCAAGGATCTGCTTTTCCCGCGCGACCCCGGCGCGGTCTGCCAGCTCCATCGAGCGTTCGAAGAAGCGGTCGATATCGGCGAGAATGTCGATATCCGGATCGGCGGCCTCGCGGTTGTGCATCATCACCACATGAACGCCCGCCTCTGCCACAACATCTGCCATGGCCGGGTCCTTCTGCAGCCCCCAGACGTCATTGACGATCACGGCCCCTGCGCAGCAGGCACGGCGAGCGGTTTCCGCCTTGTAGGTGTCGACGGAGACCGGACAGCCCAGCGCAACGACCGGCTCCAGTACCGGAGCAAGACGGGCCCACTCGTCTTCCAGAGAGACAGGCACAGCGCCGGGCCGCGTGCTTTCACCGCCAATGTCAATGATATCCGCACCTTCGGCAATCATCTGCCGGGCGTGGGCGATGGCAGCTTCCGCAGCAGCATGACGGCCGCCGTCTGAAAAGCTGTCCGGCGTGACATTGAGAATGCCCATCACATGCGGGCGGGCAGGACCGGCAAGGTCCGGCAGCTGATAGGCAGCCTGTGTCATTGAGGAAGCTCCCGCAAGATCGAAGGCGCTATGTCGCGCTTTGACGGGGAGAGGTCAAGCTGCAGGACGGTTGCGGCACAGAAAACGCCGCAAAGGCGCTGATCAGACTTCGCTCCCGCCATCCTTCGCATTGGCAAGCGGCGTCAATGCCAGATAGAGCCCCGCCGCCAGAAGCATCATGCCAGGCGCCACGACGATCAGCGCCAGCACAGGATCCCCTAGCCAGGCCGCCACGAGACTGCCGAGAATGCCGGTGCCGAATTGCAGAAACCCGGTGAGCGAGGACGCCGAGCCTGCAAGCTGCGGAAAGCCCTGCAGTGCAGCCGTGGTGGCCGCAGGCAGAAGGCAGGCCAGCGAGAAGGAGAACACGCCCACCGGCAGCATCACGCTGAGAAAGCCCGGCGCAAACAGGACGTGCGAGACGATGATCGCCGCGGCCGCCAGCGCCATTCCACACAGTGCAGGCGGCACCAGCTTGCCCGCATCATGCCGCCGCAGCACCCGGGAGGCGACAATGGTTGCGGCCATGAAGGATCCGGACTGCACGATCATGCCGAGGCCGAACTCGCTTGGCGTCAGCCCGACGTGATCAATCAGGACGAAAGGCAGGATTGTCGCCAGCGTGTAGATGGTGCCAATGCCAAAGCCCACCAGCAAGCTTGGCCGTAAAAACGAGGGCGTTTTCAGCAGGGTGAGATAGTTGATGACGAGCCGTGCAGGCTGAAGATTCGCTCTGTCGATATAGCGGTTGGTCTCCGTCATGAAGATCCACACCGCCGCAAGCAGCACCGCCCCGTAGACAATCATGAAATAGAAAATCTCACGCCAGCCGAAAAACTCCAGCGTCAACCCGCCGATAGTGGGCGAGATGGCAGGGCCGATGGCGAGCATCATGGCCACCGTGTTCATGATCCGCGCCGAGGTCTGCCCGGTGAACTGGTCACGGACGATGGCGCGGGACACCGAAACACCGATGGCCGCGCCAATGCCTTGCAGGGCGCGGGCGGCAATCATGCCTTCCACACTTGGCGCGAAGGCTGCCAGCAGGGTCGAGGCGAGATAGAGCAGCAGGAATGCGATCGTGACCGGACGGCGCCCGAAGGCATCGGTCAGCGGCCCGCAGATCAGCTGCGTCAGGGCGAAGCCGGTAAAATAGGCCGTCAGCGTCAGCTTGATCATCGAGCGCGTCGTCTCGAAAGCATCCGCCAGCACCGGCATGGCCGGGGTATAAAGCGCCATGGAGATCGGCCCGATGGCCACAAGCGCCGCGCCGATCAGGGCGGTGCGCCTTTCGCTCATGGGAGGTGTCACACTGTCCCGCATCTGATCCATCCGTTGTGCGGGCCCTCCCCGCCCAGGAAAAACCGAATTTTCCCGCCCAATTCTCTCTTGGCTGATCAAGTCTGGCTGGCGGCCTCTGCCAGATTGTCCCGCACCCTCGCCAGCACGCGCATGGCTGCTGCCGTCTCCTCCGGGCTCATCCCTCCGGAAATTTCAGCCCGGACCTGGCGCAAGGCTTCATCTATCTTGGCCAGTACGCCTTGCGCCGCATCGCCCAGAACAATGATCTTGGCGCGCCTGTCCTGCGGGTCGACCTCGCGGCAGATCAGGCCCGCTTGTTCCAGCCGGTCGAGATGGCCCACCAGCGTCATCGGCTCGATGCCGAGCATGCCGGCCAGCGCGGCCTGGCGCTGATCCGGCAATTGCCGCACCATGTTAAGGGTTCTCGCCTCTGCCGCCGTCAGACCGCAATCAACGCCGCTCAGCGCCGCTTCAAAGCGCTGACGGATCAACCGGCCGACGTCGGCAACGAGAAAACCCAGGGTCGGATCAGCCACCAAAAGCACCACGCAAATTTCATAAGACAGACATATAGTAAGGCTACCTTACAATTAGGGCGGCAGCTGATTTGCGTCAAGCTGCGCTGCCGCGTTGCACAAATGGCCGCCGCAGACTATACAGGGCGCGAATTTCCGCCCGTGAGCACCAGCGGGCGTCAGCCACAATTTGAAGACAAGCACTGCGGGCACCCTGCCCGCAGTGTCTTTGGAGCCCTTAATGAAGCTGCGCAATATCGCCATCATCGCCCACGTCGACCATGGCAAGACAACCCTAATCGACGTCCTTCTGAAGAAGTCGGGCTCCTTCCGCGAGAACCAGCGCACGGAAGAGCGCATGATGGACTCCAACGACCTGGAGCGTGAGCGCGGCATCACCATTCTGGCGAAGGTGACTTCGCTGGTGTGGGGCGACACCCGCATCAACATCGTGGACACCCCGGGCCATGCCGACTTCGGCGGTGAAGTCGAGCGTATCCTGCACATGGTGGACGGTGTGGTTCTGCTGGTGGACGCCGCCGAAGGCCCGATGCCGCAGACCAAGTTCGTGCTTGGCAAGGCCCTGAAGCTCGGCCTCAAGCCGATCGTCGCCATCAACAAGATCGACAAGCCGGAGCAGCGCGCCGAGGAAGTGCTGGACGAGGTGTTCGACCTCTTCGCCGCCCTCGATGCCAATGAAGAGCAGCTCGACTTCCCGGTCGTCTATGGCTCTGCCAAGCAGGAGTGGATGGCCAATGACCCGACCGGTCCGGCTGAATCCATGGGCCCGCTGTTCGACCTGATCATCAGCCACGTTCCGGCACCGACGGCAGAGGAAGGCTCCTTCCGCATGCTGGCGACCACCATCGAGAGCAACCCGTTCCTGGGCCGCATCCTGACGGGCCGCATCGTTGCAGGTGAAGCCATCCCGAACATGCCCATCAAGGCTCTGTCGCGTGAAGGCAAGGTGGTTGAAAGCGGACGCATCTCCAAGGTGCTCGCCTTCCGTGGCCTCGAGCGCCAGCCGATCGAAAAGGGCGAGGCCGGTGACATCGTCTCCATCGCAGGCCTGCAGGAGGCAACCGTTGCCGACACGCTCTGCTCCACGGACGTGAACACCCCGATCATGGCACAGCCGATCGATCCGCCGACCCTGTCCATGACCTTCTTCGTCAATGACAGCCCGCTGGCTGGCACCGAAGGTGACAAGGTGCAGTCGCGCGTCATCCGCAAGCGTCTGATGGACGAGGCGGAAGGCAACGTTGCGCTCAAGATCGAGGACACCCCGGAAGGCGACGCCTTCATCGTGTCTGGCCGTGGTGAACTTCAGCTCGCCATCCTGATCGAAAACATGCGCCGCGAAGGCTTCGAGATCTGCGTCGGCCGTCCGCGCGTGGTCTTCCAGTTCGACGAGAAGGGCAACCGCCTGGAGCCGATCGAGGAAGTCACCATCGACGTGGATGAGGAGCATTCCGGCGTCGTGGTGCAGAAGCTGTCCGAGCGCAAGGCCGAGCTGCGCGAAATGCGCCCCTCCGGCGGCGGCCGCACCCGTCTGCAGTTCCTCGCCCCCACTCGTGGCCTCATCGGCTATCAGGGCGAGCTTCTGTCCGACACCCGCGGCACGGCAATCTTCAACCGCGTGTTCCACGAATACGCTCCCTACAAGGGCGATATTCCGACCCGTCACACCGGCGTGCTGATCTCCAACGGCGACGGTGAGGCCGTGGCCTATGCCATGTTCAACCTGGAGGACCGTGGCCCGATGATGATCGAGCCGGGCGTCAAGGTGTATCAGGGCATGATCATCGGCGAGCACACCCGTGGCAACGACCTGGAAGTGAACGTGCTGAAGGGCAAGCAGCTGACCAACATCCGCGCCGCTGGCAAGGACGAAGCCGTCAAGCTGACCACCCCGATCCGCCTGTCCCTCGAAGCGGCGCTGTCCTACATCGCTGACGACGAGCTGGTGGAAGTGACACCGAAGAACATCCGCCTGCGCAAGGCCCTGCTGGACCCGAACGACCGCAAGCGCGCCGAGCGTGCGGCCGCCAAGAGCAGCTAAGCCTGACAACAGCGGCAAACATCAAAGGGCAGCCCTCACCGGCTGCCCTTTTCGTTTTTCATGACTGGGCAGGTGCTTTTCGCATCAACGATTATAGACCGCCGTGATCTTCGCAGAAGCAATCGAATTGGCGCGGATCATGAAGCCGGCCAGTGCGTTGCTGGCGTTCTCCGGCAGGTCAAGCCGTTCCACCGGCAGGGCATGAACGGTGAAGATGTAGCGGTGCACTTCGCCGGGAGGCGGGCAGGCTCCGCCAAATCCTGCTACACCGTAGTCATTGGCAAGCTCGGAGGCTTCCGCAGGCATCTTGCCTGCGCCACTTGCGCCAGCCTCAAGCGAGGTGACGGAAGCTGGAATGTTCACCGCAGTCCAGTGCCACCAGCCCGATCCGGTCGGTGCGTCCGGATCATAGGCGGTGATGGCGAAGCTCTTCGTGCCGGCTGGCGCACTGGTCCAGGACAGTTGCGGGGAAGTGTTGCCGCCTTCGCAGCCGAAACCGGCAAAGACATGTGCGGGCGCCAGTTGCGCACCTTCGGCAATGGACGTGCTCGTGAGCTTGAAATCCTGCGCGCTGGCGGCCGTCGCCATGGTGGCGGCCAGCATCAGGCCGGAAAGAGAAAGCTTGGCAAACATGATCCGGTGTCCTTTCTTGACGGTTGATCATGTGCGCAGGAGTAGCCCCGCAAAGCCCTGCCAGCTTCCGGTTCATGGTCAAAAACTATCGAAAAACGATCAATCCTCGCGCTGGCGGATCTGCCTAGGCTTGATTCCGAACCTTTTTCGAAAGGCGTCGGAAAAATGCGAAGGCGTCTGAAAGCCGCAGTCGAGGGCGATACGGGACACCGGAAGATCCGTTCCCTGCAGCAGGGAGAGACCTCTCTCCAGCCGCGCGTGCAGAAGCAGCTGGGCGAAACCGGGCCCAGACCTTGCCAGCCAGCGCCGGAACGTCGCCTCGCTCATGGCAAAATGCCGGGCTACATCGGCAAGGCGCCATGGGTGGCTGATATCGCTCTCGATCAGGCGCCGCACCTTGCTCCAGGGCTGCTCCTCATCCTTCACTGGAAGCTCCACGCCGTTGTGGCGCAGCCAGAGCAGCGGTTCCAGAAGCCTGTGCGCGCGCAGCGGCTCCGGCAGCTCCTCCCGGGAAAGCGTATCCTTGATCAGCGCAAGCATGTCTGACGGCCGGTGCGGAACCGCCCGCAGCACCTGAATGCCGGGCGCAGCATTGCGCGCCGGGTGCTCCCCGAAAACCGTATCCACCAGATCGCGGGCGATGCTGACGCCCTCGGCCCGGTAGTCTGCATCCGGAACCGGGCGGTTCTCCATGTTGACCACCGAACCTGCCGGAAAGATCATCACGTCCCCAGCCTGACCGGTGAGCTCCCCGTTCCGGGGACAAATGACCCGCTTCGAGCCGGTCTGAATGAAAAAAGGAATGTCAGCCTGAAATAAAGACCAGTGAAGGTCGCCCGCGTCGCCTGCGTGACGGGAAAGACCGACAGCCCGGCTTCGTCAATACCCGGCAGAGCTTGGGTCTGCTGCGGCACCGGCGCGATGTCCGTCATCACAGATCGTCGTCATCCGTGCCGAGGGCTTCGGCGAGAAGCGGATCATCGATGCTTTCCTCTTCCTCGTTGACGCGCACGTCCACGACGCGGGCACCGGGGAACTCGGACAGGAGCGCAGCGACAGTCGGATGCGAGCGGGCGTCGGAGAGAAGCTGGGCCTGCGTTGCCTCACGCTCCTCATGGATCGTCGGGCGGCCCTGCTCGCGGCTGACGGAAACGATCCAGCGCATGCCGGTCCATTCGGTCAGCTTGCGGCCGAATTCACCGGCAAGATCCGCACCTGCGTCCTTCGTCGGCTGGATCTCGATCCGCCCCGGCTCGAACTTCACCAGCCGCATCTGCCGCTCGATGGAGACCTTCAGCGGAATGTCGCGCCGCTCGGAGGCAAGCGCCGCGCAATCTGCCAGCGAGCGCAAGTGAACGGCGGGAGCCTGCTGGGCGGCAGGCTGCTGGACGGGCTGAGGAGACGGCTGAGCCATGGACTGGGCTGCGCCACCGGCAATGGCTGCAAGGCGCGGGGCGCCACCGCTCATCGTGGGGCCGGAGTAGCCACCCTGCCCTGCAGGACCATTCTGGCCGCCAGCCTGCGGCTGCATGCCGCCGCCCTGCATTCCGCTGCTCTGGCCACCACTTTGGCCAGAACCTTGCTGACCGCCCCCTGCGGCGCGCCGCCTGCCGGCAGAGCCGGGAAGCCACCGCTTTTCAGCAGCCTCAGCGCTTCTTCCGGATCCGGCAGATCAGCCGCATAGGCAAGGCGCACCAGCACCATGTCAGCGGCCGCCAGTGGCTTGGGCGCGGCCTGAACTTCGGAAATGCCCTTCAGCAGGATCTGCCAAGCCCGCGACAGGGCGCGCATCGACAGCTTTTCGGCAAACTCCCGCCCGCGCAGGCGCTCTGTCTCGGTGACGGAAACTTCCTCACCCGCCTTGGGCACGATCTTGAGCCGGGTCACCAGATGAGTGAAGTCGGCCAGATCCGTCAGCACGACCGCAGGGTCTCCGCCGATGGCGTATTGCCCGGCCAGCTCTTCCATCGCCTCGGCAATGCGTCCCGACATGAGATGACCGAAAAGGTCGATCACCCGCGCCCGGTCAGCAAGGCCCAGCATCTGCCGCACCTGATCCGCATCAATGTGACCGCCGCCATGGGCAATCGCCTGATCCAGCAAGGACAGACTGTCACGCGCCGAGCCTTCGCCCGCACGGGCGATCAGCGTCAGCGCATCATCGGAAATATCGATGGATTCCGCATTGGAAATGCGCCGCAGCAGGCCAACGAGCTTGGGCTGTTCGATGCGGCGCAGGTCGAACCGCTGACAGCGGGACAGCACCGTCACCGGAACTTTCCGGATTTCCGTGGTGGCGAAAATGAACTTCACATGCTCCGGCGGCTCTTCCAGCGTCTTAAGCAGGCCGTTGAAGGCCGCGTTGGAGAGCATGTGCACTTCGTCGATGATGTAGACCTTGTAGCGCGCCGAAGCGGGGCGGTAGCGCGCTGCGTCCGTGATCTCGCGAATATCGTTGATGCCGGTGTGCGAGGCGGCGTCCATCTCGATCACATCGACATGGCGGCCTTCCATGATGGCGCGGCAATGGGTGCCCTCGCGGGTGAGCTGCACCGTCGGGCGCTCCACCTCGCCGGGTATCTCATAGTTGAGGCCACGCGCCAGAATACGGGCGGTCGTCGTCTTGCCGACACCGCGCACACCGGTCAGCATCCAGGCCTGTGCAATACGCCCCGTTGCAAAGGCGTTTTCCAGCGTCTGGACCATCGGCTCCTGACCGACGAGATCGTCAAAGGTCTGGGGGCGGTACTTGCGCGCCAGCACCCGGTAGGCGCCGGACTGCTTCACTTCGCCAGAGGATGGGGCTGCAGGCACGGCAGGTGCAGGTTCAGCCGGAGCATCGCCAAACATGGAGATCGTCAGGTCATCCCGCTCATGCTCAGCAACCTGATCAAGGCTGTTGCCTCCGGGGCTGTCACCGTCCATGCCGCTCATCCAGCCCGCCTGTCCCCGTCTTGAATTCATGGAACCGGCGTCTTTGCGAAAGACAGCCGGAAGCCCCGCCGCGCCTGAGGCACGCGACGCGACGCCGTGGTGCATCTGCGCGGGGAAAAGGGTGGGAGGCTGGCACGGCGACCCGTGCCGGAACTCGTTGGGGCTGCTTCCTTCCGGACCTGACCCGGTTGGCGAGTGGCTCGTCCACCACCAACCTCCCGAGCCCCTTATATCAGAAGCACACGCCCCTTTGGCAAGGCCTCATATGCCAAAGGGGCAAACTTCATGACCGGAAAGAAATATATCCTTTCCAGACAATGACTTATAGAACGGAAACAGCTCAGTTTCCGCTGAGCGCCTCGTCGATCACGGCAATGGCCGCATCCACACCGCCGCTTTCATGCGCAATACCGAGGCGCCGCAGCCCCAGTTCCATGGCGGAAAGCGTGCCCAGAACCATCGCCGCATTCACATGGCCCATGTGGCCGATGCGGATGCCCTTGCCAGCCAGATCGCCAATGGCAATGCCGATGGTGATGCCGCAGACATCCTTGACGAAGCTGCGCAGCGGCGCCGGATCAACGCCGTTGAAACAGATGACGGACACGCTGTCCGACCGCTCTTCAGGCTTGAGAATATTCATCTCCAGCACACCCTTGCGGCCCCAGACCTCAACAGCGGCCCGCACCGCCCTTGCCAGAATGGCATGGCGGCGCCAGACGCCCTCCAGCGTTTCTTCCTCGATCAGCTCCAGTGACTTCTGGAAGGCGAAGAGCAGATGCTCCGGCGGCGTGCCGCAGTATTTCATGTAATGCTCCGGACCATCGCGGAAGGTCCAGTCCATATAGGCATTACGCAGCCCGGCGGTCTTGTGGGCGGCCAGCGCCTTCTGGCCAGCGACCACAAAGGCCAGCCCCGGAGGAGACATCAGCCCCTTCTGCGAACCGGCCATGGCGACATCCACGCCCCATTCATCCATCTCAAACGGCACGCAGCCGAGCGAGGCCATACAGTCCACCATCAGCAAGGCGCCATGCCCGCTGGCATCCATCGCTTTGCGAAGCGCCGGAATGTCGTTGAGTACGCCGGAGGCAGTATCCACCTGCACCACCAGAACGGCCTTGATTGCCCCTTCGGTATCAGCCTTCAGCCGCGCTTCCAGCGCCGCCGGATCAACGGCCTTGCGCCAGTGGCCGGGCAGGATTTCCACCTCGACGCCGATCAGCTCTGCCGCCTCGCCCCAGCCGATGGCAAAGCGGCCCGATTCGAGCACCAGCACCTTGTCGCCGCGTGACAGGGTGTTGGAAAGCGCTGCATCCCAGGTGCCGTGGCCATTGGCGATGTAGATATAGGGTTTGCCGGTGGTGCTGCGGAACATGCGGGAGATGCCCTTGAGGCAATCATCCGTCGTCTGCAGCAGCGGTCCTTCGTAGATATCGACAGCCGGGCGGTGCATGGCCCTCAGAACTTCGTCCGGCACGTTTGTCGGGCCCGGGATCATGAGGAATTCCTTGCCATACCGCAGCGTCATTTTTCTTAGCCCTGGAATTGTTGTCCTGAAGGTGGGAAGGTCAGCATAGCTGCCCGCGGAGCGAACTCAAGCGGCAACTCTGCCGCAGATTCAGGCGGGCAAACATTCATATCAGGCCGGGAAAATTGAAGTTTCTGGGGATTACGCCGTGCAAGGACAAGCTCCTCTGCGACGGGTCACGGCAGACATGGCAAAAGTTTAAGAAAGATTAAAATAAACGTCCCTGACCGTGATGCGCCACGCCTCACGGCGTTGAGGCGCACCCATCCCGGCAGGCCCATCATCCATGATTGCCGTTAAGGAACGTTCTGCACCGCTGATCCTCTGCATTGGCCATTCCGGCCTGCGGATTCCGCCGGCTATCGACAAACGCCTTTCGGCAACGGGCAGGCTGCAGGCCGACGCCTCCTGGCAAATGGACCAGCTGGTGGATTTTGCTGAAGACATTCAGGCGACGGTGATCTCAACCCCCATTTCCCGGCTTGTCGTGGATGTGGATGGCGATCCGGCAAGTTTTGGCCGCCCGTTCGAGGATGGCGCCCTGTCCATCTGCCCGGTGATGACGCTGGACGGAAAGCAGGTCTATCTGCCGAATGAAAATCCGGGCCGCTTTGAAATGGACGAGCGGCGGCGGCTCTATCATGCGCCATTCCACGATGCGCTCAGCGCCCAGATCAGGCGGTTGCGCGCCATCCATGGCCGCATCACGGTGATCAGCCTGCAATCCATGCGCAGCCGCATCAAGGGGCGCTATCCGGGCGATCTGCCGATGGTCAACATCGGCACGCTGCACGGGCGCAGCTGCCACGAGGATGTCGCCAGCCTCAGCATGACCATGCTGCATGACTTCACCGAAAAGACGTTCTCGGAAAATGACGCTGTAGGTGGCGGCTACATCGCCCAGACCTATGGCAGCCCCTCGGACGGGGTGCATGTACTGACGCTGGCGCTGGCGCTCAGGTCCTATATCCGTCACGAAAACCCGCCCTTCGAGATGGACAGGGAGCGCAGCCGGCAGACACGCATGGCTCTGCGCAACTTCTGCCAGAAGCTGATCGAGTGGGCCAACGGCAAGCGCAAGGCGCCGGCACGCGTGCTTCTGGATCACCTGCCAGACCTGTTGCAGGATTGACGCGCAACCGGCCAGATCAACCCCGAAAGGGTCCCGGCCGGAGTGACCAGCATTCAGGTGGTGGGGACCCGAATCGCAGGCCATCCGGCCGGAATAAAAACGGACAGCAGCAGCGGGCCTGCTGTCCGTGCCTGTTTCTTTTACGCAGACCTTAGAAAAAGGCCTGAAGACCGGTCTGGGCGCGGCCCAGGATGAGGGCATGCACATCATGCGTGCCTTCATAGGTGTTGACGGTCTCCAGGTTCTGCGCGTGACGCATCACGTGATATTCTTCCTGAATGCCGTTGCCGCCGTGCATGTCGCGGGCCTGACGGGCCACATCCAGCGCCTTGCCGCAGTTGTTGCGCTTGACGATGGAGATCATTTCCGGCGCCACCTTGCCTTCGTCGAACAGGCGGCCGACGCGCAGCGAACCCTGCAGGCCGAGCGCGATTTCCGTCTGCATGTCAGCAAGCTTCTTCTGGAAGAGCTGTGTCTGGGCGAGCGGGCGGCCGAACTGCTTGCGGTCCAGGCCATACTGGCGGGCACGGTGCCAGCAATCCTCGGCGGCACCCATGGCGCCCCAGGAAATGCCGTAGCGGGCGCGGTTGAGGCAGCCGAACGGCCCCTTGAGTCCGGAGACATTCGGCAGCAACGCATCTTCGGAGACTTCCACTCCGTCCATGACGATTTCGCCGGTGATGGACGCACGCAGGGAGAGCTTGCCGCCAATCTTCGGAGCAGACAGACCCTTCATGCCCTTTTCCAGCACGAAGCCACGGATGGCTCCGTCATGGGCTTCGGACTTGGCCCAAACAACAAACACATCGGCGATCGGCGAATTGGAGATCCACATCTTGGAGCCCTTGAGCCGGTAGCCGCCGTCGATCTTTTCGGCGCGGGTGCGCATGCCGGCCGGATCGGAGCCTGCATCCGGTTCGGTCAGGCCGAAGCAGCCGACGAACTCGCCGGAAGCCAGCTTGGGCAGATACTTCTTGCGCTGCTCCTCGGAGCCATAGGCATAGATCGGATACATCACCAGCGAGGACTGAACCGAGTTCATCGAGCGGTAGCCGCTGTCAACGCGCTCGATCTCGCGGGCAACAAGACCGTAGGAAACGTAGGATGCACCGGCGCAGCCGTATTCTTCCGGCAGGGTGACGCCGAGCAGGCCAAGTTCACCCATTTCGTTGAAGATCTCGCGGTCGGTCTTCTCATGGGCATAGGCTTCAAGCACACGCGGCAGCAGCTTGTCCTGCGCATAGGCGCGAGCGGTTTCCATGATGAGGATCTCGTCCTCGCTCAGCTGCTCGCGCAGCAGGAAGGGATCTTCCCAGGCAAAGGTACCGCCACCGGTGGGATCGGACTTGAGAGCTGCCATCACATTCCTCCGTCTCATGTATCAACCATCGGCACCATACCTCTACACGAGGCAAACGCCGGAATTGCGCGGACTATGCCTGCTGACAGGAGGCACGGGAAGAGATAAGTTCTCCGCAAGTCATGAGCCAACGGAATGAACTTCATGGTCAAACGCGCCTTCCTGCCGCCTGCCGATGCCCTGATCGCCTTTGAATGCGCGGCACGGCATGAAAGCTTCACCCGCGCAGCCGAGGAGCTGCATCTGACGCAGGGCGCGATTTCCAAACAGATCCGCCATCTGGAGCAGAGGCTGGGCGTGCCGCTGTTTGCCCGCGTTCGCCAGCGCGTGGTGCTGACCGATGCAGGACGGCTCTATCTTCATGAAGTCCGGGGCGCGCTGGACCAGCTGGGCGATGCCACACGGCAGGTCATGTCCTTTGCCGGCAGTGCAGACGTGCTCAATCTGGCGGTTCTTCCCACCTTCGGCACCCGCTGGCTCGCCCCGCGCCTTGCCGAGTTCCTGCGCCGGACACCGAAAGCTGCCCTCAACATTTCCATCCGCCTGCGGCCCTTCGACTTTGCCGAAGAGCCCTTCGACGGCGCGATCCACCATGGCGACCCGATCTGGGCGGGCGCCATTGTCGAGCCGCTGTTCCCGGAGGAATCCGTCGTGGTCTCCTCCCGCGCCTTCCGCGACCGGCACATGATCAGCGAGCCGCGTGATCTGCTGAAGGTGCCGCGCCTGCAGCTCTCCACGCGCCCCATGGCCTGGCGCGACTGGTTCGCCGCCATGGGGGTGGAGACGGACACGGCCTATCAGGGACCGCGCTTTGAGCAGTTCGGCATGATCGCAGAGGCGGCCGCCCATCACCTCGGCGTTGCGCTGATGCCCCGGCTTTTCATCGACGAGGAACTGGCGAGCGGCCGTCTGGTGCGCCTGTTCGGCCAGCCGCTGGACCAGAAGACCGCCTATCACTTCGTCTATCCGCAGGACCGGACCTTGCGCCCGGTGGTCGCCGCTTTCCGCGCCTGGCTGCACGAGGAAGCCCGCACCTCCCGCACCAGCCGCGAAAGCCAGCTTCCGGGCTAAGCCCTATACCTGCCGGCTGGCGGGGCTCTCAAGACTGGCGGCCGGACGCCGCTGGGCCAGCTGCCCGGCATGCTGGCCCACCAGAACGCTGCCCAGCACCAGCACCATACCGGCAATCTGCACCGCACTCAGGGTCTGGTCCAGAATGGCCCAGCCGAGGATCACCGCCATCAGCGGGCTGAGCAGGCCCAGCGGCGCGATTGCCGAAGGGCCAAGCAAGCCGATACCCCGGAACCACAGCATGTAGGTCAGGCCTGCGCCGATGAAGGTCATGTAGGCAAAACCCGCAATGTTCCAGCCCGTCAGTGGCGGCAGGGCCGGTTCCGTCAGGAGCGCTGCAGGGGCAAGCAGCAGTGCACCTGCGGCCAGCTGCCAGGCGGTCAGGGTCAGCGGGCTCACCTCCGGCTTCCAGTAGCGGGTCATGACCGTGCCCAGCGCCATGGAGACAGCCCCAGCACCTGCCGCCAGAAGACCGATGGGATCAAGCGCCGCCGTGGGCTTGAGCATCAGCATGCCGACGCCGACAACTCCGGCCACTCCTGCCAGAACGGCCAGCCAGGTCAGCCGCCCGTTGAGCAGGAAACGCGCCAGAACCAGCACGATGAGCGGCTGCATTGCACCCAGCGTTGCCGCCACACCGCCCGGCAGGCGATAGGCGCCCACATTCATCAAGGTCCAGAAGATGGAGAAGTTCAGCGCCCCCAGAACCAGCACCCGGAAGATCCAGCGCCCGCGCGGCAGCTGGCGGACGATCAGAAGCAGAAGAATGGCCGCAGGCAGCGCCCTGAGCAGAGCCAGCGTCAGAGGCCGGTCCGGCGGCAGCATTTCCGTGATGACAATATAGCTGCTGCCCCAGATGGCCGGGGCAAGCGCGGTGAGAACAAGCGTCAGGCGATGGTTCAGGCGGGAATTCATGTCAGATCCAGTGCGATGCGGCTCGGCCTCAGGTGGCCGCCGCTGGAGATCAGTGGTAATTCACGCAGCAAAGGATGATAATATGCAAGTTGGAACACTCATCCGTAACGTGAAGTGAACAATCAATGGACGGCATTCTCCGCCTCCGCCTGTTCCGCAGCATCGCCACACTTGGCAGCTTTGCTGCCGCTGCCCGCAGCCACAGCCTGTCTCCGGCCGCTGTCAGCAAGGCAATGTCGGAACTGGAGAGCGATCTTGGAGCCAGGCTCTTCCACCGCACCACCCGCCGCCTCAGTCTGACAGAGGCAGGCACGCTTTATCTCGACCAGATCCGCCGGGTTCTTGAGGATCTGGAAGAGGCGCAGCAGTCTGTTGGCAACCTCAGCTCCGAGCCGTCCGGTCTTCTGCGGGTGAGCGCCCCAATGACGTCCAGCCTTGTCCTCATCACCAGCCGTATCCCGGAATTTCTTGCACGCTACCCAAAAGTCTCACTCGACCTTGATCTGGACGACCGGCGCGTGGACCTTGTCCGGGACGGCTTCGACATGGCCCTGCGCGGCGGGCGGCGGGATGAGGACCGGGAGATGATCGTCAAGAAGCTCGGGTCGCTGCGACATGTTCTCTGCGCTTCGCCTGCCTATCTGGCCCATGCCGGTACACCGCTGGAGCCGGCAGACCTTGCCCGGCACGAGTGCATCCGTTTCACCTTGTCCGGCCACGCGGACGAATGGACCTTCCTGCGCAACGGCAAGGAGTACCGGCAACGGGTGAGCGGGCGCTACAAGGTTTCCTCCAGCCTTGCCGTCATGGATGCCCTGCGCGCAGGCTTTGGCCTCAGCCTCATTCCGCAGGCCTATGTGGCGGCGGATCTGGCAGCGGGAACGCTTGTCCGGCTGCTGCCGGAATGGGATATGAGCGAGGTGACGATCAACGCCGTCTACCCCTCACGCCGCCACATCCCGGCAAAGGTTCGCGCCTTCGCAGGCTTCATTGGCGACGTGTTGCGTGAAACCTTGCGAGATTGACCGGGCGATAAAATAGGTTACCTCTCCACACAGAAATTCCAACTGACCTCAGAAGGATCATCACCATGCCCATCGCATTCTGGTGCGTGCTCGCCGCCGCCTTCCTGCCCATCCTGTCTGTGGTCCCGGCCAAACTCACCAAAGACTTTAGCAACGCCCGCCCGCGCGATCCTGCTTTCTGGGCCGAAGGCTTCCGGGCACGGGCACAAGGCGCACAGGCCAATGGCTTCGAGGCCTTCCCGCTGTTTGCTGTGGCCGTGCTGGTGGCCTATCAGCAGGGGGCGATCCCTTCTGGATTGATGTTCTGGCAGCGGCCTTCATCGGGCTTCGCGGGCTTTATGTCCTGTGCTACTGGGCCGACAAGGCAACCCTGCGCTCGCTCGTATGGACTGCGGCAACCGCCTGTTCCGTCGCGATTTTCACCTGCCCTATCTGGAGCTGAAGGCCGCACAAAAACACACGCCACCGGAAAATTGCCTGGCTTTTGACAGAATGACGTCACAAGCCTCTGCAAGGCTGAAGGTTCATGACCATTGCGGGCAGATGCCAGGATCTGTAACCATCAGGCGATCAAAGGGCGCCGAGCGCCCGACTTGAGGATTGTTACCGTGCCGCGTTTCCAGCACCCTGATTCGGCCGTCCTGACCCAAGCACGCAGTGGCGAGGTGGATGATCCCTCCCGTCACATTGTGGACGTGCTGATTGCCGAGCGCGGCAAACATGTGATGGCCGCCCCGTGGTGGCCGCTGTTCCGGCCGGTTGCCTACCGGATGCTGCGTTATTTCGATGCGCTGGAGATGGCCGATGCCATCTCGAACCTTCCGGCCGAAGAGGTTTTCGCCCATCTGTCCAATCTGCTGCAACTGAAGCTGACCGTTCAGGGGTTGGAGCGCATTCCCGCAGAAGGCCCCTGCATTCTTGTCTCGAACCACCCGACAGGCATCGCGGACGGGGTGGCGCTGTTTGATGCAGTGAAAAGCCGCCGCCGGGACATTTCCATTTTCGCCAACCGGGATGCGGTGCGCATCAACCCGCGCCTTGCCAGCATGATTGTGCCGGTGGAATGGCGGGCCGATTTCAAGACCCGCGAAAAGACCCGCGAGACCCTCAGAAACGCGGCCTCAGCCTTTGAACGCAACCGGGCCGTGGTGCTATTCCCCTCCGGACGCCTCGCCTACATGAACGAGGGCAAGCTGACGGAACGGCCGTGGATGACCTCGGCTCTCGCCCTGGCGCGCCGCCATCAGGTGCCGGTGATTCCGATCCACATGGGCGCTCGCAATTCGCGCCTGTTCTATTTCCTCGCGAAGGTTTCAATCGAACTGCGCGACATGACCGTCTTCAACGAACTCCTGAACAAGAAGCACGCCCACTTCCGCTTCCACGTGGGCGAACCGCTGGCACCCGGCCAGCTGGACGGCGACCTTGCTGAAGTCACCAACCAGCTCCGCATCCACTGCGCCGAGACACTGGCGCAGGATCCAGATGCGCGGTTCAGCCTCTGAAGCCCCTCCGGCCGCAAAAACCTTGCCGTCTTGCACAGGTCATCCACAGGCTGTCATTGCCCGGGGCGGGCGAATAGGGGATGGTGCGGCGACGAAGGAATCACCTGTTCATGCCGCAAGCACAGCCTCGTCTCGCCGGGACAGAGTACACAGCACCGACTGAGGGCACTGCCACGCCCGCAGCGAAGGATCCTGCACAGGTTCTGGCTGATGTGTTCGGCTATCCCAGTTTCCGCGGACGCCAGCGCGAGGTGGTGGACACGCTGATCGCCGGGGGCGATGCGGTGGTGCTGTTCCCCACAGGCGCCGGCAAATCCATGTGCTTCCAGATCCCCGCACTCTGCCGCCCCGGAACGGGGGTGGTGATCTCGCCGCTGATTGCGCTGATGAAGGATCAGGTGGGTGCACTGACGGGTGCGGGCGTGCGCGCTGCCGCGCTCAATTCCTCCGTTCCGCCAGAAGAGCAGGCGCGCATTGCCGCAGACCTGCGCAACGGCACGCTGGATTTTCTCTATGTGACGCCTGAACGGGTGGCGACGGCCGGTTTCTCCCGCCTCTTGGATGGTGCGGCCATCTCGCTCTTTGCCATCGACGAGGCGCACTGCGTCAGCCAGTGGGGGCATGATTTCCGGCCGGAATACCTGCAGCTCGCGAGCCTTGCTGACCGCTATCCCGGCGTGCCGCGTGTGGCGCTGACCGCCACCGCCGATCCGCACACGCAGGAGGATATCCGCGTCCGGCTGAAGCTCGAGACGGCGCAAGTCTTCACCACCTCCTTCGACCGGCCCAACATCCGCTACGAGATCGTCGAGCGGGTGAATCAGCGCCAGCAGCTTCTGGATTTCCTCAAGCGCCACAAGGGCGAGAGCGGCATCGTCTATTGCCTGTCCCGCGCCAAGGTGGAAGATATCGCAGGCTGGCTGAACGAAAAGGGCATCCGCGCCCTGCCCTATCACGCGGGGCTCGACCGGGAGATCCGCGAGGCCAATCAGGACGCCTTCCTGCTGGAGGAAAACCTCGTTCTGGTGGCGACCGTCGCTTTCGGCATGGGCATCGACAAGCCGGACGTGCGCTTCGTCGCCCACCTCGACCTGCCGTCTTCCGTCGAAGCCTACTATCAGGAAACCGGCCGTGCGGGCCGTGATGGCGCACCGGCCGAGGCCTGGATGGCCTATGGCATGGCCGACATGGTGCAGCGCCGCCGCATGATTGCCGAAGGCGAAGCGCCGGAAGAGGTGAAGCGGGCGGAAACCGCCAAACTCAACGCCCTTGTCGGTATTTGCGAGACAGCCGGATGCCGCCGTCAGGCGCTGCTGGCCCATTTCGGTGAGACCTATCCCAAGCCTTGCGGCAACTGCGACACCTGCCTCTCACCGGTGGAAACCTGGGACGGAACGGAAGCTGCCGCCAAGTTCCTCTCCGCCATCTACCGCACCGGCCAGCGCTTTGGCGCGGGCCATGTGATCGACGTGCTGCTGGGCAAGGAAAACGACAAGATCGCCCGCTTCGGCCACGACAAGCTGTCGGTCTATGGCATCGGCAAGGATCTTTCGCCGAAGACCTGGCAATCGGTGGCGCGCCAGCTTGTCGCCATGGGCCTTGTCGGGGTGGATCACGCCAATTACGGCGCGCTGGTGCTGACGGACGAATGCCGCGCCGTGTTCCGCAACGAGCGCAAGGTGCTGCTGCGCCGTGACCGGGCTGCATCCAGCCTCAAAGCCTCGCGCGGAGAACGGTCGGCCAGCCTTGCCGATGATCTTGATCCGGAAGACCGGCTGCTGTTCGAGCGCCTGCGCCGCCTGCGCACCCAGATCGCACGGGAAAACGAAGTGCCGCCCTATGTGGTGTTCCCGGATGCAACGCTTGCCGGTATAGCCATCGCCCGGCCCGTGACCTCCCACGCCCTGCTCGCTGTCTCCGGCGTCGGCCAGTCGAAGCTCGATCGCTACGGATCGCAGATCATCGATCTGGTCGAGGCCTTTGAAGCGGGCGTGTGAGGCGCTTCACCCCTTCGGCTGCCAGCCTTCCGGCGCCATTTCGAAGCCCTCGAAGGTGAAACCGGGGGCAACCGAGCAGCCCACGAGCGTGAAATCGCCAAGGCTTTGCGCCTGCTGCCAGGCATGGCGCGGCACCACCGCCTGAGGGCGCTGGCCTGCGGCCAGATCGGGCCCGAGTGTCACGAGCTCCACGGGCCCCTCGCCGCCGCTGATCAGAAGTTCCAGCGGCGCGCCGCCGTACCAGTGCCATACCTCCACCGCATCCACCTTGTGCCAGCGTGACAGCACGCCCTCCGGCAGCAGGAAGTAGATCGCCGTCGAAGCCGGGCGACCTGATGCATCGCAAGCCGGATCGCGGAAGGTCTCGGCGTAATAACCGCCTTCGGGATGCGGCTGCATGCCCAGAGTCTCGATGATTCCGGCGGCGGTGAATCCGGTCAGCGGTCTCATGGCTCAGAACCTGTCCTTGCGTCCCCGCAGTTCCGCGAAGACTTCGGCAGGGCTGGCCCCTGCCATGCCGAGGGCGGCGGCAAGCCCCGGATCACCCGCCCGCAGGAACGGATTGGTTGCCCGTTCCTGTTCCATGGTGGTTGGCAGGGTAGCCAGATGCTCCGCCCGCAACCGCTCCACTTCTGCTACCCGTTCCTTCAGGGCAGCGTTATCCGGATCAACACTCAGGGCAAAGCGCCCATTGGAGAGGGTGTATTCGTGGCCGCAGTAGATGACTGTATCATCCGGCAGGCGGCGGTTCAGCTTGTCGAGCGAGGCCCACATCATTTCCATGTCGCCCTCGAAAACGCGGCCGCAGCCCAGCGAGAACAAGGTGTCGCCCGTATGGATGACGCCCGCCTGCTCGAACCACCAGGAAATCTGATCGAGCGTATGACCGGGCGTCGAGATGGCCTCCACCTTCAGCTCGGCAATGTGGAAGATGTCTCCATCTTCCACCACTTCATCAAGGCCTGAAATCTTGTCCCGCGACAGGCCTGGGCCGATGACCCGGGCACCCGTCGCTTCCTTTAGCGGCACCAGTCCCTGCACATGGTCCCAGTGATGGTGAGTGATCAGAATATGGGTCAGACGCCAGCCGGTTTCCGCCAGTTCCGCCAGATAGGGCGCAGCATCCGGCACATCGATGGCAATCACCGATCCGCTCTCCGGATCACGTGCCAGCACACCGTAATTGTCGGACAGGCAGGGAAACTGCCTGATCTGAAGCCGCGCCATTCTGTCTCTCCCGTTGTTGAATCCGGCCCGCAGAGTGGCAAATGCCGCAGGCTGGGGCAAGGGCGATCGGGTCATTAGCCCTTGCGTCTTGCGCCAAGGCAAGGTTCAATCGCGCCGAATTGAACCGGGCAGGCCATGTATCTCGACGTCGGCGATCTCAGAACCTTTTATGACCTGCCACTTGGCCGTTTGCTGCGCAGCCTGATCGGAGCGCGGGTGCGGGCGCTTTGGCCCAGTGCCAAGGGGAAAGCCTTTTGGGCATCGGCTATGCCGGGCCGTTTCTGCGCCCCTACATGGATGAGGCGGAGCGCTGCGTGGCGGCCATGCCTGCCGCGCAAGGCGTCGTGCACTGGCCGCGCGAGCGGGCCAATGCCTCGGTTCTGGTGGAAGCGGACCAATTGCCGTTCTGCGACAGCTTCTTCCAGCGCGCCATCATGGTGCATGCACTGGATATGGCCGGAGATCCGGCTGCGCTGCTGCGCGAGGCGTGGCGCGTGCTTGTGCCGGGCGGCAAGTTGATCGTCATCGTGCCAAACCGGCGCGGTGTGTGGGCGCGGGCGGAAACCTCGCCCTTCGGTTATGGCCGCCCGTTTTCCAAGAGCCAGATCCAGGCGTTGCTGCAGAGCTGCCAGTTCGACGTGATCTCGAAGGAAGAAACGCTCTACATTCCGCCGGTGAAGTCGAAGGTCATCCTGCGCTCGGCACGCACCTGGGAAACCGTTGGCCGGGCGCTCTGGCCGGCCTTTGCCGGGCTGCTGGTGATCGAGGCGCAGAAGCGGCTTTACAAGCCTGCCCAGGCCGATGGCGGCAAACGCAGCGTGCTGCGGGTGCTCAGGCCCGTCTTTGTGCCGGAGACCGGCGTCACTCCCGGCCTCAATCCGCACCGGCGCGACAGAACACCACCGCGCCGCAAGTGAAGCTCAGCGGCGCAGCAGGAACACCGCCTGCTCGCCCACCAGATTCCACAGCCACCAGGGCGCATTGAAACTGATGCGCGAACCTTGCCCGTTAAGTGCAACAGCCTTGACCACTGTTGCATCCAGCTCATCCACCAGCGCGACAAAATCGCGGATGGAACAGAAGTGGATGTTGGGCGTGTCATACCACTGATACGACAGATACTTGGTCACAGGCATGCGGCCGCGCAGCAGGAGCTGCATGCGGTTGCGCCAATAGGCGAAATTCGGGATCGACACGACCACCTGCCCGCCGATGCGCAGCAGTTGCTCCATCACGCCCTTGGGATCGCGGGTGGCCTGCAGCGTCTGGCTGAGGATCACCACGTCGAAGGCATTGTCCGGATAGTCGGCAAGGTCCGTGTCCGCATCGCCCTGCACCACGGACAGTCCGCGTGCCACGGCCTTGTTCACCCCGCCCTGCGACAATTCCATTCCGCGCCCGTCGACACGGCGCCGCTCGGCCAGAAGCTGCAGCAGCGCCCCATCCTCACAGCCCACGTCCAGCACTCGCGCGCCTTCGGGCACAAGGTCGCACATGACAAGGTGATCGCCGCGCGGCTGGTTCAGTGTTCCGCCTGTGTTGCCGTTTGCCATCTTATGCCTCTCCCGGTCCGGCGATGCCGCGTGCGGCGGCTGCTCCCGTGAGGAAGCCGCGCACGGTGCGGAACATTTCCGGCTCATCCAGCAGGAAGGCATCGTGGCCGCGGTCACTGCTGATCTCCACGAAGGAGACGTTGGCCGCAGCTGCATTCAGCGCCCGCACCACTGCCTTGCTCTCTGAGGTCGGGAACAGCCAGTCCGAAGTGAAGGACATGACGCAGAAGCGGGTCGGCGTATGCAGGAAGGCCTTGCTCAGGACCCCGTCATGCTCTGCCGCCAGATCGAAATAGTCCATCGCCCTTGTCACATAGAGATAGGAATTGGCATCGAACCGGTCGACGAAGGTCATGCCCTGATGGCGCAGATAGCTCTCGATCTGGAAATCGGCGTCAAAGCCGAAGGTCAGAGCTTCCCGGTCCTGAAGGTTGCGGCCGAATTTCTGATGCAGGGACATGTCGGACATGTAGGTGATATGCGCGGCCATGCGCGCCACAGCCAGCCCCTTGCTGGGGCGGGTGCCATCGGCGAGGTAGCAGCCGCCGCGCCAATCCGGGTCAGCCATTACAGCCTGACGGCCCACCTCGTGGAAGGCAATGTTCTGCGAAGAATGGCGGGCCCCTGTGGCAATCGGAACGGCGGAGAAGACCCGTTCCGGGAACAGCGCCGCCCATTGCAGCACCTGCATGCCGCCCATGGAGCCGCCCACCACGGCAAACAGGGTTTCGATGCCCAGATGATCCACCAGCCGGGCCTGTGCCCGCACCATGTCGCGGATGGTCACCACCGGCATGGTCAGCGCATAGGGCTGACCGGTCTCCGGATTGGTGGAAGCCGGGCCCGTCGTGCCCATGCAGCCGCCCAGCACATTGGCGCAGATGACGAAGAAGCGGTCCGTGTCCACCGGTTTGCCGGGCCCAACCAGCATCGTCCACCAGCCGGGCTTGCCGGTCACCGGATTGCGCGAGGCAACATACTGGTCGCCGGTCAGCGCGTGGCAGATGAGAATGGCGTTGCTGCGGTCCGCATTCAGCGTTCCGTAAGTTTCATAGGCGATCTGCCAGTTGGCCAGCATGCCGCCCGCATCCAGCGGCAGGGCCTGATCCGGGCCGAAGCGCAGGCACTGGCTGCTCGGCGTGTCGATTTCCCGCCGTTGCGCCTTTTCCAGATCGGCAAGGCTTGCGGTAACTGCAGCTGCACCGTCCCGCAGGATCGAAGTCTGAGGTGTATCGGTCATGCCGGACGCATCATCCCGTTTTCACTGGCCGTTCCACTGGCCGTTCTCACGCGCCATTTCCCCGAGAGTGATCCGCCCTGCCGGGCAGCAAAGGCCTCACTGCGGCAATAGCACGCCACCATCTTCAAGGGGTTGTTAGCTAGGGTTCGCGGGGCCACGGTGTCAACGTTTTCTTTTGCTTTCCGCCCGCTTGCTGCCTATGACTATCGCCAAATGCGACGCATGTTTCAGGAAGGCATTTCCCGCCCATGGCCAGTGATCAGACCCAAGGCACCGCTCTCGACAGCCTGCGCCAGCGCATTGACGTGCTCGACGCCGAGCTGCACCGCCTGCTGATGGAGCGGGTGCGCGTGATTGACGGCATCGTCGCGGCCAAGCGCGCCAGCGGCGCAGACGGCGTGATGTTCCGCCCGGACCGGGAAGCCGATATGATGCGCCGCATGGTCGAGCGCCACGAAGGCAGCCTGCCGCTGACCAGCGCCGAACATCTGTGGCGCGAGATCATCACCGCCTGCACCCGCCTTCAGGGCGAATTCCAGGTGCATCTGGACGGGTCAGCCGACATCGCCGCCATGCGCGATGCCGCCCGCTTCTACTTCGGCTTTGCCGTGGAGATGGAAACAGCAGGCGATCCGGCCGATGTGGTCGGCTCGGTTGCGGCCTCCCATTCGGACCTTGGCGTCATTGCCCTGACTGAGCGGGCCGAACTGCCCTGGTGGCGCGGCCTTGGCCAGGATGGGGCGCAGATCATCGCCCGCCTGCCCTTCTTCGTCGCCGAAGAACGCCCGGCGGATCTGGCTTCCGTTGTCATCAGCCGCCCCATTCCGGGGGCCGGCATGCCGGACACGGCGGTCTATGATGCACGATGGCGCGGCGTCCTCCCCGGCAGCCTTATGGATTCAGGCCTCGAGATCCTGAGCTTCTTCCGCCATGCCGACGGCGTGGATGCCCTGCTGGCCGCCTCCGGCGACATCAGCGAGGATGAGGTTCTGACGCTCTGCCGCGAGGCTGGAGCCGAGCCAGACGTGCTGCGTTTCGTCGGCGGTTACGCCTCTCCCATCGACATCGATGAGGGCGAAGCCGACGAGCTTGACGATTTCGCCGAAGACGCAGACTGATATTTGCCCCGCAGCCCTTTTTAAAGACAGCGGCCAAACACACGAGAGACAGAGACACTTCCATGGACAGCGCCAGCAAATCCCGCCCTCAACCGCGCGCAGGCATTCTCGACATCGCCCCCTACGTTCCCGGCAAGTCCAAGGCCTCGGGCACCGGCAAGGTGCACAAACTGTCCTCGAACGAATCTCCGCTGGGTGCCAGCGATGCGGCCAAGAAGGCCTATGCCGAAGTGGCATCGAAGCTGGAGCTTTATCCGGACGGCGCATCGACCGCCTTGCGTGAAGCCATCGGCGAGGTGATGGGCATCAACCCGGAGCGCATCATCTGCGGCGCCGGGTCGGACGAGATCCTGACGCTCATTGCCAACACCTATCTGGCGCCGGGCGATGAGGCGATCTATTCCGAGTTCGGCTTCCTCGTCTATCCGATTGCCATCCGCGCCGCCGGTGCAACGCCCGTAGTCGCGCCGGAAAAGAACCTCACGACCGATGTGGACGCGATCCTTGCCCGCGTGACGGAGAAGACCAAGATGGTCTTCCTCGCCAATCCGAACAATCCGACGGGCACCTACATTCCCTTTGACGAGGTGCGCCGCCTGCATGCGGGCCTGCCCTCCCACGTGGTGCTGGTGCTGGATGCGGCCTACGCGGATTATGTGCGGCGCAATGACTACGAGAGCGGCATCGAGCTGGTGGCGACCTCGAACAATGTCATCATGACGCGCACCTTCTCCAAGATCTATGGCCTTGCCAACCTGCGCCTCGGCTGGGGCTTCGGCCCGGCAGAGATGATTGACGCCATGAACCGTATCCGCGGGCCGTTCAACGTCTCCGGACCCGCCATGGCGGCTGGCATTGCCGCGATCCGCGACCGCGCCTTTGTCGACGCAGCCATTGCTCACAACGAGACCTGGATGGCCTGGACGGCGGCAGAGATCGAAAAGCTCGGCCTCAAGACCACGCCCAGCGTCGGCAACTTCCTGCTCATCCACTTCCCGGATGAGGATGGCAAGCGCGCCGCCGATGCCGATGCCTATCTGTCGGAACATGGCCTGATCCTGCGGATGGTTGCCAACTACGGCCTGCCGGGCGCGCTGCGTCTATCCATTGGCACCGAGGAAGCCAACAAGGCAGTGGTTGCCGCCCTTGCCGGTTTCATGGCGCGCTGAAGGCGCCAAGCCCTGATGGCCCGGCGCAGCCCAAGCGGCAGCCGGGCCAAACCCATTTGAAGACACCAGACAAGACATGTCAGATCCCCATTTTCAGCGCGTTGCCCTGATCGGCATCGGCCTCATCGGCTCCTCCCTCGCCCGCGTCATCCGCGAAAAAGGCCTGGCGGGGACCATCACCATCTCGACCCGCTCGGCGCCGACACTGGCCCGCGCGGAAGAGCTGGGACTTGGGGACCGATACTGCCTTTCGGCTGCGGACGCGGTGAAGGATGCGGATCTGGTGGTGGTCAGCGTGCCGGTTGGCGCTTCGGAAGAGGTGGCAAAAGCAATCGCGCCGCATCTGAAGCCGGGCGCGATCCTGACGGACGTGGGCTCCACCAAGGGCTCGGTCGTCTCGCAGATGGCCCCGCATGTGCCGGAGGGCGTGCATTTCATCCCCGGCCACCCGATTGCAGGTACGGAGCATTCCGGCCCGGATGCGGGCTTTGCCGCGCTGTTCCAGAACCGCTGGTGCATCCTGACGCCCATGCCGGACACGGACGCCAGGGCGATTGAAAAGCTTGCAGCCTTCTGGACCGCTTGCGGCTCCAACGTGGACACCATGGACCCGCAGCACCACGATCTGGTGCTCGCCATCGTCTCGCATCTACCGCATATCATTGCCTACAACATCGTCGGCACGGCCGATGATCTCCAGACCGTTACAAAGTCGGAAGTGATTAAGTACTCGGCGTCAGGCTTCCGTGACTTCACGCGTCTGGCAGCGTCCGATCCCATCATGTGGCGCGACGTCTGCCTGCACAACAAGGATGCGATCCTTGAAATGCTGGCGCGGTTCTCGGAGGATCTGTCTGCCCTGCAAAGGGCGATCCGCTGGGGCGACGGTCAGGCTCTGTTCGACCTTTTCACCCGCACGCGCGGCATCCGGCGTTCGATCATCGAGGCCGGTCAGGAAACCCCGGCCCCGGACTTTGGCCGTCAGGCCACAGCACCTGGTGCGGGCGAATAGGTCAGAAGTTACACCTTCACATCCGTCTGCAACA
The DNA here is from genome assembly GCF_050510895.1 of Pannonibacter phragmitetus. Taxonomy (GTDB): domain Bacteria; phylum Pseudomonadota; class Alphaproteobacteria; order Rhizobiales; family Stappiaceae; genus Pannonibacter; species Pannonibacter phragmitetus_B. The sequence goes on along the minus strand of NZ_JBNINT010000001.1, from coordinate 4,206,500 downwards.
CGACGCTGACGGATGTGGAAGCAAAGCTGATGGCTGTCTTATTGATGGAAACCGAAACACCGGACGTACCCGCCGGCATGCCGGTTTCCGCGCCTTGAGACCCGTTGAGACCTGTAAAGAGATTAGCGATGCCGCCGGCACTGCCCTCGACGCCCGGCATGCCCTGAGCCTCGAGCTGGGCCGTGCGAAACTCATTGAGCGCGTCACGCCCCTCGTCCATCTCCCGCTTTGCCGCCTCCAACTCCTTGCGCTGCTCCTCGTCATCCCTATCGGAAAGAGCCCCGATCTGCTCGGCCAGAAGATCGATCTGCTTTTCCAGATCGCGCAGCTTGTCGTAATCGGCCTGCTTGCGGGCACTGCCGTCATAGGCGCTGCCATAAGCCTTCACGGTCACTTGCGTGCTGTTGTAGGTGGCGATCGCCTCCCGGACCTGCAGCAGCAGCTGCGCCTGGGTCTCCTCCTGCGATCCTGCAGCCTCCCCCTCAGCAGACTGCCCTTGCGCGCTTGCGCCGCCCGAAGCCTGAGCCGTGGAGACTGAAGCGTTATTCGCCATAGGGTCAGAACCGGCGGGCAGACCCAGCAGGGCATTGGCGGTCTCGACCGCCAGTTCCCCTTCTGCCAGCACAGCGGTTGCCGATGCGTCAGACAGGGACGAACTTGAAGATGAGGCAGAAAGAGTGATTGAAGAGCCGGCACCCGGCTGCCCAGCTGCCGTCTTGCTCCCACCATCAGAAAGTGACTGGGCCGCCAGCTTGAAATCCTGGCCGAGTTGTTTCAACTCGCGGATCAGTGCTTTGGCCTGTGCAGGGCTGGCAAATTTCAGCCGTTCCTTGAGAGCTTCGATACGCTGCTCGATGCGGGCAATCTTATCGGTCCGCTGATCATCCTTGGCCTTGGCCACCGCATCTTCAAGCGAATTGCCGAGCTGCAGCAGTTCCTCGACACCTTCAAGAAACTCCTCGGAGAACTCGCCAAGTACCCCGTTCTTGGCAATGGACAGAAGCTTCGCGTCCTGCTTGTCGAGGCGGCCCTGCGCCACGTTGCTGGACGTCGCCCCCTTTTGCTCCATGACAGTCATGGACTGGCTTCGGGTTTGCGGCTTGTCTTGTGTCTGCGCACGCTGAGACTGGGCGGCCAACGGGTTCGGAGAGGCAGAAAGGGGTGACAGCATAGCATTTTCTCCTTTCCGAACCGGCGTGCGTCTCCTCGCAGAACAGGCCAATTGGCCGCAGGGAAGCAGCCTTTGCGCCTCCGCCTCGGCGGATTATTCCATCATACGGTCACGTCCGTACGAAGATTGAGTGTAAGTGGCACAGACAGTGCCATGACCGGCATGCCAACGCCACCTGAAACTGAAGGGCCCGGAGTCACAGCGCCCACCGGGCCGGCTGGCGCCTGCGCATCGGAGACAGCCACGTCTGCGGCCCCATCATCGGGCGCAATCCCGCCTGTGCCGGCTTCAGCATCAGCCTCGTCTTCACCGCCGCCAGCAAGCTCCGAATTGCGCAGCCGCTCCAGCACATAACCGTCAAGAGCCTTCTGTCCTTCAGCCAGCTCACGCTTGGCTTTTTCCAGTTCGCGGCGCTGCTCCGGATCATCCTTGTCCGCCAGCGCCTCGATCTGCTTGGCGATGAGGTCGATTTCCTTCTTCAGCTTGCTCAGCTTGTCATGATCACCGGATTTGATGGCTGCGTCAGCTGCGGCCCGGTCTGCCGCCTGCTTGCGCTCTGCCTTGTCCTGATCGGAAGGTTTTGCTGCGGTATATCCGGCGATCGCCTCGCGCATGCTGGTCTGGAGCGCAAGCGCCTTGCCGTCATCTTCATTGCCGGCAATTGCCTCAGCTCCCGCCGTTGCATCTGCATCATCAGTTTCAGAGGAGGCCTGTTGGGTTTCTCCGGTGGCGGAAGCCGTTGCGTCTCCTTCGCCGCCAGCATCCACAGCAGGCTGGGCATTTGAAGTCTGGTTAGCTTGGGTCTGAGCAGCACCAGCGTCTGCACCCTGGGCCTGAGACACGGCAGCACCGGTCCCGCCTGCCGCACTCTGCGCCGCGGAGTTGGCACCCACACCAGCCGTCTGAGCGCCGGTTCCGCCAGCCCCGGTGGCACCAGCAACAGCCGAAGTGCCGGCCGCGGCCGTTACCGGGATCGCGGTTGCACCGGTCATGGCGGCAGATGCCCCGCCGCCACCGCTGGAAAGCGACTGAGCCGCTTCCTTGAATTCCTTGCCGAGCTCCTTCAGCTCACGGATCAGAGCGCGTGCCTGGGCAGGCGTCGCGAACTTGAGCCGCTGCTTGAGCGACTCGATCTTCTGCTCGATCTGGGCAATCTTGTCGGCGCGCTTGTTGTTGTCAGACTGGGAGGCCGAGTTCTTGAGGGTGTCACTAGCCTGCTTTGCTTCGCTCAGCTGCTTGACGACGCCGTCCACGGCCTCATCCTGACCGCCCGTTGACTTCTGAGCTGCAGCCGCCGCAAAAGCTTCTGCTTGCCTGGCTTTGGTCACTTCAAGAGGATTGGCAGCAACAGAGGACCCCTCGGCGCCTTTCTCCCGGTTGAAAATACCTGCAGTGCCGATGATAGATCTTTGAGCGGGTGAAAATGAGACCGACATGATGCCCTCTGGCCCATATTGTAACGACCTGCGGTCGCTCCCTACTCAGCAACCAGCTTGGATTGTGCCGCCAAAAAGGTTAACGGCACATTAAGATTTGCGCAATTCCGGATACAGATGCACATTCCCTGCAACTTTTGCCCATTCCCGGATAGAGAAAATTAGGGAGTAGGCTTCTAACTTCACCCTGGGTTAATCGGGGGCAGGGATGAAAGAGCTGAAGTGGGCAGCAAATCTTCGTCTGATTGGCAGTTCCATTCTTGTTGCGATTGTTTTCGTGACATTGACGGCGTCCTTTCTGAGCACGGCCGTGGACCACTGGATCCGCCATGATGCGCAGATTGAGACAATCGGGTTAGCGGAGGCCCTGCAAGAACGGCTGCCACAGCTTGAGGCGATGATTGGCGGTTCATTTCCTCCAGATTCTGACGCAACAGTTCTGCAGCTCATTCAATCTCTTAGCCGTGCCAGCCATGTAACGCTCGCAACGCCGGAAGGAGAGCCTGTCCTGATACTGACAGGCGGTCAGGTGCTTGCAGCTTCCGGCCTGGAGAGCCGGGTCCATGCGGGAGATGCAGGCACGCCCTATACGCGGGTCGAGACAATTAAGGACAACGGCACGGCATCCGTTATCGCCGTTACGGCCATGATCCTGCAGCGCCAAGGCCAACCGGCAGGCATTCTCGAGACACGGATCGACGAAACGGCTCTCGCAGACAGTCTTCACCAGGACCTTCTGATCGCCAGCATCATTCTTGCCAGCGTCCTGGGCCTCACCTTCACCATCGGTTATTCCTGGCTGAGCGAGGCCGTCCGCTCACGCAACGCCTCTGAGGAGAGGGCGGAGTTTCTGGCCAGCCACGATGGCCTGACAGGCCTGCTGAACAAAACAGCCTTCCAGGCCAAGCTGGATGCAGCGCTCGAAGAGCTAGAAACAAGCCAGGCAATCGCCCTGCATCATCTGGACATAGACCGCTTCAAGCGCATCAATGACGATCTGGGCGAAGAAGGGGCAGACAAGCTGATCCGTCTCGTCGCGCTGCGCCTGTGTGATCAGGTCAGGCCCTGCGATATCCTGGCCCGGCTTGGCGGTGATGAGCTTGTCATCGCACAATGCGGCATTGCCCATCCCGCACAGGCCGAAGCCTTTGCCCGGCGGCTGGCAGAGCGGCTGTCCGAACCCTATGCGCTGGAAGGGCGCGAGATCCGAATCTCGGTCAGCATCGGCTGCAGTCTTGCCCCGCTCCATGCCCGGCAGGCCCAGGACCTGATGAACAAGGCCGGCATGGCCCTGCAGTTCATAAAGGCCACAGGCCAGCGGGGCTTCGGCATTTTCCGAGAAACGATGGAGGACGAACTCCTTGGGCGCAGGGATCTCGAGGGGCTTGTGCGCAGCGCCCTGCGCAAGGACCTGTTCAGCCTGCATTTTCAACCCATCGTGAGCCTGCCCAACGGCCGAATCTCTGGATTTGAAGCGCTGCTTCGGCTGACCAGCGAGGCAGGCACACCGGTTTCACCCGATCTCTTCATTCCGGTGGCGGAAGACCTGGGTCTCCTGCCGGAGACTGGCGAGTGGGTGCTGAATAAGGCCTGTGAAACAGCCGCAGGCTGGCCGGACGGGATCTCCGTAGCTGTGAACCTGTCCCCCTCGCAGTTTGCTACCGGCGGCCTGCCCCGTCAGGTTCAGGCTGCGCTGACAGCAAGCGGCCTTGCGCCGGAGCGGCTGGAGCTGGAGATTACCGAAGGCATCCTGCTGAAGGATACGGACGCAATCCTGCAGCAGCTGACCGAACTGAAAGCACTTGGCGTCACCATCGTCATGGACGATTTCGGCACTGGCTACTCCAGTCTCAGTTATCTGTGGCGCTTCCCCTTCGACAAGCTCAAGATCGACCGCAGCTTCATGGAGGCTTATTCCCATTCGGGCGAGACCATCCAGCAGATCCTCAGGGCCATCGTCGCGCTCGGCCGCGCCCTGAAAATGCAAGTTACGATCGAGGGCATCGAGACCCCGTTCCATGCTCGCGCCGTCAAGGATCTGGCAATCGACAATCTGCAGGGCTACCTGTTCGGAAAGCCGATGGCAGACGTGGAAATCCCCAACGCAATGCTGAACGGTTTCATGAACACGATGAATGCACCGTCCGAAACGGCAGGCCCCGTTCGCCTGCAGCCACCCACAGGGCAGAAGACCAGCGCAGGCTAAAGCGGGAAGGCTTAGCGATCACGGAAGGCAACGAAGGCGGCAATCTCTGCCAGCCTCTGGCTGCCCTCGCCGGCTCCCGCCACCAGTTGCTCCGCCTCAGCCACAAGGCCTGCGAGAATGGCGCGGGTACGCTCGGGCCCATAGAGGCTGACCAGCGTCGCCTTGCCGGCCTCGGCATCCTTGCCCGTCGCCTTGCCCATGACTTCCGGCGAAGCCTCCAGGTCCAGCAGGTCATCGGCCAGCTGAAAGGCAAGGCCAATGATCTCCCCGAAGCGCGTCATCCGCGCCACATCTTCAGAGGAAGCGCCGGCCAGAACCGCACCGGCCCGGCAGGCATAGCGCAGCAGCGCGCCGGTTTTCATCGCCTGCAAGGTGCGGATCTCGTCTTCGGACAGCTGCCGGTGCTCCGCCGCCAGATCCAGCATTTGTCCGCCCGCCATGCCGCCAACACCGGAAGCGCGCGCCAGCTCCTGCGACAGCTGCAGCCGGACGGACGGATCCGCATGAACTGCGGGCTCTGCGATCAGATCGAAGGCCAGCGTCAGAAGGGCATCGCCCGCGAGAATGGCAGCTGCTTCGTCAAAGGCCTTGTGAACGGTCGGCTGCCCCCGGCGCAGGTCATCATCATCCATCGCCGGAAGGTCATCATGGACCAGCGAATAGCAATGAACGCATTCCAGCGCCGCCGCAGCGAGCAGCACCCCGTCATCCCGGCGCCCGAAGGCCGCCGCCGTTTCGGCCATCAAAAGCGGGCGCAGGCGCTTGCCGCCGTTGAGCGAGCCATGGCGCATTGCAGCCAGCAGGCGCTCCGGGCGCAGAACCTCGCCCGGCCGCGGCTCGTCCGACAGCACCTTGCCCAGAACCGCATCCATCTGCTGCGCCATCACGCGCAGGCTTTCCTCAAGCCACGTCATTGCATCTGCCCTTCACGCAAGGCTCCAACCGGATGCCCTCGTCACCCGAAACCGCCCCGCCGTCAAGACGGCTTGCACATCTTCCGCCCGGCTTTGACGCAAGCCCCAACCGCATGTAGAAACGGCAGGAAGGCACGAGGCGGCATGCACCCGCCGCAATGGTGAGGAGCAGCGTTCCTTTGGCCCAGGAAGATGGCTTGCCAGGCAGCACGACCAGCCCGCCCGATGGACCGGAAGCCACCGGACCGGAAGAGACTGCCAGTATGCCGCGCAACCGGACAAGACGCAGTCTGAAGATAACGCGCATCCTCCTCTGGGTGCTGCTGGTGCTGGTGCTTGCCCCGCCCGTATTGACCGTCATCTATTCCATTGTGCCCCCTATCAGCACGCTGATGATCAGCCGCTACGCACAGGGCCTCTGGGTGGACCGGCAGTGGCGCACGCTCGACCAGATATCCCCGCATCTGGTGCGTGCCGTCATCACTTCGGAAGACGCAAGGTTTTGTGAGCATGATGGCGTCGACTGGGATGCCTTGCATGGCCAGATACAGAAGCTGAACGCGGGCGAAGACGCACGCGGAGCTTCCACCATCACCATGCAGCTGGCCAAGAACCTGTTCCTGTGGGGCGACCGCAGCTTCATACGCAAGGGCCTGGAGCTGCCCACAGCGTTGATGATCGACCAGATCCTGACCAAGCGCCGGATCATGGAACTTTATCTCAACATCGCAGAATGGGGCGAGGGCATTTTCGGGGCGGAAGCGGCAGCGCAGGCCTGGTTCGGCAAGTCCGCGGCAGATCTTACCCCTGCCGAAGCCTCGCGCCTTGCCACTGCCCTGCCCAATCCGATCCTGCGCAATCCAGCCCGGCCCGGCCGTGGCCATGCCCGGCTGGCCAGCACGAATCAGCGCCGCGCCGCCTCTGCGGGCAATATTTTCGACTGCGTTCTGGCCAGCAGATGAGGCGGTGAAGAAAAATTCCGTTATGGACTGGCAAAAGCCTTCAGTTGCCTGTATAACCCCGCCCATTCTTACACGCTGCGTGATGCCACGCCCCGGGCAATCCCGGTCCGGGCCGCGCTGACTATGGACCACGGAGAACAAAAAAATGGCCGTTCCGAAGAGAAAAACCTCGCGCATGAAGCGCGGTTTTCGCCGTTCCGCGGACGCCCTGAAGCAGCCGACCTACGTCGAGGACAAGGATTCGGGCGAACTTCGCCGCCCGCATCACGTTGACCTGAAGACCGGCATGTACCGGGGCCGTCAGATCCTGCAGCCGAAGGCAGACGTCTGAGGCTAAGGGTCGCGACTGCGATTTCAAGATCAAGGCTGGTGGCAACACCGGCCTTTTTCGTGTGCGCAGGCAGACGCAGCCCATGCTGCCGCAACACAAGGGCAGCGTGACAGGCATTCCGGCCGTTCTGTATTCTGTTGCAGCAGAGCACGCCGGAATGAGACATGCTGCATCACTGCAGACTCAAGTCTCCAAGGAGAGGCACATGTTCAGGATCCTGTCCCTTCCGCTGACACTCATTCCCCTCGCGATCTACAATATGGCCGCCTTCGGCTTTTTCGGCACTCCGGCCGGAGATCCCTGGTTCCAGCCGATGCTGACGGTGGAGCTGGTGTCGGGCGCCAGGTTCTCGCTTGTCTCGGGCGACCTGATGATCCTATGCGGCCTGGTGGTGCTGTTCCTTGAAATCCTCAAGGCCACCCGCACCGGCACCGCCGCGCTGGCAGATCACATATTTTCGATGCTGGTCTTTGCCGTCTATCTGGTCGAATTCCTCACCGTGCCTCTGGCAGCCAGCTCGGTCTTCTTCATCCTCACCGTGATTTCGCTGATCGACGTGATTGCGGGCTTTACCGTCAGCCTCACAGGCGCCCGGCGGGATGTCAGTTTTGGCGGGCGGGAATAACCCGCCCGGATAAGGCGTGAAGCGGCCTCAAGCGTCCGTCTTGCCGCTGCCCTCTTCCGGCAGGGAATGGCGCTGGATCAGCGGCAGCTGGGTCATGGTGAAAATGAGCGTGATCGGCATCATGCCGAACACCTTGAAGCTGACCCAGAAATCCGTCGAGAAATTGCGCCAGATCACTTCGTTGAGCACCGCCAATACCAGGAAGAAGATACCCCAGCGCAGCGTGAGAATGCGCCAGCCCTCGTCCGTCAGGCGGAAGGCGCTGTCGAAAACATAGCCCAGCAGCGATTTGCCAAAGAAAAGCCCGCCCAGCAGGATGACGCCGAACATCGTGTTGATGATCGTCGGCTTCAGCTTGATGAAGAGATCATCATGCAGCCACAGGGTCAGCGCGCCGAACACAAAGACCACGATACCCGACACCAGCGGCATGATGGGCAGGCGGCGCGTCAGATAGAGCGACACGGCCAGCGAGATCCCGATTGCCACCATGAAGGCGGCGGTCGCCAGAAAGATCGGTGCGCCAAAGACGTTGAGCGCCGGAAAGGCCGCTGCGATTTGCTCGCCGCGCGTGTTGAAGAGAAAGAAGACCGCCAGCGGCCCCAGTTCCAGCGCCAGTTTCAGCAGCGGCGCCATGTCCTTGTGTGCAGGGTCGTTGGGGGCCCGTTCAAATTCCATGTCCACTCCACCAGCCGCTGGCTGTCATTGTGCCAAGGTTTAGGATGCTGACGCATCTTGCCTTGAAATTACGCAGGCGCCGCACGGGCCTGAACAGCACTCGACGAGAATGGCTCCTCAAGCGCTGCCATTGTGCCAGCCTGCAGATAGGGACAGCAGGGTCATAAGGTCAAGGGCGCAGCATCCGGCAGATGGAGTTTCGGAATACAAAACCCCGCCGCAGCCTCAAGGACCACGGCGGGGCGGAATCAGAAGATCCATTTCCTGTTTTGTGCAGGATCAGCCGTTGGCGATGTACTGGCCGCCGTTGATGGTCATCACCGCGCCGGTCATGAAGGCGGCTGCGTCAGAGGCGAGATAGACCACCGTCTGGGCAATTTCCTCCGGGTGGCCGAGACGGCCGACCGGGATGCCGGAAACGATCTGCTGCAGCACCTTTTCCGGCATGGCGGCAACCATGTCCGTGTTGATGTAGCCTGGGCAGACCGTGTTGACGGTGATGCCCTTGAAGGCGTTCTCCTGCGCCAGCGCCTTGCTGAAGCCGATCACACCAGCCTTGGCAGCGGAGTAGTTGGCCTGGCCCATCTGGCCCTTCTGGCCGTTGATCGAGGAAATGTTGATGATGCGGCCCCAACCACGGTTGCGCATGCCCTCAATGACCGGACGGGTCATGGTGAACATGCTGTCGAGGTTGGTGGACATCACGGCGCGCCACTGCTCGAAGGTCATCTTGTGGAACATGCCGTCGCGGGTGATGCCGGCATTGTTCACGAGGATCTCGACCGGGCCGAGATCGGCTTCCACCTTGGCAATGCCTTCAGCGCATTCCTGCTCATTGGCCACGTCCCACTTGTAGACATGGATGCCCGTTGCTGCCTTGAAGGCTTCGGCCTTTTCCGTGTTTCCGGCATAGGTGGCGGCAACCGTGTAACCGGCAGCCTTCAAACCCAGAGAAATTGCCTCACCGATACCGCGAGTGCCCCCGGTGACCAACGCAACCTTGCTCATTCATCTCTCCCCAGACTACGGGCCTCTTCCTTCAGCCCTGTTCCCGATTGAACTTCCCGGCAGATAGTCCGCCGGGAAGAGAACTGGCCATGCAGGCTCTTGCGGCCCGCTTCACAGCATAGATTTTGGCTTAGCGCTCGACGCAGAGCGCCACGCCCATGCCGCCGCCGATGCAGAGCGTGGCAATGCCCTTCTTGGCATCACGGCGGCCCATTTCGTGCAACAGCGTCACGAGAACGCGCGCGCCCGATGCGCCGATCGGATGACCAATGGCGATGGCGCCGCCGTTCACGTTGACGATGTCCGGGTTCCAGCCCATGTCCTTGTTGACGGCGCAAGCCTGTGCTGCGAAGGCCTCGTTGGCCTCCACCAGATCAAGATCGGCAACACTCCAGCCGGCCTTTTCCAGCGCCTTGCGCGAAGCCGGGATCGGGCCGGAGCCCATCACGGCCGGATCAACGCCAGCGGTGGCCCAGGATGCGATACGGGCGAGCGGGGTGAGGCCGCGGCGGGAAGCTTCCGCTGCGCTCATCACCACAAGGGCAGCGGCGCCATCGTTGATGCCCGAAGCATTGCCAGCGGTAACGGAGCCTTCCTTGTTGAAGGCCGGGCGCAGTTTGGACATGCTTTCCAGCGTGGCGCCGTGGCGGATGTACTCGTCATCCTCAATCACCTTATCGCCCTTGCGGTCGGCAATGGTGACGGGCGTGATCTCGTCCTTGAAACGGCCGGCCTTCTGGGCAGCTTCCGCCTTGTTCTGCGAGGCGAGGGCGAAGGCGTCCTGCTCATCACGGCTGATCTGCCATTTCTGGGCGACATTCTCGGCCGTCTGGCCCATGTGATAGCCGTTGAAGGCATCCCACAGACCGTCCTTGATCATGGTGTCGATCATCTTGTAGTCGCCCATCTTGTAGCCGGCGCGCATCGGAGCGCAGTGCGGCGAGAGCGACATGTTTTCCTGACCACCTGCGACAACGATGCTGGCGTCGCCGCACATGATCTGCTGCGCGGCGATGGCAACGGTGCGCAGGCCGGAGCCACAGACCTGATTGAGCAGCCAAGCCGTGGAATCCTGGGAGAGGCCAGCGGCGATGGCAGCCTGACGGGCCGGGTTCTGGCCCTGACCGGCCGTAAGCACCTGCCCGAAGATCAGTTCGTTGACGTCGGTAGCATCCACGCCTGCCTTTGCCAGCGCTGCCTTGATGACGGTGGCACCCAGCTCATGGGCGGGCGTATTGGCGAAAGACCCGTTGAATGAACCCACGGCCGTGCGCGTGGCACTGACAATAACAACGTCGGTAGAAGCGCTCATGAAGACCTCCTGAAACTGATTCCTCCCGGGATATGGCAGGTCCGCCGATCGTTTTTCTGACAGGACCAAACTCCCCGCTCCGTCAGACTAGAGACTGTGAAACGCGACAAGTCAACCGCTCTTCGCGGCCGCAACAACCCGCATAGCGTGCAACGCACACAAGCTTTCGCCCCGCAGCAGGAAAAGGCTGGCATGGGTGCCCGGCTTTGGCATACTCTTGTCGCGGAGGACGCCGCAACACGGGGAAGATGTTGCAGCAAAAGAGGAACTTGCCACCACCGGCCCCGCATGTCCGGGCAGGCACGGAAGGCACCCGGGAGCGACAAACGAGATGGCCAAGACGAACGAGCCCACGATCATCAAGAAATACGCCAACCGCCGCCTCTACAACACGGGCACCAGTACCTATGTGACCCTTGAGGATCTGGCCGTGATGGTGAAGGGCGAAGAGGATTTCGTGGTTTTCGACGCCAAGACGGGCGAAGACATTACCCGCTCCGTCCTCACCCAGATCATTTTCGAGCAGGAAGGCAAGGGCGGGCAGAATCTGCTGCCAATCACCTTCCTGCGCCAGCTGATCCGCTTCTATGGCGACAGCATGCAGGGTCTGGTGCCGAGCTATCTCGAATTCTCGATCTCCTCCCTGACCAAGGAGCAGGAGAAGCTGCGCGCCCAGATGAGCGACGCTTTCGGCGCCAGCGCCTTCGAGGCGATGGAAGAGCAGGTGAAGCGCAACACCGAAATGTTCGAGCGGGCGATGAAGATGTTCATCCCCTTCCCGCTTCCTGGCGCCACCGCCCCCACTTCAGGCTCCGGCACGGCCCCGGCCGCTGCACCGGAAAAGCCGGCCGCTTCCTCCGGATCGGATCTGGACGACATGAAGAAGCAGCTTGCCGCCATGCAGAAAAAGCTCGACGCCATCAGCGGCAGCAAGGACTGACACCAAAGGCATGCGGCACCTGAGCCTTTTCAGGGCATGCTGATGTGAGATAGCAGGGGCCGCATCGTGGCGGCCCCTTCTCCTCTTAGCCGCAATCTGCCTTGAAACCAGCGGCGTCGATGCCCGCAACAGCGCAGGCCTCGTCATTGTCCGAAGTGTCGCCGGAGATGCCGACAGCGCCGAGAATTTCACCAGCCCCGTCGCGGATCAGGACACCGCCCGGCACCGGCACAATGGCACCACCCGAAATGCCGTTGAGCGCCTGCACGAAATGCGGCCGCTCCGCAGCTGCCGTATTGAGCCAGCGCGATCCAGCCCCCACGCCGACAGCACCATAGGCTTTACCGAAGGCAACCTGCGGCCGCAGGATCGAAGAGTTGTCCTGCCGGGCCATGGCAACGAGATGCCCGCCGGCATCGATGACCGCAACGGTCAGCGGCTTCAGCTTCAGGCTCTCCGCCTTTGCCAGAGCGGCAGAGATGATTGTCTGTGCGGACGAAAGTGTCAGTTTGCTCATGGGCTAGCTTCTCCTCTAGACTTGTTCGATGCAGGGTGTGACCGCCCTGCCCTTCCATCTGGCTACCAGATCTTACGGACGGGACACAGCGGCAGCAGCGGGTAAAGATCTGCGCCGTGCGGGAAACAATGGGCAAGGGAGAATAAGATCTTGGCGCGAAATTTTGAAATGCCTGGCCGTTCGCCGGTCTATGCCACCAATGGCCTTGCCGCCACGTCCCACCCGCTGGCGACAGCTGCCGCCCTCGAGGTGCTGCAGGAGGGCGGCAACGCGGTGGATGCTGCCATTGCCGCCGTTGCCGTACAATGTGTGGTCGAGCCGCATATGACAGGCATCGGTGGTGATTGCTTTGCCATCGTCACGGAAGCCGATGGCCGCATGGCTGGTTTCAATGGCTCGGGCGCGGCGCCCAAGGCCGTCTCTTCGGCAGCTTTGCGCGATGCGGGGCTGACCAGCATCGGACTGGAAAGCGCCCATGCGGTGACGGTGCCCGGCGCGGTGCGCGCCTGGGAAACCTTGCTCAAGGCCCATGGCACCCGTTCCTTCGCCACTCTTTTCAAACGCGCCATTTCCTACGCCCGTGACGGCTTTGCCGTGGCGCCGCGTGTAGCCCTCGACTGGCCCGCGTCCATCGCCAAGCTTTCCGCCGATGAAGCAGCGGCCAAAACCTATCTGCCCGGCGGAAAGGCGCCTGAAGCGGGTGAGATCATGCGTTTCCCGGCTCTGGCCGACACGCTGGAAGCCATCGCCAGCGGCGGCGCAGATGCCTTCTACACCGGCCCGGTGGCTGAGGACATTGTTGACACGCTGAAGGCGCGCGGCAGCTACATGACGCTGGAGGATCTGGCCGCATGTCACACCACCACCGTTGCCCCCGTCACCCGCGACTATCGCGGCTACACGGTGGCCGAACTGCCGCCCAACGGGCAGGGCATTGTTGCGCTGATCATGCTCGGCCTGCTGGAACGGCATAACCTGCCCAGCCTAGACCCGCTGGGGGGCGAGCGGCTGCATCTGGAGATGGAGGCGGCCCGCATCGCTTATGCGATGCGCGACCGGTTCGTCGCCGATCCTGCCCATATGGATGCCTGCCACATGTCACTCTTCGCCGATGACATGATCGAAAGACTGTCCCCGCTGCTCAACCCTTCGGCGCGCACGCAGGACCTGCCCCTGCCCAGCGCCCCGCCGCAGACGGATACGGTCTATCTCACCATTGCCGACAGCAGCGGTCTGACGGTGTCCTTCATCAACTCCATCTTCCACAGCTTCGGGTCCGGCATTCTGGCGCCCAATTCCGGCGTGCTGCTGCACAACCGGGGTGCCAGCTTCAAGGTGGCACCGGGCCATCCCAACACCATCGAGGGCGGCAAGCGCCCCATGCACACGATCATTCCCGCCTTCGTGCTGAAGGATGGCACGCCTTGGATGTCCTTCGGCGTCATGGGCGGCCAGTATCAGGCCTGCGGCCACACCCATGTGCTGACCAACATGATCGACTATGGCATGGACGTGCAGCAGGCCATCGACTTCCCGCGTATCTTCATGGATGACGGTTTCAGCTTCCTGCAGGCGGAGAGCGGCATTCCGGAAGCAAGCCTCGACGTGCTGCGCGCAAAGGGCCACATCGTGAAGAAGGCGCCCGCGCCGATCGGCGGGTCCCAGGCCATCCGCATCGACCGCAAGCGCGGCCTGTTCATTGGCGGCTCCGATCCGCGCAAGGACGGCCACGCGGCCGGATACTGAACCCGAAAATGCGAGAGGGCGGCTCCCCCCGAAACCGCCCCTCCTGAAGTCCCCACCCGGGGACCTCGTAACTGCCTCGATGCTAACTTTCAAAAGCTCTGTGACACCACGAATCCGGCCGGCCGGCGGCGTGGACTTGCGGCTGTGCGGCGGTAACTCACCGCCGCATCGCTGCCCGCATCATCGTTCAGCGTGCCGGCATCGCGCATGGCGATGAGCTGGGCCAGGAACGCCGCGTCGGGCCGGTACATGGTGAAGCTGGCGCTGCGCTCTTCGGTGCGCAGCACCATGGGCACGGGAACTGAGGGCGGCGTGCGGCGCAGCTCTTCGGCTTGCGCGGCGGTGGCAGCTTCAGCCTTGGCTCTCGCTCTGGCACTGCGGCGGGCGGCAGCACGCTCTTGGGCTCGGATAGGATCGATACGCAACGGATCTGCCTCTGCCTGTTTCACTTCGGGACGCCCTCACGGGGCTTGTCCTGAAAGTCGCAAGGCATGTGCCAGCAGGCCGGAGCGCGTTAACTTTTTGACGTTGAATTTATTGAGAAATTTCATTTAATGGTTAACGCCGCAGGCCGCACGAAAGCCTGAAACGCTCAAGGCACTGAGATTCCGTCTGAATCTTCCCGCTCCCGCCCTCCCCATCCGCCAGCCTTTTTCGCCGTCCAAGCACCCCCGACCGGACGTACCGTGCTGGTCTGGTCCATAGATCCAGCACGCCTGCCTGTCCCGTCCCGGCACCCGGCCCCGCTTTGGCACAGAGTGGGGACGTGAAATGGGACGGGATAGCAGCGGCAATGGAGCGGCCATCCGTCAAGTACGCCCTTTCCGGCGTCATCCCGGCCGGGCAGAGCAAGAGCCGGGACCGGTGAGCCGGGGCGCATGATGTTAGTCCCTTGCGCCATAGCCGATGGTCCGGGACTCACCGGTACCGGATCTCCGCTTCGCTGCGTCCGGTATGACGATGGAGGGGCTTGAGCATTTTCAAGGCGTGATGCGTCAGCATCGAAAGCCTTGGTATTATGCGTCTCTCCCCCCAAAGAAAAAGGCGCCTCCGTTTCCGGAAGCGCCTTGCGATCATGCGATCACGCCGTGAGGGCTTGTCTGCTTATGCAGCCAGAGCGCCCTGAGCCTTCTCGACCAGAGCCTTGAAGGCTTCCGGCTGATGGATGGCGAGATCGGACAGAACCTTGCGGTCGACTTCGATGCCGGCCTTGTTGAGGCCGTCGATGAAACGGCCATAGGTCATGCCCAGCTCACGGGTGGCAGCGTTGATGCGCTGGATCCACAGCGAGCGGAAGTTCCGCTTCCTGACCTTACGGTCGCGATAGGCGTATTGTGCTGCCTTCTCGACGGCCTGCTTGGCCACGCGGATGGTGTTCTTGCGGCGGCCATAGTAACCCTTGGCTGCCTTGATAACCTTCTTATGACGGGCATGGGCCGTTACGCCCCGCTTGACACGCGCCATTGGTAGTCTCCTTGATTGTCAGGTGGCGTTAGGCGTTCGGCATGTACTGCTTCACGATCCGGGCGTCCTGCGGCGACAGCGTGGTGGTGCCACGTGCGTTGCGGACGAACTTGGCCGTGCGCTTGATCATGCCATGACGCTTGCCAGCCTGACCGGTCTTGACCTTACCGGTCGCGGTCAGCTTGAAGCGCTTCTTGGCTCCAGACTTGGTCTTCAGCTTGGGCATTTTGCATCCTTTCATTGGCGCGGGCCAAAGCCCGCTCGTTTGTTGGTGCATCGAGAAGCCGCCACGGCATGCCCTGTTTCTCTTGGGACCGGCCTGCTCAGTCTGACTCGCTTCAGGGAAACAGATCAGAAAACGGCAACAGGCTACTGGTCCACGGAGAGCCGGACGACTCTGGACCGGAGGCTTATAGGGACAGCCCGCCCCCTTTGCAACCGGATTCATGCGGGCACTTGATCACCTGCATCAAAAGCAAGGCGGCCACGGATTGCTCCGCAGCCGCCACGCAAATCTTTTGCCGGAAAAGGGCTCAGCGCTGGATCGGCGAGAGAACCATCACCATCTGGCGGCCTTCAAGGCGGGGTGATGACTCGACCTTGGCGATCTCCGCCGTCTCGTCGCGAACCTGCATCAGCAGCTTCATGCCCAGATCCTGGTGCGCCATTTCACGGCCGCGGAACCGGAGCGTGACCTTCACCTTGTCGCCTTCGGAGAAGAAACGCATCATCGCCTTCATCTTCACTTCATAGTCATGAGTGTCGATGTTCGGACGCATCTTGATCTCCTTGATCTCGACGGTCTTCTGCTTCTTGCGCGTTTCAGCTGCCTTCTTCTGCGACTGATACTTGAACCTGCCGTAGTCAAGAATCTTGCATACGGGGGCTGCGCATTCGGCTGAATCTCGACCAGGTCGAGACCGGCCTCCATCGCGATTTCGAGGGCTTCACCAGTCGGGACAATGCCGCGGTTCTGGCCTTCGTGATCAATCAGCTGGACTTCGCGAACGCGAATTTCGTCATTGGTGCGCGGGCCATCCTTCGTGGGAGGCGGGGCGCGGAACGGACGGCGAATGGTCGCTATCTCCTCTATCGTTGCAGCACGGTCGTTTGGCTGTTCCCGCAAAGGCACGGAGCACCATTCCAGAACAGGAACAGAGCACCACTCCAATGCGCTTCAGCCCCGCGCGCTTGCGCCGGGGCCTCGGCCACATCCAGTGTGGCGGGAACAGATGAAGCATTGGCCGAAGCGCAGAGAAAGTCAACCTTTCTTGCAAGCCGGCGATCATTCTGCCCCGCGGCCAAGCAGCCTGGCATAAGCTTCAAGCGTGGACGCACACATGGCTTCCACCGTGAAATGCCGCGCCACATGCGCCTGCGCCCGCCCGACAAGCGCCGCCCTTGCATCGGGCGCAAGCGTCAGAACACCGGCGATAGCATCAGCCAGCGCACCTGCATCTCCCGGCGGCACACGCCAGCCGGTCCGCTCCGCTTCAGACACCTCCGGCGGAGCCAGCACCGTTTCCGGAACGGCCCCCAGATCCGACACGATCACCGGCACACGGGCCGCCTGTGCCTCCACCGCAGCCCGGCCAAAGGCTTCCGGCTCGATCGACGCCACCGCCGACAGGGACGCGAGCGCGAGAGCGGCCGGCACATCGGCGCAGTGGCCCACCAGCCGAACGTCCTCCTCCAGCCCGGCGGCGGCAATCTGCGCCTTCAACTCCGCCAGATAACTGCTGCGGCCCTGATCATCGCCGGCAATAATGGCAAGCGGCAGGCCTGCAGCCCGCGCCTTCAGCTCTGCCATGGCAGCAATCAGCACCTTTTGCCCCTTCCAGCCAGTCAAACGGGCCAGTTGCAGCAGAACAGGCCGGGAGCCATCAACACCCCAGGCCCCAGCCAGCGCCGCACGCCGCTCAGGCGTCACGGCCTCTGGCGCCAGGGCGGCCAGATCCGAGCCCCGGTAAATGACCGTGATCCTGCCACGGGCAAACGCATGACGGGCCGCGATGAGGTCTGCCGTGTAGCGCGAATTGGCAATGACACAATCGCCCCGGGCCATCACAGAATTATACCAGGACTTCAGCGCGCCCTTCTGCTTGTAGATGCCGTGATAGGTGGTGACGAAGGGAAGGCCAAGCCCGCGCGCCGCCATCAGCGCCGACCAAGCGGGCGCGCGGCTGCGGGCATGGATCAGCGAAATGTTCTCCGCCAGCGCCACCTGCTTGAGGCGCCTTGCATTGGCAAGAATGGTCAGCGGGTTCTTGGATTTCACCGGCAGGATGATGTGCTTTGCACCAAGCGCTTCCAGCTCCGGCACCAGCCGCCCCCTCGCTGACGACAACCGCCCGCCAGCCCTTCGCCACCAATGCAGCGGCCACATCCACCGTCGTGCGTTCGGCCCCGCCGGTGTTGAGATCCGGAATGACCTGCAGCACGGCCGGGCGGGTGGTGGTGTCGCTCTTCACAGGCAGGGCCCTTCAATTTGCCGCCCGCCTGTGCCAAACCGGCCCGCAGCAGGACTGTTACAGCGGAGCCTTACATTGGATCAGGACGGCCTTCAATTCCTCACCCTCGGCAACGGCCCGGATGAACGGCAGATCGCGGTGAAGGCAGAACCTGGCAGACAGCCAGGCCTGTTCTGGCTCTCCGGCTTCAAGTCCCACATGAATGGCTCCAAGGCAGAAGCACTGGCAGCTCACGCAAGGGCGCGCGGACAAGCCGTGACCCGGATGGATTACTCCGGCCACGGCCTGTCGGGCGGCGCCTTCGAAGACGGCACCATCTCGCGCTGGCTGGAAGAAGCACTTGCCGTGCTTGAGCGTATTACCAACGGCCCGCAGATCCTCGTCGGCTCGTCCATGGGCGGCTGGCTGGCGTTGCGGCTGACGCAGGAGCATCGCAAGGCTGCGCTGGCCGCCGGGCGATCGAGCCGCATTGGCGGACTTGTCCTCATCGCCCCCGCCACGGACTTCACCGAGGAACTCATTTGGAAAATGCGGCTGGATGAAGAGGGCCGGGAGCGGCTGATGCGCGATGGAAGGGTCGAGCGTCCCTCCGCCTATGGAGACGGACCCTACGCCATCACCCGCCAGCTGATCGAGGATGGCCGCAATCACCTTCTGCTGGACAAGCCCCTCGCCACAGGCTGCCCGGTCACCATCCTGCAGGGACGTGAAGACCCGGACGTCCCGTGGCAGCATGCCAGCCGTCTTGTCGAAGCGCTGGCGGAAGATGATGTCACCTTCACGCTCATTCCCGATGGCGATCACCGCCTGTCCCGCCCGCAGGATGTGGACTTGCTCCTGCAGGCGGTGGACCGGCTTTCAGGCCTGAAGGCCTGAGCTTCAGCGGTTAAAGACGATGGTCTTGTTGCCGACGATGATCACCCGGTTTTCCAGGTGGCACTTGACCGCTCGGGCGAGCACCCGCGCCTCGATATCACGGCCGCGCGCTGCGAAATCATTGGCCGACAAGGAATGGTTCACCCGCTCCGCGTCCTGCTCGATGATCGGGCCTTCGTCGAGATCCGCCGTCACGTAGTGAGCCGTCGCGCCGATCATTTTCACGCCGCGCTCATGAGCCTGATGGTAAGGCCGGGCGCCCTTGAAGCTGGGCAGGAACGAGTGGTGGATGTTGATCACCTTGCCGAACAGCCGCTTGGACAGGGTGTCGGACAGGATCTGCATGTAACGGGCCAGCACCACCAGATCGGCACCAGTTTCCTTCACCAGCGCAAGCAGCTTTTCTTCCTGCTCGGCCTTGTTAGCCTTGGTCACCGGCCAGTAGTGGAAGGGAATGCCCTCGTGGGTGGCGGTGCGGGCGCTGTCCTCGTGGTTGGAAACGATGGCGACGACTTCCGCATCCATCCAGCCCACGCGGATCTGATAGAGAAGATGCAGCAGCGCATGGTCAAACTTCGAGACCATGATGATCATCTTCTTGCGGCGTGACAGGTCGGTGAGTTCGGTCTTCAGATCGAAGCGGTTCACCACCGGCGAGATGGCATTGGCGATTGCATCGCGGGTTGTCTCCACCGGGACAATGAACTCGATCCGCATGAAGAAGCGGTTGGTCACCCGGTCCCAGAACTGATCGCTCTCGGCGATATTGGCGCCAAGATCGGCCAGCTCGGTGGTGATGGCAGCCACGATTCCCGGACGGTCTTCGCAGGACAGGGTCAGGACAAAAGACTTCATTTTGAGGACCAATCTTGTTTTCCAGTCAGTGGGCGAGCGTTGTAGATCAATTCGACAGAAAGTGCAGCGCGCTTTTCTGCCGCCCCTCCACCAATCGTGATCTGAAGGACTGTTTCAGGTTCCTCCCACCCTCTTTCAGAAACACCTCGGCCTGCCGTCCTCGAACGCACCGGCAGCAGGAGAATCAAAGCCGCCCCAGACAGAGAGCGCGCAAGGAATGGGCAGGGGTGATCAAAACTTACAATACAACACTCCCAAATATTACAAATTTGGATCAATCACCATAATAGAAATCGAGAAAAACAAGTGAACTCACTTTGATTAATGATTCATTCACCGATTAAAAAGCAATAATCTCGTATAACGTGTTAGAAAACAGGTTAGATACATGAGATTGCACTTTTTAACAGTGATAATTGCATCTACCTCCCTTACGTCAATCGCGACAGCAAATGAGTTTCAACAGGAGCTTGAAACACTCGCGAGGACCCGCATCGCCGAACTTGCCAAGGCATCTGAAGTTGTGTCGGCGGTGATCGAGCAGAACCGGCGCACGAGCAGCTACACGCAGGCAGACATCCAGCGGCTGGATGCGGAATGGGGCGAGCAGGCCCGGTCGATCAACCAGCCGATGATTGACGAAGTTATGGACAATGCGCTCTCCCGTCTTCTGGTCAAGAAACAGGAGACGAGCGGAGGCCTCTTCACCGAGATCATCGTGATGGATGCCAAGGGGCTGAACGTTGGCCAGAGTGAGCTGACTTCAGACTTCTGGCAAGGTGACGAGAGCAAATGGCGTGAGACCATGCTCAAGGGACCTGGATCACTGGATATCAGCGACATCACCCAGGATGAATCCACACAATCCATTCAGAGTCAGGTCAGTCTTCCTGTGATTGATCCGGCGACCGGCGAAGCAATTGGCGCCCTGACGGTTGGGGTAAACATCGAACAGCTCTGAGGAGCGCTTCAGATTTTACGGGGTTTGCAGATGAAGATCGCACTGAAACTCCCCTTGTCATTGTGGGCATCGGGCTGCTCTGTTCCGCCGGTGTCGGCACGGCCACGTATTTCTCGGCCTCCAACTTCATCCAGAAACTTCGTGATGAGCGGCTTGTGGCACTGGCCGAGAACAAAAAGGCCAGTCTCGAAGCCTTTATGAACGATGAGATCACTTCAGCCGTTGCCTTTGCGGACAGCCCCACAGCCGTGGCGGCTTTCAAACGTCTGCTGGACGGCTGGGAAAAATACGGCAGCGACGCCAGGAACAGGGTGACGGAAACCTATGTTACGCGTAACCCCAATCCCCCGGCAGAAAGAAAACAGCTGAGCAAGGCGGGCCGCAAGCCCTATGATACGGCCCATGCAGCCTTCCATCCGCTGCTGCGCAACTACATGGCGGCCAGTGGCTTCGGTGACCTTCTGCTGATCGACCTCAATGGCAATGTAATTTACTCGGTTCAGAAGCTGAGTGACTATGCCATCAACCTGCAAACGCCGGAATGGTCAGGCACACCGCTGGCCGAAGCATTTCAGAAAGCCCTGACCGGACCTGCGGATAATCTGATCATGAGCGAGATCAGACAGCACGAAGGACTGGGCATACCCACCGGCTATTTTGCAACGCCTGTTTCAATTGGCCGCAAGACCATCGGCATCATGGCTTTGGAATTGCCGCATGAGCGGATAGACAACCTTCTGGGCGCCTATGACGGACTGGGGGACACCGGCAACGTCATGCTGACCGATGCTGATGGACTTGCGCTGAATGACAGCAAGCGCACGCCAGATGCAATCGAACGGATGACACAGGCCATCCCCCTGAACTGGCCAGGAGCGCCGCATCAGGCAGCCGCCAGCTTGCCAATTTCCCCGATGTCTCCGGCGAAAGTGCCCATGGCGCAATCATTCCCGTCACGATTGCAGGCACACCGCTGGCTCTTGCTGTCTCGCAGCATACGAGTGAGGTGGTTGCCCCCTGCATGCCCTGCGCAACTGGGCTGCCCTGATCGCTATCGCCGGTGGCGTGGCAGCGGGCATTATTGCCGTGATCGTGTCGAGCAATATTGCCGGACGGATACGCCGGCTAGCGGACGTCATGTCGGAACTGGCAAAAGGCAAGACCAGCACGCTGTTGCCCCCGGACCGCAACAGCGACGAGATTGACAGCATGACACGCACAGTTGCCGTATTCCGTGACAATCTGATCCGCCGTGCGGAGCTGGAGCAAACAGCCATGGCCGAACGCGCCAAGGAACAGCACCGGCAGCAGCATGTGGCCACCATCATCCAGCGGTTCCGCGACTTGATCGGAGCCATGGTGAAGCAGGTCGATGAGAAAACCGGCGCCCTGACAGTCAGCGCCAACAACGTGAACCAGGTTGCTACGGCGGCAGCAGGAGAAGCAGCCAGCGCGTCCGAAGCCTCCAGCAACTCAGCCCACAATGTCCAGACAGTTGCAGCAGCAGCCGAGGAACTCACTGCCGCGATCTCCGAAATCCTCTCACAGTCCGCGAAGGCTGGAGATATCGTTGAAAATGCGACGCAAGCCGCACGGCATACGGATCATGAGGTTGCAAGTCTCGACGAAGCGGCAGACCGCATCGGAGCAGTGGTAGGCATGATCCGGGACATTGCGGAGCAGACAAACCTGCTGGCGCTCAACGCCACCATTGAGGCCGCACGGGCCGGAGTGGCCGGCAAGGGGTTTGCAGTCGTCGCAGCCGAAGTGAAGGCCTTGTCAGACCAAACCGCACGGGCCACGGATCAGATCGGCGTGCAGATTGCTGAAGTTCAGAAAATGACCAAAGGCTCTATTGGCGCCATCCGGCGCATCGCGGAACAGATCGAGAGCGTGCATACTGTAACCGGTGCCATCATCAATGCCGTCGGCGAGCAGCAAAAGGCGACACAAGAGATCACCCAGAGCATCACACTTGCCGCCAACGGCACCACGGCTGTGGTCAGCAACGTCACTCAAGTGAGTGATGCCATCCGCACCACCCTGCGAGAAGCCGGAGCCGTAGACAGCGTCACCGCCGACGTCAAACAGGTCTCCAACGAATTGATGCAGGCCGTGGAACAGTTCCTTGCCGAAATGCAGCAGGATGTAAACGAGCGGCGCAAGGCCTTGCGCATTCAGGCGGGGAGGAGCCAGTCACCGTGGAAACGGAGGAAGGCACCTTCAACACGGAGCTGCGCGATGAGACGCCGGGAGGCCTTGGCCTGAAACCAGTCCCCGCACTGCAGCCCGGCCAGAACATCACGGTTCACCGTGCAGCCGGGTTTGAACAGAAAGGGCAGGTCGTCTGGTCTTCCGATAAGGGCGTCGGCGTTACGAATGTCCAGCGGATCTGAACACCCCCTCCGGCAGAGCAGGAAATGACCCCAAACCAATGAGCCTCCTGCGAAAGCAGGGGCTGCCGCCATCTGAAATCTCACAATGTGCGGCTGATGCCGGATTTGACGCGGCGCAAGGGGATGGAGCTTTCGATGCTGGAGACGCAGGCAAGCTTTGTCAGACGGCCGGTCAGAAAGGCCTCGAACCCCGCAAGCCCATCCGTCACCACCCGGAGCAGATAATCCCGGTTTCCCGTCATCAGCCAGCAATCCACCACTTCGGGCAGCGCGCGCACCGCCTCCTCGAACTGGGCCAGCGCCTGATCCACTTGCCGGTCAAGCTTCACCGACACGAAAACAGACACGGAAAAGCCCAGCGCCGCCTCATCGATGAGGGCCGCGTAGCCGGTGATGATGCCAGCCGCTTCCAGCTGGCGTACACGCCTTGCCACAGGCGTCGGGCTCAGCCCCACCCGCTCACTCAACTCCTGCACGCTCAGGCGGCCGTTGGCGCCAAGCTCCCGCAGGATACGGACATCAAATTCATCAATCTTGGCTGTTTCCACTATTAGAAACCCAGAATTAGAGAAAACCGGCAAAACATTGAACCTGAAAGCCGGAAATTGCAAGGACACACTCCACGGCTTCGCCCCATGATGAGATGCCGGAAGGAGAGAACAACAATGTCCCATCAGCATCTCAAGACCATCGAGCAGCGCCTGCTCTGGCTGTCGCACTGGATGATCCACAACGCCAATCACCTGCGCCCCAAGACGGATGGCATCAAGATCGGTGGCCATCAGGCTTCCTCCGCCTCGATGGTGTCGATCATGACGGCACTCTATTTCTCGGCCCTGCGGCCAGAAGACAGAGTGGCCGTGAAGCCGCATGCGGGGCCGGTTTTCCATGCCATGCAGTATCTGATGGGCAACATCGCGCGCGAGAAGCTGGAAAATTTCCGCGGTTATGGCGGGGTGCAGAGCTATCCGAGCCGCACCAAGGACGTGGATGACGTGGATTTCTCCACCGGCTCGGTCGGCCTCGGCGTTGCCATCACCTCCTTCGCCTCCATCGTGCAGGACTACATCTCCGGCAAGAGCTGGGGCAAGGATCTGCGGCAGGGCCGCATGATTGCGCTGATGGGCGACGCCGAGGTGGACGAAGGCAATGTGCACGAGTGCCTGCAGGAAGGCTGGAAGCACGACCTGCGCAATGTCTGGTGGATCATCGACTATAACCGCCAGTCCCTTGACGGCGTGGTGCATGAGGGCTTGTGGGCGCGGATCGAAAAGATCTTCGAGGCCTTCGGCTGGGATGTGGTGAAGGTGAAATATGGCGTGTTGCAGCGCGCCGCCTTTGCCGAGCCCGGTGGTGAGCGCCTGCGCGCCTGGATCGATGCCTGCCCGAACCAGCTTTACTCCGCCCTCACCTTCAGCGGCGGCGCCGTCTGGCGCCAGCGGCTGATGGACGATCTGGGCGATCAGGGCGAGGTCTCAGCGCTTATCGCCCGGCGCAGCGATGCAGAACTCGCAGCGCTGATGGAAAACCTCGGCGGCAACTGCGTCGAGACCATGGCGCAGACCTTTGACAGCATCACGCATGACCGGCCGGTCTGTTTTCTCGCTTATACGGTGAAGGGCTGGGGCACGCCGATTGCCGGGCACAAGGACAACCACGGCGGCCTGATGACCAAGGCGCAGATGCAGGACTGGCAGGCCCATATGGGCGTGCCGGAGGGGCAGGAATGGGAGCCTTTTGCCAGCGTAAAGGACAATGCCGGGCTCCAGGCTTTCCTGAAATCCGTACCCTTTTTCGCCGCAGGCCGCCGCCGCCACACCAGTAACCGGGTGAGCGTCCCTGCCCTGCCCGCCCCTTCGGCGGAGCGCGAAACCTCCACCCAGATGGCCTTCAGCCGCATTCTGGATGACATCGGCCGCCAGAAGAGCGATCTGGCGGAGCGTATCGTCACCCTGTCCCCGGACGTCACGGGCACCACAGGCCTTGGCCCCTGGGTCAACCGGCGCAAGCTCTGGGCACGAAACGCAAGAGCCGATCTCTTCCGTGCCCAGAACATTCCCTCCACGGCCAAATGGGACTTTGCCCCGGAAGGTCAGCATATCGAGCTGGGCATCGCAGAGATGAACCTGTTCCTGCAGCTTGCTGCAGCAGGGCTTGCCTCTCCCCTCTTCGGCAAGCGGCTGCTGCCGGTCGGCACCGTCTATGATCCCTTCGTCTGCCGCGGCCTCGATGCACTGAACTACGCCTGTTATCAGGACGCCCGATTCCTCATTGCCGGAACGCCCTCGGGGGTGACATTGGCGCCCGAAGGCGGCGCGCACCAGTCGATCAACACCCCGCTCATCGGCATGTCGCAGGACGGGCTGGCCTCTTTCGAGCCTGCCTTTGCTGTAGAACTGGCGCTGATCATGGGCTGGGCCTTCGACTACATGCAGCGCGAGGGTGATGCCACGCCCGACCCGGTGAGCCTGCTGCCGGATGCCAAGGGCGGCGCGGTCTATCTCCGCCTCACAACAAGGCCCATCGAGCAGGCCGCGCTTCCGTCCGGTGAAGACTTCGCCAGCGATGTCATCAATGGTGCCTACTGGCTGCGTCCGCCGGGGCCGAATTGCGAGGTGGTGATTGCCTATCAGGGCGCTGTAGCTCCGGAAGCCATTGCTGCCGCTGGCTATATCGGCGAAGGACGCCGCGATGTGGCGGTGCTGGCCGTCACCTCTGCCGGGCGCCTGCATTCCGGATGGACGGCCGCCCAGCGCCTGCGCCGCAAGGGCGAACTGCCGCCCTTTGGCCCGGCGAGCCATGCGGAACGCCTGCTGTGGAACCTGCCGCGCCATTGCAAGCTGGTGACCGTTATCGACGGCCACCCGGCCACACTCTCCTGGCTCGGCAGTGTCTGTGGCCACCAGTCACTGGCACTTGGTGTGGAGCACTTCGGCCAAACCGGCACCATCGGCGATCTCTACCGCCACTTCGGCATCGACACGGCCTCGATTGTTGCCGCTGTCTCCAGCCTCACCGCAGGCCGCCAGCTGCGGCAGGTGCCTGCCTGAAACAGCAACGGGGAGCCAAGGCTCCCCGTTCGTACGTTCAGCTTGGTGCCGCTCAGTCCTTGCCTGCCAGCCTGTCCGCCGGCTCCACCAGCATCTTGAAGGGGTCAGCCAGCGCCGCGTCCGGGCGGCTGACCGGATAGGCGCGGTTCGATGTGCGTGCGGCCAGAAGCTCCGGCCCGTCACGGCGCAGGAGCGCACGGAAGCTCGGGTGCATGCCGCCATCCACATAGGACGACACATGCTCGCGGCGGCTTGAGGCAATGGCCTCATCCACCTTCATCTTTTCCGCCTCAAGCTGGGCCACAAGCTCCGGCTCCGGCGCGACGGCCACCTCGGGGCAAGGTGCCAGCGGATTACGCGGCATGCCATCCTTGAACTCGGTATTGAAGACATAACGCTTGCCGCAGGCAGCCACCTTCGGCTGCTGCTTCGTCAGCTCAAAACTGTCGTAGCCTTCCTTCAGCGTGCGCCAGAAGGACATTTCCGGATCAGACCGGTGCAGGGCCATGTTCTCTGCCGTCATGCGGAAGGGATAGGCCTGCACCTGAAAGGCGGCCTGACCGGAGGCGAGCGCCTTGGCAACGATCGCATAAATCTCGCCTACGGCCTGATCGGTCATGGCATAGCAGCCCGAAGACGAACAGGCGCCGTGCACCATCAGCGCATCGCCCGTGTAGCCGAGTGCTGATTCCAGCCGGTTGGGATAGCCGAGATTGAAGGAGACGTAATACTGAGACCGGGGATTCAGCATGCCCGCAGAGACATGATAGAAGCCTTCCGGCGCCTGGCGGTCACCAGCCTTCCGCTTCGGCCCCAGCTTTCCGGACCAGCGGCACATGGGGTAGGTCTTGAACAGGGCGTAGCGGCCGGTCTTGTCCACCTTCCAGACTTCAAGCTCGCTCTCCTTCTTGAAGATGCGGACCAGCACCGGGCTTTCCGGCTTCATGTCCTTCTTCGCCATTTCGGAGATCGTGGCACTGGAAAGGCGTGGCGCATTGCGCGACAGATTTTCGTAATCCGACCCGGCACAGCCGGCAAGGACAAGCGCCATGACGCCTGCAATGGCGAGCCTGCGCAAGGGCCGCAGAACCTGTCTCGAACGGCCTTGGGTATGGTTGGATGCGCCGGTCAGATGGAACAGCAAACTCATTCTGGCAATATCTTCAGCTTCCGGTCCTGAGCCCCCGGAACGGGTGGTTGCACGGATCTGCATCAAGATCAACCGAAGTTATTACCGGCACGTTAAGGATACGAACACGTTCAGGTGAGCGGCTAAGCAGAGCCTGAACGGCATCGATGGCCACTTCAGGTGACGCAGCCTTCTTCAAACTCCTGATAGGTCTGCGGGCTGGAGAGCACCGCCCAGACATAGGGTACGATCTGGTCACGCAAGGCACCAGGATCGAACATGCCGATTTCAGAAATCTTTTCAGGCTCGCAAATCTGCCAGACAGCGGGCATGCGCTCCGTCTTGAAGAAGTAGTCAATATAGATCCGGTCCGGCAGGCGGCGGTGGAGCACCTTGGCAAAGGACACATCGCCCGGCGGCAGCCTCACGCCGATTTCCTCCTCAACCTCGCGCACCAAGGCTTCCAGCGGAGTCTCTGGCGGTTCCACATGACCGGCAACAAGACTGAAAAAGCCAGGATAGTAGGCACTGCCGGCACGCCGGATCATCAGGTGCTTGCCGTCTTTCTCATGGATAAGATGGGTGGACACCTGTGTCTGCATCAGTCTCGCCTGCTTCGTCCGCAATGGCTGCATTTAATGAACGAATGTGACGCTGTGTAGAAAGCCCTGCAACAGCTCAAACTTTGATGCAGCTCCAGCAAACAGAAAGGGCGGCGCCAACAAACTGATGGCGCCGCCCTTTTTCAATCGCATGCTCTGATCAGAACCATCAATCCGAGCCACGCGCCAGCACGGACGGGGTGACGAAGCGCTTCTGATAGGCAAGCAGCGCCACACCGATGGCAAGACCGGCGAGATCGGAGATCAGGCCGCCCTGGATCATGCACAGCGCCCCGATCAGCAGCACCACCCGCAAGACTGAGGCGAGTTTGCCGAAGTACCAGCCCTGCACGGCGGCTGCGAGCATGTAGATGCCGATGCTGGCCGTGACAAAGACATGCAGGACTTCCATCCACGTTCCCTGCATCAGCATGGCCTGGGAATAGAAGAACATGAAGGGCACGACGAAGGCGGCAAGACCGATCTTGAAGCTTTCGACCGACGTCTTCATCGGATCAGACCCCGACAAGGCCGCCCCCGCATAGGCGGCAAGCGCCACCGGCGGCGTGATGGCGGACATGACAGCGAAGTAGAACACGAAGAAATGCGCCGTCAGCACCGGAATGCCGAGATTGACGAGGCCCGGAGCCACGACAGCCGCAGCAACCGCATAGGCAGCCGTCGTCGGCATGCCCATGCCCAGCACGATGGAAATGCACATGGCAAAGAACAGCGCCAGAAGCTGGTTCTGTTCGGCAATGCCAAGCAATAGGCTGGAGAAGCGGGCACCGACACCGGTGAGTGCGATCACGCCGACGATGATACCGGCACAGGCACACACAGCCACCAGCTGGATCGACATGCGGGCCGCCATGTCAAAGGCCTTGGCAAACAGTTTCGGCCCCATGCGGTTCGGCGTCAGCCAGCTGACCACCGCGGCTGCCATCATCGACACCGTACCGGCACGGATCACCGAATAGCCGGCAAACAGCGTGTAGATCAGCATGATGATCGGGATGAAGAGATAGAGCTGCTTCAGCAGTTCCTTGAAGACCGGCAGCTCTTCCTTCGGCAGGCCCTTCATGCCCATCTTCGTCGCCTGAAGATCGACCATGAAATAGACGGATGCGAAATAGAGCACCGACGGGATGATCGCGGCAATGACGATGTCCGTGTAGGGAATGCCCGTCACTTCGGCCATGATGAAGGCGCCAGCGCCCATGATCGGCGGCATGATCTGCCCGCCGGAGGAGGCAGCTGCTTCCACGGCAGCCGAGGTCTTGGCCGGATAGCCGACCTTCTTCATCAGCGGGATGGTGAGCGATCCGGTGGAGACCACGTTGCCGGCCGATGTGCCGTTGATCATGCCCATCAGGCCCGAAGCCAGAACCGCCACCTTGGCCGGACCGCCACGGGCGCGGCCTGCCGCCGCAAAGGCGAAGTTGACGAAATAATCGCCCACTTTCGAGGCCTGCAGGAAGGCAGCAAAGGTGATGAACAGGATGATGTAGGTGGAGGACACCGCCACCGGGTCACTCAGGATGCCCTGATCGGTGAAGATGTAGGTGAAGAAACGGGCAGGCTCATAACCACGGTGGTTCAGGAAGCCGGGCAGGTAAGGACCCGCGAAGGAGTACAGAATGAAGATCGAGGCGATCACCACCAGCGCAAGGCCAGCCACGCGCCGCGTCACCTCAAGAATGAGGATCACGCCAACGAGTGCCGCATAATAGTCCGCCGGCTGCGCCATGGCTGTACCAGCGCGCAAACGCAGCGCCCCGACGTTGAAGAGGATGTAGCCCAGAACCGCAATGGACGCGATACCGAGGGCATAATCCGCCCAGCCGACACGGGCACGGTCCCGGTTGGGCAGGAACCAGGCTCCGGCCAGGGCAGCAAGGGTGCCGATCAGAAGCGGCAGACCGAAATTGGCGAAAACGAACACCGGCGGACGGGGAATGCCGGCAAACCAGTATCCGCCCCAGGCATAGGCCACCATCGCAAAGCCATAACCGATGCCGCCAATTCCCACGGCCATGAACAGCCAGTCGAGCGGATTGCGCCGGGCACCGGCAGGCGCCGTATTCGGCAGCTGTACGGCTGAGTAGATCAGGAAACCGAGCAGCAATCCGCCGCAGACGTGGATCAGACGGTAGGTCCAGGTCTCCAGCGGATAGAGGTTCATGACCCCGATGTGGAAAGCGGTATAGGCAATGCAGAGAACCGTGATTGTCAGGTTGAGCCAGCTGCCATGCAGGCGCTGGTTGCTGGCAACCGGTTCTTCATCGACATTCTGGGCCAGAATAGGCCCGCTGCCCTTGGGCGCTGAGGCGGTGTCAGCTTGTGTCATGGTGTTCGTCCCGAATGGATACCGGATCATTCACGAAGAATGGCGGCAGCCGGCAGCTGCCGCCCTCCGGAGTTTGGCCACCCGGCTCAGGGCCGGGGGCTCATCTCAGGGCTTGATGCGTCAGCATCCAAAGCCCTTGTCTTACTGACCCTTCAGGGCATCGGGGATGGTGATGCCCTTTTCTTCATAGTAGCGCACGGCACCGGGGTGGAACGGCAGGAACGAGTTCTTGTCGATGTTCTCTGCAATCGTCTCGGCTGCGGTCGCATGGATCTGCAGCATGCGGTCGTTGTTTTCCATCACCAGCTTGGTGATTTCATAGGCCAGCGTTTCCGGCATTTCGACATTGGCAACGGCAAAGTTCCACAGACTCACGGTGCCCTGCGGGTCCGGGAAGCCCTGATAGAGGCCGCCGGGCACTTCGAAGGCAGCCAGTTCCGGCATGGCTTCGAGGATCTTCTTCTGCTCGTCTTCGTTGAAGCCGAAGATGTTCACCGGGTTTTCTGCCGCGATCTGGGCGAAGGCGGAGATCGGAACGCCAGCAGCAAAAGCGAACGCATCAATCAGGCCATCCTTGACCTGGCTGGTGGCGTCGTTGGCGCCGGAATAGGAAATCTCAGGCTTTACACCGACGGTTTCAAAATAACGCGGCCAGTAGGTGGCTGCCGTGCCGCCGGCCGGGCCGACGGAAACGCGCTTGCCGTCAAGATCGGCCACCTTCGTGATGCCAGAAGACTTCAGCGCAACAACCTGGAACGGCGTCTGATACATGGGGAACAGGGCACGCAGCTTCTTGTGCTCGACACCCGGTGCCAGCTCACTCTCACCCATCCAGGCCTGATAGGCCGGGCCCATGGTGACGAGGCCCATCAGATGGTCGCCTGTTTCCACCAGCGTGGCATTCTGCACCGGGCCGCCGGTCACTTCCGCCGAAGCGTTGACGCCAAGCTTCTCGGTGATCAGGCCGGCAAGGCCCGTGCCGTAGATGAAATAAGTGCCTCCCTGGCTTGCCGTTCCCACAGTCATGCTGCCGGGCCAGCCAGTCTTGTCCTGGGCAACGGCCGGAGCAGCAACGCAAAGCGCCATGGCACCAGCCATGGCAATCATCAGCTTCTTCATGGAATCCTCCCAACGGTCTTCCGACGTGGTCCGCCCGGCGCCTCCTCTGGGCCGGACTTGACGGGACCTAAGCGCCTGCCGGGACGCATGGCAACGCCGCCTGGCCCTCCGGATGACCGGAGTCTTTCATTTTCCGTAAAGGGATGGGAGGAATCCGTAACATCGCGCAGCTGGCATGTGTGGAATTCCACACATGCACAGATCACCCGGCTTATATTTAAAGACCTGAAGCCTGCCCTACTCGCGTGCATCCAGGGCAAGACTCTTGTCGAGCCCGTACTTCTGCATCTTTTCGTAGAGCGTCTTGCGCGAAATGCCGAGCTGTTCGTAGACAGGCTTCAAAGCACCGCCGTGAGCCGTAATGGCATTGGCAATGAGCTGCCTCTCATATGTGGCTACCTTGTCGGCCAGCCGGGTTGAGGGCACATCCTGCGTCCCTGCACTGTCCAGTCCCGTCTCCAGCCCCAGTACCAGCCGGTCCGCCGCATTGCGCAGCTCCCGCACATTGCCCGGCCAGTCGCGCCCGGCAATTTCCGACAGGACTTCTGGCGCCACTTCCAGAGGCTCACGGCCATAGCGTGCGCAGGCCTCCCGCACCAGATGCAGGAACAGGAGCGGAATGTCCGCCCGCCGCTGAGACAGCGATGGAACGCGAATGGTCGCCACATTCAGCCGGTAGAAGAGGTCGGCCCGGAACCGCCCGGCGGCCACTTCTGCGGCGAGATCCACCTTGCTGGTTGCCAGAAACCGCAAGTCCAGCGGCACGGGTTCGTTGGAGCCGAGCCGGGTGATCGTGCGTTCCTGCAAGACCCTGAGAAACTTGGCCTGCAGGTCCACCGGCATGGAGCCGATTTCATCCAGCAGGATTGTCCCGCCGCGTGCATGCTCGAACTTGCCGTAACGCGCACGCAAGGCGCCGGGAAAAGCTCCGGCCTCGTGCCCGAACAGCTCGCTCTCGATCAGCGTTTCCGGCAGCGCCGCGCAATTGATGGCAATGAACGGCCCCTTGGCCCGGGCACTGATGTCATGCAGGCTGCGGGCGACAACTTCCTTGCCGGCCCCCGTCTCGCCGATGATCAGCGCATCCGCATCGCTGGCGCCGATGGCCCGCAAGCGGTAACGCAGATCGACCATCACCGGCGTGCGGCCCGGCAGACGCGTTTCGATATCGTCACGCTTGCCCGCAACGGCCCTCAGGCGGCGGTTCTCCAGCACCAATGCACGCCGGTCGAGCGCATGGCGCGCCACGCCCGCAAGCGCCTGGGTGGTAAAAGGCTTTTCGATGAAGTCATAAGCCCCTTCGCGCATGGCCTTCACGGCCAGCTGCACATCCCCGTGGCCGGTCACCAGAATGACCGGTATCTCGTGATCCAGCTCCCGGACCCGTTGCAGAAGCGTCATGCCGTCCATGCCCGGCATGCGTATGTCACTGACCACAATCCCGTCGAAGCCGAAGCCGGTACGTGCCAGCACTTCTTCTGCGGAGGAGAACGTCTTGACCTGCAACCCGTAGAGCTCCAGTGCCTGACTGGTGGAAAGGCGCAGATCCTCCTCATCATCAACAAGCAGCACCACGCCGGAGTTCATACGGCCACCTCTTGCAATGCCCCGGCGCCCGCTTCCGTCTGCGCCTGCAAAAGCCCGATACGGAACAGCGCCCCGCCCCCAGGCCTTGGCAAGACTGCTAGACTGCCACCGAAGTCCTTGATGAT
This sequence comes from Pannonibacter phragmitetus, assembly GCF_050510895.1. GTDB lineage: Bacteria > Pseudomonadota > Alphaproteobacteria > Rhizobiales > Stappiaceae > Pannonibacter > Pannonibacter phragmitetus_B. Next base: position 4,173,669 of record NZ_JBNINT010000001.1, on the reverse strand, counting down.
ATTATAGGAAATCGAAAGACCCAGACCAAGCCCCTTGCCGACGCCCTTGGTGGTGAAAAAGGGATCGAAAATGCGTTCGATGATTGCCGGCGGCACGCCTGGCCCCCGGTCGCCGATCTCTATGATGATTTGCCCTCCATCCTCCCGCGCGTTGAGCATGATCTCCCGGTCCTCCAGCTCCTCGACCGCATCACAGGCATTGGTCAGGATGTTGACAAGCACCTGCTGCAGGCGCACCGGACCGCCGCGCACCGGCGGAAGGCCTGGAGGAATGCTGGTGTTCACGGTTGCGCCAGCCGAAGCCAGGCGGGCTGACACAATTTCCAGAGTATCGCGGACAGCATCCTCGATCCGCACCGCCCCGAGCCGCTCGTTCGGCTTACGGGCAAAATTGCGCAGATGCCGCGAGATCGACGCCATCCGGTCGATGAGCCTCGAAATGCGGGCAAGATTGTCTTGCGCCTCTGCAATCCGGTCCCGCTCGATCAGCAGGGCGGCACTGTCCGCATAGGTCTTGGCGGCAGCGAGCGGCTGGTTGAACTCATGCGACAAGGCGGCCGACATCTGCCCGAGACCGGCGAGCTTGCCGGCCTGGATCAGGTCGGCTTGCGTCTGGCGCAGCTGCAGGTTCACCCTTGCAAGATCGGCCGTGCGCTCTTCCACCCGCCGCTCCAGTTCCGCCTGCGCCTCGATCTGCATGAACATCCGCTCCTGCAGCCGGGCGCGGCGCTGGATGACAACGGAGCCGCCCAGCACGGACAGGCAGAGAAACAGCAGGATGGCAACGAGGCTGGTGCGCGCCTGAGCGTGGAGCGAGGCGGTGTCGAGAAGCACCTTCACCGTCCAGTCAGCTCCCCGCATGTAGTCCTCGAGCATCAGATATTCACGGCTGCCATTGGCCTGACTGATGGTCATCAGATCATGCCCGGCAAAAGTGCCTGTCGTGACCGGCAGCTCCCGCAGGACGGCGTCGGAATACCGGCGGGATTCTTCGGTCCGGCTCAGGCGCTCCCGTGTCAGCGGCAGCACCGAGGCATAGAGCCATTCCGGATTGCCGGTCATGAAGATGATGCCTTCCGGATCCGAAACGAGGATCTTGTACTCCCCGCCCTGCCAGGAGCTTTCGATGCCTTCGATATCGACCTTGAAGACGATCACCCCGCGGATTTCACCAGCGACCCGGACTGGCGCCGAAAAATAATAGCCGCGTTTGGCCGATGTTGTGCCAAGGGCGTAGAACCGCGCCGGCTGCCCGGCTGCGGCCTCCTGGAAATAAGGCCGGTAGCTGAAATTCTCGCCAACAAAGCTCGCCGGCCCGTCAAAGTTGCTGGCGGCGATGGTCGTGCCGTCCGTTGTCATGACATAGATGTCGGACGATTCCAGCAGCGTGTTGATTTCCTTGAGATACTGGTTCGCAAGCTGACGCAGGGCCTCATTGCCCGGGTCCATCAGCAGATCCTTCATGTCCTGATGATCGGCAATCAGGACTGGCAGCGGTTCATAGCGGCTGAGATGGCCGCTAAGCGCCGAGACAGCCAGGCGCAAGGCACTACCGGCCTGCAGTGACGCCTCATGCATGAAATGCCGGGTCAGAGCCCTGTCTCCGACCGTCACAAGCGCCAAGGCCGAAAGCCCCAGCAGCACGATCAGCGCCGCAATCATCCGCCGCGCTGCAATGATGCGTCTTTCAGGAGATGTCACATCCGCCATCAGGTCCGGTCCTCTTCGGGCAGAAGATACCGTGGCAGGCAGACGTTTCCAATGGCAAGCCAAAGCGGCCTCTTGCACCCGTCAGAAACCTGCCCCCTTGCGGAACCGTGCGGGCGGAAATCCGGTAAGGCGGCGGAAGTCGCGGGAGAAGTGATAGGGGTCGGCATAGCCGCAGGCGGCGGCAACCTCCGCCACGGTTGCCGGGCTTTCCGTCAGCGCCCGCTTGGCGGCCGTGATGCGCTCATGGCGCAAGAAATCCATCGGCGTCGCGCCCGTGGCCGCCCGGAAGGCCCGGAAAAGCTGGGAGGGGCTGAGACCTGTCAGTGCTGCCATGTCCCCGATCCGCCAGGGATGGGAAAGACTGGCACGCAGGCGCTCCATCAGCACTGCAATGCGAGGATCCTGCGTGCGCCCTGCATCTGCCGGGCGCCCGGCAGCCAGCCGTGAGACGATGAGTGCCACTTGCGCATTCACCAGAGCATCCACCGCAGGCCCGCCCTGCTGCGCAAGCCGCAGCACGGCCGCAAAGGCCGCCTCCATGTCCCTGCAGGCCTCAGGCAGAAACAGCGGCTGGCGCGGCACATCCAGCACCCGGTGCAGCGCATCAAGCGTGGCACCGCGCAGACCCATCCAGTAATAGCGCCAGCGCCCCTCCCCCGCCGCGCCATGGGCATAAGGTCTTGATGTATCGAGCCAGGCCACCATGCCCGGCAGGACTGTGTGGGTGGCACCGCCCGTCTCGATCCAGCCCTGCCCTTGCGTGGCGATGAGAAGCACATGATCGCGGTAGCGCTTGCGCGTCGGCTCGGCGCCGGGCAGCGCCAGCCCATGACCAGCCGCCTGCAGCGCATAGGGCAGCACCGCGGCCAGCGCACCGGGGGTGTGAAAGGCAATCTCTTCACGCTCGTCCATCATGCGCGGACGATGCGGGGCCTTGCGAGTTTTGTCCAGTTTTTGCGTCGATTCTGCATTTTCGCGCGGATTTTCTGAAGCTATCTTCCGCCCCTTGAGGGAGATTTTGTCATGACCGGTTCCGCAAACGGCGCAGCGCCGTCACAGGATGAGTTTGTTTTTGCGCCGCTGGAGCCTGCCTTTGCAGCCGATCCTTATGCCGCCTATGCACAGCTGCGGGCACGTGAAGGACTGACATGGTTCCCCGATTTCAAGATCCATCTGGCCTCACGCTTCGAGGATGTGTCCGCCATCGTCATGGACAAGCGCATGGTGCGCTCGCTGGACGGGCTGGTGAGCCCTGAAGAGATCGCCGCCGAGAAGCGCGCCGGAAACTGGCATGACATGCCCCACCACTCCCGCTTCGTGCAGTTCAGCCTGCTGGACAGCGACGGCGAGGTGCACGACCGGCTGCGCAAGGCCGTGTTCCGCCTGTTCACCCCGGCCATGATCGCAAGGCTGCGCGACAGCATCCAGTCCTACGTGGACGGCCTGGTGGACCGGCTGCTGGAACAGCGGGACATCGACTTCGTGGAAGATCTGGCGGCGCAGGTGCCCGGACACATCATCGGGCGGCTGCTCGGTGTGCCGGATGAGGACTGCCCGCAGCTGCGCATCTGGTCCGAGAATATCGTCCAGTTTTTCGATATCGACCGGTCGGACGCCCGCAAGCAGCTGGCCGAAACCGCGACCACCGAGTTCTACACCTATCTCACCGCGCTGAAGGCCGAGCGGCAAAAGGCCCCGCGTGAGGATCTCATTTCCGAGCTGATCCGCGCAGAAACCGCCGGGCAGTTCACCGAGGACGAGTTCATCTCCACCTGCATGCTGATCCTCATGGCCGGGCACGGCTCCACCATCGACGTGCTGGGCTCAGGCATGCACTGCCTGTTCCGCTTTCCCGATGAACGGGAGAAGCTGAAGGCAGATCCCGGCCTGCTGCCCACCGCCGTGCAGGAGATGTTCCGCTTCGAATCGCCCCTGCCCTTCTTCCACCGCTACGCAACGGAGGACGTGACCATCGCCGGCACCGCCTATCCACGCGGAACAAAGTTCGGCCTGCTCTATGGCGCGGCCAACCGCGACCCCGCAGCCTTTGCCGATGCAGACCGGTTTGATGTGGCGCGCAAGCCCAACCGGCATCTGGCCTTTGGCGGCGGCGCGCATTTCTGCCTGGGCAACCATCTGGCGCGGCTGGACATGGAGATCATCTTCGCCACCCTGCTGCGCCGTTGCGCAAGGCTGGAGCTGTTGGAGGACCAGGTGGAATACAAGCGCGGCCTGTCCGTGCGCGGGCCCAAGCGCCTCAATCTGCACCTGTCTCCTGCCTGAGTTTTTCTTTCTGACCGGACACGCCCCATGCCCCGTATCATTTTCCAGTCCGCCGATGGCACCCGCACCGAAGTGGAGGCCACAAGCGGCCAGAGCCTGATGAGTGCCGCCGTTGCTCATGGCATCGAGGAAATCGCCGCCGAATGCGGCGGTGCCTGCGCCTGCGGCACCTGCCACTGCTACATCCCCGAGGGACAGGGCATCGCCCTGCCAGAGGCGGAAGAGATGGAACTGGCGATGATCGAATGCGTCATCGACCCGCGCCCGCACAGCCGCCTCACCTGTCAGGTCACCGTCAGCGAGGCCATGGACGGGCTCGTGGTGGAGCTTCCCGCCAGCCAGCATTGACGCTGTGGCCGCAGCATGAGATGCGGCCGCCGTTTTATCTCTCTGACACAGCCTCTCTGGCACTCTCCCCTTCCGCCATGACCGTGCGGCAGATGGAATCTGGCAAGGATATGAAATTGAGGATATGATCATATCCTTGAAAGGATATGCCGCCATGCCGCTTTATATCAAGGACCCCGAGGTCGACAGGCTCACCAATGAGCTTGTCGGCCTTACCAAATCCAGCAAGGTCGATGCGGTCAAGGATGCTCTGAAGAGTGCCATCGCCAATAAACGGGCTCGTCTCCCGATCCGCGAAAAGCTGGCAAAGACCCTTGCCATGATGCATGCACTGGGGCCACTGGCACCCGGAGACCACAAGCGGGAAACCGATGAAATGTGGGGCGAGGGCGGCTGATGCTGTTTATTGATGCCTCTGTCATCGTCGCAATTCTCGCCCAGGAGGAAGATGCAGGCGCGCTTCTGGACCGCCTTGAGGCGGATGGTGGGCCTTATTACATCTCATCCATCGTCCGCATGGAGGCGACACTTGCCCTGACCCGCCGAATGGCAGAGGCCACCGGCAGGGATATGCCTGCGACTTCCCAAATGATGCTGAAAGCGCGGAGTGTGGTCGAACAGTTCGCCGTAGACCTCGATTGCAAGGAAGCCATGATTTCCGGCGATGTCGGGTCCAAGGCGCTCGATGCTGCCATGCAGTTCGGCAAGATCATGAACCACCCGGCGCGTCTGAATATGGGCGACTGCTACAGCTACGCTTGCGCGAAAGCATACCGCACAAAAATCGCCTACAAGGGGGATGACTTCACCCATACCGATCTGGGCTGGCCGGTCTGAGTTGGCCAGTCTGAGCCAGCCTATCCGGGCTGGCCCATCTGCTGACGCACAGACCAGGAGCATCAGACCCACTCGTGCGGACTTTTTCCCGCTCTCGGATCAAACAGTTCCGGGCATCGGGCTGCAGGCAAAACCTTGCCAGATTCAACAGGGAGACTCGTCACCGCTTTCAGGCTATAGGTGGCTATGTTCACGTTTTACCCCAATTATGCCAAATGATGAGTAACAGTCCGTCAGCCTCCCTTCCCGTTCTGGCCCCGGCCCGCGTGCATGAAGCTTCCGGCCCGGCAGCATTAGCCTTTGCACTGCTGCAGGCGGCGCAGCCGCGGGAGGACAAGGGCGCGGACAGGGCCGTTCTGCTGATCGTGCCCACGCATCTGTGCGATGGCTTGATGCCCGCCGGAGCTGCGTCATTGATTGATCCCAGCCGCCTCATCACGGTACTCGCTCCCACGCAGACCGATCAGCTGTGGAGCATGGAGGAGGCCCTGCGCTCCGGCGCGGTTCATGCGGTCATTACCCTGACGGAAAAGCCCCTGACACTGACGCAAGGCCGGCGCCTTCAGCTGGCGGCCGAGGCTGGCGGCACGCTGGGCTTTCTGGTCACCGGACAGGAGGGCGGCAGCAACGCCTGCGAAACCCGCTGGCACTGTGTACCCCTGTGGGACGAGGTGGACTCGACTCTTCAAAGCTGGTCACTTATAAAGAACAAAAGAGGAACAAACGGCAATTGGGTGGTGCGCCTCAATGACAAGAGCTCTGGCACGGCGGGTGTTGTGCATCTGGTTTCCCAGACTGGCGAGCGACCAGGTTCTGCGGCTGCGGCCTCATGAGGGGCCTTTTGCCATCATCCTCAACCGCAGCAACAGCGAGCATATCCACTGCCTGAACAGGGCGGCACAGGCACATGGCCTGCGCCGGGGCATGAGCCTTGCCGACGCAAGAGCCCTGTGCCCGCAGCTTGTCAGCGAACCGGCGGATCTTCCCGGAGAACGGCAATTTCTGGCCGCCCTTGGCCGCTGGGCTGGGCGCTATGGGCCCATGGTGGGGCGCGATGGCCCCGACGGGCTGGTGGCCGACATCACCGGCGTGCCACATCTTTTCGGCGGAGAGGAAGGACTGCTTGCCGATCTCCATGACCGCCTTAACCGCGCCGGGCTGACCGCCGCCGCCGCCATCGCGGGAACGCGCGGGGCGGCCTATGCACTCTCGCGCCATGGCGGCGGCATTGCCCAGCCGGGTGAGGCGCTGGCAACCATTGGTGCGCTGCCTTCCTCAGCCTTGCGAATTGATGCAGAGACGGCAAACGGCCTGCAACGAATGGGCCTGCGCACCATCCGCGACCTCACGCAGGTGCCCCGTGCGCCGCTGGCACGCCGTTTCGGCGCTTCGCTGATGCTGCGGCTGGATCAGGCGCTCGGCCTTGCCGGAGAGCCCGTCTCTCCCGACGGCCCACCGCCGCATTTCGGCGCCCGCATGACCCTGCCCGAGCCGGTGGGCCTTGTCGATGACGTGATGGCTGGCCTCACCCGCCTGCTGGAACGATTGTGCGAAAAGCTGGCGTCCAGCAACCTCGGCGCCCGGCGGCTGCATGTGGAGCTGCGGCGGGTGGACGGAGATCTGGCGCAATTGGATGTGGGCCTTGCCCGGCCCATGCGTGACCCTGTGGCCATCACCCGCCTGTTTGCCCGCACGATCGAGAAGGTGGATGCCGGCTTCGGCTTTGACCAGTTGCGCATGACCGTCAGCATCGTGGAAGAGATGCAGCCGCAGCAGCTGACGAGTGCCGGCGAAGGCGAAGCGGAGGAAAGCTTGCCGATCTCATCACCCGTATCGGTAACCGGCTGGGCTTTGATGCCGTGCGCCGCCACCTGCCAGCAGACAGCCACATTCCCGAGCGCAGCTATCTGGCTGCACCCGCCGCCTTCAGCCAGCCAGAACCGTTTCTCCAGAGCGGCCCACGCCGCCCGCTCACCCTGTTTCCGCCCGAACCGCTGAGCGCGCAAGGGCCGACGCCCCCTGCCCGGTTCTCCTGGCGGCGCATGCGTTTCACCCTTGGCCGCGCCTCCGGGCCGGAGCGCCTGCTGCCGGAATGGTGGCAGGATGATCCCGCGTGGCGCCGGGGCATGCGCGATTACTGGTTCGTCGAAACCCGCGAGGGCCGGCGCCTCTGGCTGTTCAACACGCCCCAGAATCCGGGATGGTACGTCCATGGCGAGTTTGCCTGACATGCTGGAACAGAGTTATGCCGAGCTTTGCGTCACCAGCAACTTCACCTTCCTGACTGGAGCATCACACCCCGAGGAGCTGGTGTTGCGGGCAGCGGAACTGGGGCTGCAGGCGATTGCCATCACCGACCGCAACAGCCTTGCAGGCGTGGTGCGCGCCCATGTGGCCCTGCGCGAGCTGCGGCGGCAACTGGAGGAAAAGACAGACGCACCAGAGGCGGCCCAGACGGCACAACCAGCGCCGGAAAAACCAGGTGAACCACCGCTGCATCCCATGACAGGCCGTCCGCATCCGCCCGTCCGCTCCCACCGGCGCCTTGATCCGTCAAGCCGGCAGGACGCCGGAAAGCAGGATATGCAGGCACTGGCTTCCAGCGTGCCGCAGAACAGGGTCAAGCCGCGCCAAAGCCCAGCTGCCCCACCCTGCCGAAGCTGATCGTCGGATCACGCCTTGTGCTGGAAGACTGCCCGGTGGAATTTGTGGCCCTGCCGGTAGACAAGGCAGCCTATGCCCGGCTGTCGCGCCTGCTGACCCTTGGCAAACGCCGCGCCATCAAGGGCAGCTGCACCCTGCATCTTGCCGATCTGATGGAATGGGGCAACGGCCTCATCCTCATCACTCTGCCGCCGGATCTTCTGGCCGTGAAGCCCGAGACCGCACGGGAAGTGAAAGCCGTGCTGAACCGGCTGGCTCAGCATTTCCCAGGCCATGTCTACACCGGCGCAGCTCCCCGTTATGACGGGCAGGATCAGGCCCGCTTCGATGCGCTCTACCGTCTGTCGATGGCCACGGCCGCTCCCTTGGTCGCCGTTGGTGATGTGCTCATGCACCGGGCCGGCCGCCGGGCACTTGCCGATGTGCTGACCTGCCTGCGCGAGGGATGCACCATTGCCACCCTCGGCCGCCGTGCCCTGGCCAATGGCGAGCGGCGGCTGAAAGACGGTGCCGGCATGGCTCGCCTTTTCCCCCGCCATCCGGCAGCCCTCCGCCGTACGCTGGAGATTGCCGGCCGCTGTGCGTTCTCGCTGGACGATCTCAGCTACCAATACCCTGAGGAAGTGAGCGGCGGGGAGGATGCGCAAGCCCGGCTGGAGCGGCTGGTGCGGGCGGGCCTCGAAAGCCGCGAGCGCTTTCCCGATGGCGCGGATGCGGACACATTGGCCAAGGTGGAAAAGGAACTGGCACTCATCCGCCTCAAGGCCTATGCGCCCTATTTCCTCACCGTGCATGACATCGTGCAGTTCGCCCGCAGCCGGAGCATCCTGTGCCAGGGGCGGGGCTCGGCCGCCAATTCCATCGTCTGCTATGTGCTTGGCATCACCGAGGTGAAACCCGGCACCACCTTGATGGTGTTCGAACGCTTCATCTCTGCAGAACGCGGCGAGCCGCCGGATATCGACGTTGATTTCGAGCACGAGCGGCGCGAGGAGGTGATCCAGCACATTTACGAGCGCTATGGCCGCCACCGCACCGGGCTGACCGCCACCGTCATCCATTTCCGCTCCCGCGCCGCCATCCGCGAGGTGGGCAAGGTCATGGGCCTGTCCCAGGATGTGCTGGCCGCAATCGCCGGGCAGAGCTGGGGCTGGTCCAGCGGCCCGCCGGATCCGGCGCGTCTGCGCGAGATCGGGCTGGACCCGTCAGAGCCCCGCCTTGCCATAACGCTGGAGCTGATTGCCGAAATTATCGGCTTTCCGCGCCATCTGTCCCAGCATGTGGGCGGCTTCGTCATCACCCGCGACCGGCTCGACGAGCTTTGTCCCATCGAAAATGCTGCGATGGAGGGCCGCACCGTCATCGAGTGGGACAAGGATGACATCGACGCCCTTGGTATCCTCAAGGTCGATGTGCTGGCGCTCGGCATGCTGACCTGCCTGCGCAAGGGTTTCGAGCTTCTCGCTCTGCACGAGCGGAAAACACTGACGCTGGCCAGCGTGCCGGAGGAGGATCCGGCGGTCTATGACATGTTATGCAGGGCAGATGCCATCGGCGTCTTCCAGGTCGAAAGCCGGGCGCAGATGAACTTTCTGCCGCGCATGCGCCCGCGTGTCTTCTATGATCTGGTGATTGAGGTCGCCATCGTCCGGCCTGGCCCGATCCAGGGCGGCATGGTGCATCCTTACATCAACCGCCGCAGAGGCAAGGAGAAGGTGGAGTACCCGTCCGAAGCACTCAGGGGCGTGCTGGGCAAGACGCTGGGCGTGCCGCTGTTTCAGGAACAGGCGCTGCAGATCGCCGTGGTTGCGGCAGGCTTTTCCCCCGGCGAGGCCGACAGCCTGCGCCGCAGCCTTGCCACTTTCAAACGCATGGGGACGATCCATACATTCCGGGACAAATTCATCTCCGGCATGCTGGCCAATGGCTACAGCCCGGAGTTCGCCGAACGCTGCTTCAGCCAGATCGAAGGCTTTGGCGAATATGGTTTTCCTGAAAGCCATGCGGCGAGCTTTGCCCGGCTGGTCTATACCTCCGCATGGATGAAATGCCACCATCCGGCCATTTTCGCCTGCGCCCTGCTCAACGCCCAGCCGATGGGCTTCTATGCTCCGGCTCAGATCGTGCGTGATGCACGCGAGCATGGGGTGGAGATACGTCCCATCTCCGTCAATCATTCGGACTGGGACAATACGCTGGAGCGGCGCAGCGACGGCCCGCTGGCCTTGCGTCTTGGCTTCCGCCAGATCAAGGGCCTGCGCGAGGCCGATTGCCGGCTCATCGCCGCGAACCGGGGGAATGGCTATCCGGATGTGGAGACCATCTGGCAGCGGACAGGCATCAAGGGCGACGTGCTGCAGCGGCTGGCGGAAGGCGATGCGCTGAGCTGTTTTGGGCTTACCCGCCGGACCGCTCTGTGGCAGGTGAAGGCGCTGGGTCAGGCCCGGACCCTGCCGCTGTTCTCCGGCATGGATGGGGAAGCGATTGACGAGCCTGAGGTTACTCTCCCCTCCATGTCGCTGGGAGAGGAAGTGGTGGAGGATTACTCAGCGCTGCGCCTGTCCTTGCGCGCCCACCCGATGGAGCTGCTGCGCCCCGCACTTCCGGGCCTGACGCCCCATGACCAGCTGACACGGCCGGATCTGCGGCAGGTGAGTGTGGCTGGGCTCGTCATCACCCGCCAGCGCCCCGGGACCGCCTCAGGCGTCATCTTCCTGACGCTTGAAGATGAAACCGGCGTCAGCAATGTGGTGGTCTGGCCCAAGATTTATGATGCATTTCGCCGTTCTGTTATTTGTGGTCGTTTTTTACGCGTTATGGGGCGGCTTGAGCGATCTGGGGAGGTTGTTCATTTGATTGCGGATTTGATTGAAGATCTTTCACCGCTGCTTTCTGGTCTCGGCCGGTTTGGGGGAGAGATTTCTGCCCTTGGCGGGACGGCTAGTACGGCGGATTGTTCTGGTTTTGTGGCGGGAGGATCTGGGTCCCGGGATCTGCGAGATGAGGGCAGGCTTTTATTCCGGAGCCGTGATTTTCATTGATTATGTTGTGTAGGTGCCTTCGGAGTATTTTGGCCTGCTGCGCAGTGTTTTGGCTTGTTTTTGTTTCTGTTTTGTTCTTATTGTTATGTGTTTATGTATCATACGCGAATATCCCCGCCGTGTTTTGGCGAGGTTTTTTTTGTGTTTTTTTTGATTTGGTTGCGGGGGCAGGATTTGAACCTGCGGCCTTCAGGTTATGAGCCTGACGAGCTACCGGGCTGCTCCACCCCGCGTTGAGGTGTCTTGGCGGTTTTTGCCGCGGTTTGTTGAAGAGATTGATTATTTATCTGCGTTTTGCAGGCCTGGCAGCGACCTACTCTCCCGTGTCTTAAGACAAAGTACCATTGGCGCTGGGGGGTTTCACGGCCGAGTTCGGGATGGGATCGGGTGTTGGCCCCCGCTGGGGCCACCAGGCCGGCGAAACGCAGATATGAGGAACTGGTCTTGTTTCAGCGAGTGCTGATCGATGTGTTTTGGCGTGTTTCCCTGAGTAGTTAGGGACGTTACGAACCTATGGTTCGCAAGCGCGACGCGCGCCGGCCGGTCAGGCCGCCCTTCCGGAGGGGCAGGCGTAAGCCGTGCGCCCCGTGAGGGATTTAGAATGGAATGGACATTGATTAATGAGAGTGATCAAGCCGAACGAGCTATTAGTAAGGCTCAGCTTCACACGTTGCCGTGCTTCCACATGCCTCCTATCGACGTGGTGGTCTACCACGGCTCTTCAGGGAGAACTTGTTTTGAGGTTAGTTTCCCGCTTAGATGCCTTCAGCGGTTATCTATTCCGAACATAGCTACCCTGCACTGCGGCTGGCGCCACAACAGGTCCACCAGAGGTTCGTCCATCCCGGTCCTCTCGTACTAGGGACAGATCCTCTCAATTCTCCTACACCCACGGCAGATAGGGACCGAACTGTCTCGCGACGTTCTGAACCCAACTCACGTACCGCTTTAAATGGCGAACAGCCATACCCTTGGGACCTGCTCCAGCCCCAGGATGCGATGAGTCGACATCGAGGTGCCAAACAACCCCGTCGATATGGACTCTTGGGGGTCATCAGCCTGTTATCCCCGGCGTACCTTTTATCCGTTGAGCGATGGCCCTTCCACGAGGGACCACCGGATCACTATGGCCGACTTTCGTCTCTGCTCGACTTGTCAGTCTCGCAGTCAGGCAGGCTTATGCCATTGCACTCGACGAGCGATTTCCGACCGCTCTGAGCCCACCTTCGCGCGCCTCCGTTACCATTTGGGAGGCGACCGCCCCAGTCAAACTACCCGCCACACACGGTCCCGGATGCTGTTACATCGCGGTTAGATATCCATGACGACAAGGGTGGTATTTCAAGGATGACTCCACGAGAGCTGGCGCCCTCGCTTCGACGTCTACCACCTATCCTACACATGTCGACACGAATACCAGTGTGAAGCTGTAGTAAAGGTGCACGGGGTCTTTCCGTCTGACCGCAGGAACCCCGCATCTTCACGGGGAATTCAATTTCACTGAGCCTATGCTGGAGACAGCGGGGAAGTCGTTACGCCATTCGTGCAGGTCGGAACTTACCCGACAAGGAATTTCGCTACCTTAGGACCGTTATAGTTACGGCCGCCGTTTACCGGGGCTTCAATTCGGAGCTTGCACACCTCCTCTTAACCTTCCGGCACCGGGCAGGCGTCAGACCCTATACGTCGCCTTACGGCTTCGCAGAGCCCTGTGTTTTTGATAAACAGTCGCCACCCCCTAGTCTGTGCCCCTCCTGACCGGTTGCCCGATCAGAAGGCTCCCTTCTCGCGAACTTACGGGAGCAATTTGCCGAGTTCCTTCAGCATAGTTCTCTCAAGCGCCTTGGTATGCTCTACCTGTCCACCTGTGTCGGTTTAGGGTACGGTCTATAATGCGGGGGCTATTTCCTGGAACACCTTCACCGCATCCCCAATCCAGTAAGGGGATACGATACACGGCATCCGTCACCACCCGCAGGCTGCAGAATATTAACTGCATTCCCATCGACTACGCCTTTCGGCCTCGCCTTAGGGGCCGGCTAACCCTGCTCCGATTAACGTTGAGCAGGAACCCTTGGACTTTCGGCGAGCGGGTCTCTCACCCGCTTTGTCGTTACTCATGTCAGCATTCGCACTTCCGATACCTCCAGCAGCCCTCACGGGTCTGCCTTCATCAGCCTACGGAACGCTCCGCTACCGCGCACTTACGTGCACCCGCAGTTTCGGCACATGGCTTGAGCCCCGTTACATTTTCGGCGCGGAACCCCTTGTTTAGACCAGTGAGCTGTTACGCTTTCTTTAAATGATGGCTGCTTCTAAGCCAACATCCTGGTTGTTTTGGGAGTTCTACATCCTTTCCCACTTAGCCATGATTTGGGGGCCTTAACTGGCGGTCAGGGTTGTTGCCCTCTCCACAATGGACGTTAGCACCCACTGTGTGTCTGCCAGATAGTACTTCCTGGTATTCGGAGTTTGGTTAGGATCAGTAAGACGGTAAGTCCCCATAGCCCATCCAGTGCTCTACCCCCAGGAGTATTCGTCTGACGCTCTACCTAAATAGATTTCGCGGAGAACCAGCTATTTCCGAGTTTGATTGGCCTTTCACCCCTAGCCACAACTCATCCCCGACTTTTTCAACAGGCGTGGGTTCGGTCCTCCAGTGCGTGTTACCGCACCTTCAACCTGGTCATGGCTAGATCACCCGGTTTCGGGTCTAATCCAACGAACTAAGGCGCCCTATTCAGACTCGGTTTCCCTACGCCTACACCTACCGGCTTAAGCTTGCT